>NZ_JBHTBJ010000005.1:0-326226 GCF_042664765.1 Paractinoplanes rhizophilus | reverse complement strand
TCGCCCAACGCCTACTCGCCATGACCGCCGCGATCTGGCACAACCACAAAACCGGCCAACCGGTCACCCGCAGCCTGATCGCCTACGACCACTGACCCAGCTCAACCCAGTCATCACTCGTCTAGGCCTTCACACCGATGTCAAGGCAACCCTGTTGTGCGGTCTACGACACCGAGCTGATCATCAGGGCGCTGCGCAGGCCGGTGATGTCGAGGACGCGCATGAGGAAGTCGCCCACGTTGGTCAGCGCGAGCACCGTGCGCGCGTGCTGGGCCTTGCGGCTGAGCACCACCAGCGTGCCGAGGCCCTGGGAGTCACAGAATGTGATCCCGGCCATGTCGAGCACGATGCGCGGCGGTGGATCGGCCAGGGTCTCATTGACCAGGGCGGAGAGGTTGGTGACCGTGAGCACGTCGATCTCCCCGGCGAGGTGGAGAACGACCTCGTCGGGAGCACGCTCAACCGTGATGGTCAGTTCCGGTCGCTCCACCACGTCAGCCTATCGTCCGAGGTGTTGATCTGCCCGTTGGGCGCGTTCGTATCGGGACGTACCGGACGGGCTGGTGTGACGTACGCACGACGTGAACAACCCTCTTGAGACGGCACGCGTGAGTCGCTGACAGAATGGGAGCCGCTGTGACCACCTCATACCGCGCCGAGGGCTTCCCGTACCCGGAGGACGCCCCGGCCTCCCAGGCCCTGTTCGACCGCGCCTCGGCCATCGTGCCCGGCGGGGTCAATTCACCCGTGCGTGCGTTCCGGGCGGTCGGCGGCACACCCCGGTTCATGGCCGAGGGCCGTGGGCCCTGGCTCACCGACGCCGACGGCCGGCGCTACGTCGACCTGGTCTGCTCCTGGGGCCCGCTGATCCACGGGCACGCGCACCCCGAGATCGTCGCCGCGGTGCGGGAAGCGGCCGCCCGCGGCACCAGCTTCGGCACGCCCACGGCCGGCGAGGTCGACCTCGCCGAGGAGATCGTCCGGCGTACGGCGGTCGACCAGGTACGCCTGGTCAACTCCGGCACCGAGGCCACCATGACCGCGATCCGGCTGGCCCGGGGGTACACCGGCCGCGCCAAGGTGATCAAGTTCGCGGGCTGCTACCACGGGCACGTGGACGCGCTGCTCGCCGCGGCCGGCTCCGGCGTCGCGACGCTCGGCCTGCCCGACTCGCCCGGCGTGACCGGCGCGGCCACCGCCGAGACGATCGTGCTGCCCTACAACGACGCCGCCGCCGTCGAGGCCGCCTTCGCGGCGAACGGTCCCGAGATCGCCGCGGTGATCACCGAGGCAGCGGCCGGCAACATGGGCGTGGTCGCCCCGCGCGACGGCTTCAACCAGCGGCTCGCCGAGATCGCCCACGCGCACGGCGCGCTGCTGATCGTCGACGAGGTGATGACCGGCTTCCGGGTCTCGGCCGGCGGCTGGGCGGGCCTCGAGCCGGTCGACGCCGACCTGTTCACCTTCGGCAAGGTGATGGGCGGCGGCCTGCCCGCGGCCGCGTTCGGCGGGCGTCGCGAGATCATGTCGCGGCTCGCCCCGGCGGGCCCGGTCTACCAGGCGGGCACGCTCTCCGGCAACCCGCTGGCCTGCGCCGCCGGCCTCGCCTCGCTGCGCCTGGCCGACGACGCGGTCTACAAGCGGCTCGACGAGCTCTCGGCCACCGTCGGCGCGCTCGCCTCGGCGGCGCTCGCCGAATCCGGCGTGGCGCACCGCCTCTCGTACGCGGGAAACATGTTCTCGATCTTCTTCACCGACACCGACGTGCGCGATTACGAATCGGCGAAGACGCAGCACGCGGCGCAGTTCAAGGCCTTCTTCCACACCATGCTCGCCCGCGGCGTCTACCTTCCGCCCAGCGCGTTCGAGTCGTGGTTCGTGTCGACGGCGCTGGACGACGCGGCGCTGGAACAGATCGCCGCGGCCCTTCCGCACGCGGCCCGCGCGGCGGGGAGCCTGGCGTGAGCGAGCCCACCAGGACCAAGGTGCACGTGCTGCGGCACGGCGAGGTGCACAACCCCGGCAAGATCCTGTACGGGCGGCTGCCCGACTTCCACCTCTCCGAGCTGGGCCGGCAGATGGCCAAGGCCGCCGCCGAGACCCTGGCCGCCCGCGACGTCACCTATGTGGTGGCGAGCCCGCTCGAGCGCGCGCAGGAGACGGCCGCTCCGATCGCCGCCGAGTTCAAGCTCGACATCGCCACCGACATCCGGCTGATCGAGAGCGCCAACTTCTTCGAAGGCAAGAAGGTGTCGGTCGGCGACGGCGCGTTCACCAACCCGCGCAACTGGTGGGTGCTGCGCGACCCGATCACGCCGTCCTGGGGCGAGCCCTACCTGCAGATCGCCCAGCGGATGTTCGCCGCGGTGCAGGCCGCCCGGGTCGCCGCCGAGGGCCACGAGGCGGTCTGCGTCTCGCACCAGCTGCCGATCTGGACCCTGCGGCGGTACGTGGAGAAGAAGCGGCTCTGGCACGACCCGCGCCGCCGGCAGTGCGGCCTGGCCAGCCTCACCACCTTCCTGTTCGAGGGCTCTACCGTCGTCGGTATGGAGTACTCCGAGCCGGCCGCCCACCTGGTCGCCCTCTCCGCCTCCGCCAAGACCGCCAAGGGAGCTTGACCATGCGCCGCCTCGCCGGGGTCCTGGCCGTCGCCGCCGTCGCGGCGGCCGTCCTGTCCGGCTGCGGCGGGGAGAACTGGGCCAAGAAATGCACCACCACCGGCAAGGTCGTGGAGTGCGCGCCCGACCGGCGCCCGCAGGTCGGCGACGTGACCGGCGACCTGCTCGGCGGCGGCACGTACGACGTCGCGCAGGACCGCGGCAAGGTCGTGGTGGTCAACTTCTGGGGCTCGTGGTGCGCGCCGTGCCGGGCCGAGGCCGACGACCTCGAGACGACGTACCAGGCGACCAAGGCCAAGGGCGTCAGCTTCATCGGGATCAACTCGCGCGACGACAAGGACGCGGCGATCGCCTTCGAGCGCGGCCGGGTGACGTACCCGAGCATTTATGATTTTGAGGGCAAGGTGGCGCTGAAGTTCGACGTCACCCAGACCACCACCCCGCAGACCCTGATCCTCGACCGGCAGGGCCGGATCGCGGTGGCGCTGCGCGCGGCCACCACGCACACCCAGCTCCAGCCCCTGGTCGAAAAGATCGCGTCCGAGGCGACCGGATGATGGGCGACCAGTTCGCCTCGATCGCCGGCACCGGCCCGCTGCTGCTGGCCATCGCCGTCGCGGCCATCGCCGGCCTGGTCAGCATCCTGTCGCCGTGCGTGCTGCCGCTGGTGCCGGGCTATCTGTCCTATGTGACCGGTTTGGCGGGCTCCGACATGGACGCCGGCGCCGCCAAGACCCGGCGCGTGCTCGCCGGCACCACGCTCTTCGTGCTCGGCTTCGCGGTCGTCTTCACGCTGCTGGTGACCCTGGTGGCCAACATCGGCTTCGCGCTCAAGAGCCACGAGGACACGCTCAACATCGTCCTCGGCGTGCTGGTGATCGTGCTCGGCCTCGGCTATCTGGGCTGGATCCCGGGCCTGCAGCGCGAGGTGCGGATCAGCAAGCTGCCGGCGGCGGGCCTGGTCGGCGCGCCGGTCTTCGGGGCGATCTTCGCGCTCTCCTGGCTGCCGTGCACCGGACCGACGTTGGCCGCGGTGCTCGCGATGGCCACGACCAGCGGGCAGACCAGCCGGGCGGTCACCCTGTCGCTCGCGTACAGCCTGGGGCTCGGCATTCCGTTCGTGCTCTTCGGGCTCTTCTTCCGCAAGCTGCTCGGGGTCTTCCGGGCCATCCGGCGCAACAGCCAGTGGGTGACCCGGATAGGTGGCGTGCTGCTGATCCTGGTCGGCGTCGCGCTGATCACCGGCGGGTGGAACCACTTCCTGGTCTGGCTGATGACCACCTTCAACTTCGGCGGGGGGACACTGCTGTGACCGTGGTCGAGCAACGTCCCGCGCCGCCGGCCGAACCGCCGCCGAAGCGGCCCCACCGCTGGTGGGCGCTGTTGCGCAACTCGTGGCGACAGCTCACCAGCATGCGTACGGCGTTGGTCCTGCTCTTCCTGCTGGCCGTCGCCGCGATCCCCGGCTCGGTCTTCCCCCAGCGCGCGGTCGACTCGCAGCGCGTCACCGAGTACTACCAGGCGCACCCGCAGTTGGCGCCCTGGCTCGAGCGGCTCGGCGGCTTCGAGGTGTACGGGTCGCCCTGGTTCGCCTCCATCTACCTGCTGCTGTTCACCTCGCTGATCGGCTGCGTGCTGCCCCGGCTCCGCGACCACGCGTGGGCGCTGCGCCAGGCCCCGCCGGACGCACCCCGGCGTCTCGACCGCCTGCCGGTCTCCGTCGCCGATCGGTCCGTCTCGTCCGCGCCGGCCGACGCCGCGCGGGACATCTCCGGCATCCTGCGCCGCCGTCGCTGGCGCACGCGGGTGCGCGAGCAGGAGGACGGCAGCTTCACGGTCTCCGCCGAGAAGGGCTACCTCAAGGAGACCGGCAACCTGCTGTTCCACTTCGCGCTGCTCGCGGTGCTGATCGGGGTGGGCTTCGGGCACTGGTACGGCTGGCACGGCAACCGCATCCTGGTGCAGGGCGCCGACCAGGGCTTCTGCGACTCGCTCGCGCAGTACGACGACTCCACGCTCGGTCCCCGGGTCGACGCCGCCGACCTGCCGAACTTCTGCCTGAACCTGAAGAGCTTCCAGGCCTCGTACGAGCCCAGCGGCCAGCCCAACAAGTTCTCGGCGACGGTCGCGGTGAGCGAGGACGACGGTCCCGAGAAGATCCGCGAGTTCACGGTCAACGACCCGCTGCGCCTGCACGGCGCGAACGTGCACCTGATCGGCCACGGCTACGCGGTCACCCTGCGCTACACCGACCGGTTCGGCGCCGCCCAGACCAAGATCGTGCCGTTCCTGCCGGTCGACGGCATGTTCACCAGCGAGGGCGTCGCCCAGTTCCCCGACGTGAACATCGACCCCAAGACCAACAAGCGGGACGCCGGCCTGCAGATGGGCTTCGAGGGCCGCTACCTGCCGACCGTCGGCGACGGCGCGACCTCGGCGTACCCGGCCGAGAACGCGCCCGGGCTGTTCCTCACCGCGTACCGCGGCGACCTCGGCCTCGATGTGGGCACGCCCGGCTCGGTCTACGCGCTCAACCAGGGCCAGATCGCGACGGGCGACCTCAAGAACGTCAGCGGCGCCCGCCCGCACGAACTCAAGATCGGCGACACCTGGACCCTGGACGACGGCACCAAGCTGGAGTTCCTCGGCACCCGGCCGTTCGCCACGCTCTCGATCCGGTACGACCCGACCCAGACGCTGGTGCTGGCCGGCGCCGCCATCGGTCTGGCCGGGCTGATGCTCTCGCTGGCCGGGCGCCGCCGCCGGGTCTGGTTCCGCGCCCTGCCGGCCTCGCCGGGTTCGGCCGGCGGTACGTTGTTGTCAGCCGGTGGTCTCCCGCGCACCGACTATCCCGGTTTCGCCGACGAGTTCGCACAGTTGGTGACGGCCGCCGAGGAAGGGACGCCGTGATGGCGGAGTTGTCGAATCAGCTGATGGCGGTCACCGTGCTGGCCTACCTGGCCGCGATGGTGGGGTACGCCGCCGAGTACGCCTTCGGCTCCAGGAGCCGGATCGGCCGGGCCGCCGTCCGGCCCGCCAGGCAGCTCGTCGGCTCCGGCGCGCCGGTCGATGACGACGTTGTCGAGGACGAGCTGGTCGAGACCACGCCGCCCTTCGACCGAAAGGCCGAGATCATCGGCCGGGTCGCGGTCGGCCTCAACGTCGTCGCCCTGCTGCTGCACCTGGGCACGCTGGTCACCCGCGGCATCGCCGCCGACCGCATGCCCTGGGGCAACATGTACGAGTACATCCTCTCCGCGACTTTCGTCGGGTCGGCGGTCTGGGTGGGCATCCTGCTGCGCCGCCCGGCGGTCCGGCACATCGGCCTGTTCGTCTCGCTGGCGCTGGTGCTGCTGCTCGGCGCGGCCGGGATGATCGCGTACACCCCCGTGGGCCCGCTGGTGCCGGCCCTGCACTCGTACTGGTTCGTCATCCACGTCTCGACGATCATCATCGGCTCCGGCATCTTCCTGGTCGGCGCGGTGCCGGCCACGATGTTCCTGATCCGCGACGGGTACGACAAGGGCAAGCGGAAGTTCCCGTACTCGCTGGGAAAGAACACCCCCGAAGCCGCGGTCCTGGAGCGTTTGACCTTCCGCCTGCACGCGTTCGCCTTCCCGCTGTTCACCTTCGGCGCGCTGATCGCCGGCCCGATCTGGGCCGAGGCGAGCTGGGGCCGCTACTGGGGCTGGGATCCCAAGGAGGTCTGGGCGTTCATCTCCTGGATCGTCTACGCCGGCTACCTGCACGCAAGGGCAACTCCGAGCGTCAAGCGCACGGTCGCGACCTGGATCGCGCTGCTGGGCTTCGCCACCATGCTGATGAACCTCTTCGGCGTCAACCTCTTCTTCAGCGGCTTCCACTCCTACGCAAACGCCGGCGGCATGTAAAGCCCCACGCCTTACTCGCCGAGCAGATCCCCAAGCAGCGATCCCCGAGACGGCTCAACAGAGGGCGTCACCGCCTGAGCCGACCCTGACGGCTCAACGACGCCCGTCGTCTCCGAGCCCGCCGTCTCCGAGCCCGGCGAGCCGAGATCCGGCGGATTCGGGGCCACCGGCGAGCTCGGGGCTGCCGGCGTCGGCATGACGGCCCGCCCTCCGGCCGGAACCCCGGCGTCGCGGTCCGGCCCGCAGTCTCCCGCGGTCCACGTGTCGTACCGGTTGACCCAATTCAGGCAGAAACCACCGGTCCGCTGCGGCTGCCCCGGCCCATATCCCGTCAGCGTAGGCACGTCATCCCGCCAATACCGGGCCGCGCTTCCATCCGGCGGCCGCAACTGCACGTTGTCGACCGTCACCTCGGGCACGTCGATGCGGGCCGGCCGTCCCGAGTCGACGTGCACCTCCACGTACTGCTCCACGAACGCGCTGCTTCCGATCGGCAGCCGCTGCGCGGTGAGCAGGTTCCATCGGTTGCCCCACCACAACCATGCCCCCCACACGCCGTTGGCGTCGCTGTGCAGGTCGAGCCAGACCCGGTCGCCCGGGCGCAGCGCGTACTGGTCGTAGAACTGCCACGTGTGCGTGTTGGTGTTGAACGTGTAGATGTGCTGCCGCAGCGGCCCGGCCCAACCGGTCTGGGCCCAGCCGGCCTCGAGCCAGGAGATCCGGCCACCGCCCATGTTCCGCTTGACCATGAAGCGCCCGGCCACGAAGTCGTAGCTGCCGGGCCGGATCGACCCGTCGACCACCGAGATGCGGCCGGAGACGCCGCTCCACTCGCCGGCCGAGTTGGCGCCGAGGTGGTGGTAGCCGCTCGGGGTGAAGCCGGCCGTGGCCGGCTTGGTCAGCTGGACCCCGGATTCGAGGACGCGCCCGGACGCGCGGCAGGCGCCGGGCGAGCCGGGGCCGGCCGCAGTGGTGGGCGGCCGGGTGGAGGCCCGGCCCGCCGGGCAGGCCGGCAGCTGTGCCGCCGACGGTCGCCGCGACGACGAAACCGCGGCGGAGACCGTCGGAACGGCCGCGATGAGCATGGCGGCGACCGCGGTCAGGGCGGACCACCGCGCCGCGTTCCGAACGTTCACTCGTCACCTCGCTGAGCCGTGGGAGCCGATCGTCGGCCGATGCGGAACAATCGCCCACCTCAACGCGAATCGGACATGCGGAGTGACGGTGATCGCCCGAGTGCCGAACTGTCGTACCGGTGGTGAAGACTGGATGCATGGTGCCTCGTGGGTTTCCCTATGACGATCTGCAGAGCTTCCTGTCGGCCCTCGAGGCGGCCGGTGAGCTGCGCCGGGTCACCGTTCCGGTGGACCCGACGCTGGAGATCAGCGAGGTGGTGACCCGCACCGTCCGGGCCGGCGGTCCGGCCCTGCTTTTCGAGCGCCCCACGCGCGGCGAGATGCCCGTGGCGATCAACCTGTTCGGCACCGAGAAGCGGATGGCGATGGCCCTCGGCGTCGAGTCCCTCGACGAGATCGGCGACCGGATCGGCTCGCTGATCAAGCCGGAGCTCCCGGTCGGCTGGTCCGGCATCCGCGAGGGCATCGGCAAGGCGCTCCAGCTCAAGTCCCTGCCGCCCAAAAAGGTCAAGGCCGCGCCCTGCCAGGAGGTCGTGCTCAAGGGCGACGACGTCGATCTCGGCCGGCTGCCCGGCCTGCAGGTCTGGCCCGGCGACGGTGGCATCTTCCACAACTTCGGGCTCACCCACACCAAGCACCCCGAGACCGGCAAGCGCAACCTCGGGCTCTACCGCCTGCAGCAGCACTCCAAAAACACGCTGGGCATGCACTGGCAGATCCACAAAGACTCGACCGCACACCACGCGGTGGCCGAGCGCCGGGGCGAGCGCCTGCCGGTGGCCGTGGCGATCGGCTGCGACCCGGTGGTCTGCTACGCGGCGAGCGCCCCGCTGCCGTCCGACATCGACGAATACCTCTTCGCTGGTTTCCTGCGCGGTGAGCGGGTCGAGATGGTCGACTGCCTGAGCGTCCCGCTCCAGGTCCCCGCGCACGCCCAGATCGTGCTGGAGGGCTTTCTCGAGCCTGGCGAGCGCCACCCCGAGGGCCCGTTCGGCGACCACACCGGTTTCTACACCCCGGTCGAGCCCTTCCCGGTGCTGCACGTCGAGACCATGACCATGCGCAAGAAGCCGATCTACCACTCGATCATCACCGCCAAGCCGCCGCAGGAGGATCACGGCCTCGGCAAGGCGACCGAGCGGATCTTCCTGCCGCTGCTGCGCATGCTGATCCCCGACATCGTCGACTACGACATGCCGGCCGCCGGCGTCTTCCACAACTGCGTGATCGTCTCGATCCGGAAGCGGTATCCGAAGCACGCCCAAAAGATCATGAATGCGATCTGGGGCGCGCACCTGATGTCGCTGACCAAGCTGATCGTGGTGGTGGACGAGGACTGCGACGTGCACGACTACGCCGACGTGGCGTTCCGCGCGTTCGGCAACGTCGACTACGACCGTGACCTGCTGCTCACCCAGGGCCCGGTCGATCACCTCGACCACGCGTCGTACCAGCAGTTCTGGGGCGGTAAGGCGGGCATCGACGCCACCCGTAAGCTGCCGTCCGAGGGCTACAGCAGGGGCTGGCCGGAAGAGATGGCCATGTCGAGCGAGGTGGTCGCGCTCGTGGACAAGCGCTGGAAGGAATACGGCATATGACAGCGGTGGCCGCGGTCCCGGAAAAGCCGGGCCGGATCAAGTCGTTCCTCGAGCTGGTCAAGATCGAGCACTCGATCTTCGCGCTGCCGTTCGCGTACCTGTCGGCCGCCGTCGCCCTCGACCGCGAGGGCACCGGCATCCACTGGGTCGACCTGCTGCTGATCACGATCGCGATGGTCTCCGGCCGCACCTTCGCGATGGCCGCCAACCGCATCCTCGATCGCAAGATCGATGCTCAAAATCCGCGTACGAACAATCGCGAGCTGGTCACCGGCGCCGTCTCGGTGCGCACTGCCTGGACCGGCGCGCTGGTCTCGCTCGTGGTCATGGCGGTCGCGGCGGGCCTGCTCAATCTGCTGTGCCTGGTGCTGTTCCCGCTGGCCGTGATCCCGCTGGTGCTCTACCCGTACGCGAAGCGCTTCACCAACTACCCGCATTACGTCCTGGCGCTCGCCCAGGCGGTCGCCCCGGTGGGCGCCTGGCTCGGCATCACCGGCACGTTCGCCGGCTCGGGGCCGGCCTGGCTGCTGGGCGTCGCGGTCGGCCTGTGGATCGGCGGGTTCGACATCATCTACGCCTGCCAGGACGTCGAGATCGACCGCCGGATCGGCGTGCACTCCACCCCGGCCCGCTGGGGCGTGCGCACCGCGCTGCACATCTCCACCGTCACGCATGTGGTGACCTTCGCGCTGTTCGTCTGGTTCGGCGCCGTGGTGGGCCTGGGCTGGCTCTGGTGGCTCGGCCTGGCGCTGACCGCGGCGGCGTTCGCCTACCAGCACATCGTGGTCACCCCGACCGACCTCTCCAAGGTCAACCGAGCGTTCTTCACCGCGAACGGCTTCGTCGCGATCGCGCTGTTCCTGTTCGCGCTGCTCGACCTGATTTTGCTGTGACTGAGCCTGTTGGCGTCGCCTCCGGCGCCGCGGGCGATCGCCCCTTTCGGGCTGATGAGGAGGCAGTCGCGGGTCGACCCCTATTTGGTGTAACCCGAAGGCTGGTCTCGTCCGTCTTATCGGCGTGAGCGACAACGAGGCCGAGTTCCGCGAGTTCGTCGCGGCGCGGATGGACGCGCTGCGCGGGCTCGCCTACCTCACCTGCGGCGACTGGCAGCTGGCCGAGGACGCCGTCCTCGCCGCGCTCGCCCGGCTGTACGTGCGGTGGGGGCGGGTGGACAACCCCGACGCGTACGCCCGCACCGCCGTGGTGCGAGCCGCCATCGACGAGACCCGGCGGCCGTGGTGGCGGCGCGAGCAGTCGCTGAGCCACGCGATGCCGGACGTGGTGGACGACGACGTCACCCCGGCCGTCGACGAGCGGCTGCGGTTGCGCGCGGCGCTGCTGCGGGTGCCGGTCCACCACCGGGCGGTGCTCGTGCTGCGGTTCCTCGAGGGGCTCAGCGTGCCGCAGACGGCGGCCGCCCTGCGCTGCCCCGAGGGCACGGTCAAGGCGTACACGTCGCGGGGCCTCGACGCGCTCCGCCGGATCCTCGGCGCCGACCCGGGCATCGACGAGCGGACGGAGGCTCGCTATGAGGTTGTCTGAGCTGCTGGACGAGGTGCGGGCGGACGCGCCGCCGCCGCGCTACGACGTGGCGGACGTGGTCCGGGCCGGCAAGCGGCTGCGGCGCCGCCGACGCGCCGGATGGGTCCTCGCGGCCGGGACGGCGGTGGCCGTCGTGATCGCGGCGCCGTTTCTCGTCTCCGCACCGCAGCGGACGATCCAGCAGGCCGGGCCACTGCCCTCGCCCAGCGCGACCTCGAAGCCGACCCCCGAGGTGAACTATCTGCTGAGCGCCTACACCACCGGCAAGCTCCAGGTCGGCGACCCGATGCGATGGACCCTGGCGGGCGAAACGGCGCCGGTCGACAAGGAGGACGGCGCGGGGGACGCGCCGGAAGGTGAGATCACGCTCTACCACCGCGGCGTCGACCCGCGGAGCACGCTCGACGGCGCGAAGATCACTCCGACCGCGCCGGTTCGCGGCCGGCCGGCCTACCAGGTCGACGCCGACGGCAGCCCGATGTTCCTCTGGGAGTATGCCGATGACGCGATGGCGCTGGTCGCCTCGCGGGCGAACGGGCCCGGCAAGTCCGCGCTCACGCCCAAGGAGCTGCGCCAGGTAGCCGACGCGTTCAAGCTGGGCACACCCGAGCCGGTGCGCATCGGGTTCGGCGCCGACTACGTTCCCGAGGGCTATCAGCTTGTCGAAATTACGTCGGCATCCGCGCTGTTCATCCCGACCGCCGACGCCGTCGCCCGGCGGGGAAAGCCCGACTCCCCGGCCTCCCGGCCGCTCGCCACCATCTCGCTGCGGATCAGCCCGGCGGGCGCCCAGCACGGCCGGCCGCGCGACGGCGTGCTCTGCCCGGAGGACACCAAGGGCGGCAACACCGGCCTGAACACGTATTGCTACGCCTTCCTCGGCACCCTGCGGGTGGAGGAGGCGCGCAGCCGGAACGCGGTCGACACTGTCGAGCTGGGCCGGATGATCAAATCGGGCAAGTACGTGCCGCCGTCCGATCCCGCCTCGTGGATGCCGGTCACCCAGGCGTTCCCGGCGAGCGCGCTGATCGGCGCGGAATGAGCGGGCACACTTGAGGCATGCGTGAACCGTGGGTCGTCGGCGTCTCGGGTGCCTCGGGGACCCCGTACGCGAAAGCGGTCTTGATCGGTCTTTTGGACGCGGGCGAATCGGTCGACCTCGTCGTTTCCCGGGCGGCGCGACTGACCCTGCTCGACGAGACCGGCGCGACCGTGCGCGACGCGCATTGGAAGGACGACGTGGCGGCGTGGCTCGGTCGCGATCTGGGTGACCTGGCCTACTGGCCGGCGGGCGACCTGGCGGCCGGGCCGAGCAGCGGCTCCTACCCGGCGAAGGGGATGGCGGTCGTGCCGGCCAGCACGGCGGCGTGTGCCGGGATAGCCATCGGGCTCTCCAAGGATTTGCTGCAGCGGGCGGCCGAGGTCAACCTCAAGGAACGCCGCCGCACGGTGGTGGTGCCGCGGGAGACCCCGGTCACCCGCAGTCACCTCGAGCACCTGATCGCACTGCACGACGCCGGGGCGGTCGTGCTGCCGGCCAGCCCCGGTTTCTATGGCGCCGGGGCCGGGGCGAGCGCGCAGCAGCTCATCGATTTCGTGGCCGGAAAGGTGCTCGACGGGCTGGGCGTGCCGCACACGCTCTTTGCCCGCTGGAGGGGCGAGCTCAATGCTCAGCGCAAGCCGTTCGGCGGGCCGTAACCCATGCCGGGATTGCTCGGGCCCGCGTTGCGGGGGCGATTGGCGGCGTCGTCCTCGCGCATTTCCTCGACCACGCCGTCGCCCTCGAGCAGCGCGCGGACCTCGGACTCACGGAACCGGCGGTGGCCACCCGGAGTGCGGATGCTGCCGATACGCCCGGCGGCGGCCCATCGCGTGACCGTTTTGGGGTCGACGCGGAACAGCGCGGCCACCTCGCCCGGTGTCAGCAGACGATCTCCAGTGTCCACAACCCCCTCCTCGCGTCGGTCTTGGAGCGGCCGTGATCACGGTGAGTGTCGGCGTGCTCGATCGGGACGTAAAGCCATTAGAGCATCGCCCCGGAACCGAGTCCCTGGAATGCGGAAAAAGCCCTAATTGCGACAGTGATCGTTATCCTGCCGCCGATTCGTCGCTACCGGGCGTGAGTAGCTATCTGCCACCCGATTAGGGTCTGACCCATGGACTCCATCGACCTCCGGCTGATCGACCTGCTACGGGAGAACGCGCGCTCGTCGTACGCCGAGCTGGCCCGCAAGGTCGGACTCTCCGCGCCCGCCGTACATGAGCGCGTCGGCAAGCTGGAAGCGGCCGGCACCATCCGCGGGTATCGGGCCGACGTCGACCACGAGGCGCTCGGGCTCGGCGTGACCGCGCTGATCGGCATCATCGAGGACTCCGGCGCCGACACCGACGACGTGCTCGCCGCGGTGCGGGCCATGCCCGAGGTCGAGAGCTGCTACTTCATGGCCGGCGTGGAGTCCTACCAGCTCACCGTGCGGGTCGGGACGATCGCCGAGCTCGAGCAGCTCATCGTGCGGATCAACCGCACGCCCGGGGTCGCTTCGACGCGTACGGCGATCGCCCTGTCGACGAAGTGGGAGAACCGGCCCCAGCCAGGCCTGGGTTGAGATTTACTGTCGTTTGGTTCGTGCGGCGAGGCCGGGGTAGTCGAGCACGAACCCCTCGTCGTCGACCGTGAGATCGGCGCTGAACGTCTCGCTGGCGTACCGGATCTTGTTGTCGCCGAGGGGCGTGTAGATCTGGTCGGCCTGGACCACTTCGAGGCTGGGGATCAGGACCCAGGCCGCGCTGATCCGGTGTGAGACGCCGGTTTCCGCCTTGAGCAGGCCCAGCCGTCGGATGGGGAGCGTGTTGGTCAGCGGGGAGCCGCCGAGGTCGACGTCGAACGCGCCGTACAGCTGATCGGGATCCTCGATGCCGGGAAAGCCGGCGCCCGCGTGGCCGCCGGCCCGCAGCACGGCGTCGAGGTCGCCCTGCTCGGCCGTCGTGGCGCGCCAGCGGCCCGCGGCCAGCTCGAGCCGGACGCTGCGCACCCAGCCGGCGCCCTCGGCGGTCACGTCCACGTGGGCGGTCGACCAGCCTGGCTCGGTGCGCAGCTCGTAGCGGCAGGTGAAGGGGATCGGATCGACGGCCAGGACCGTCCCGCGGGCGTAGAGGCCGCTGTGGGCGTCCACCAGGGCGTGTTCCGCCCCAGCGGTGTCCCGTCGTTCCCAGAACAGCGACTTGGGCATCGTCGGCATGGTCCCACAATGCCAGTGATCCCCGGCAAAATCTGCCGGGGATCACAGGTGTGCCTCAGGGTGCGGGCGCCCTCAGTGGGCGGGGTGCCCTCAGTAGGTGCGAGCCGGGCGGGCGCCGAAGCGGGTCGACGAGCCGTCGCGGCGATCGTTCCGCTGGTTGTCGCGACGGAAGCCGCCCGTGCGCTCGCCGTTGCGCGGGGCGAAGCCCCGCTCGGAGCGCTCGCCGCGCGGGCGGTCGCCGTCGCCGCGGGGGCGGTCGTCGTAGGTGCGCTGCGGGCGGTCGCCGTACGGGCGCTGCGGGCGGTCGCCGTCCCGGCGGGGGCGGTCGTCGTACGAGCGCTGCGGACGGTCACCGTATGAACGCTGCGGACGATCGCCGTACGAGCGCTGCGGCCGGTCGCCGAAACGGCCCCGCGGCCGATCGCCGCGCCGGGGCTCCGGCTCGTCCACCACCGGGACGCCCGACGGCTCGCGCGCGCCGGTGATCTCGGTGAGCTTCTCGTCGCCCAGCCGGACCCTTACCTCGCCCGGCGCCACGCCGGCCTTGCCCATCATGACCTGGGTGCTGCGCCGCTGCTTGGGCAGCACCAGCGTGACCACCGCGCCCGACTCGCCGGCCCGTGCGGTGCGGCCGGCCCGGTGCAGGTAGTCCTTCGGGTCCTTGGGCGGGTCCACGTGCACGACCAGCGAGATGCCGTCGACGTGGATGCCCCGGGCGGCGACGTCGGTCGCCACGAGGACGTTGGTGCGGCCCTCCTTGAACTCGGCGAGCGTACGCGTGCGGACCCGCTGGGTCTTGCCGCCGTGCAGCGCGCCGGCCCGGACGCCCACCTGACGGAGCTGCTCGACCAGGCGGTCGACGCCCATCTGGGTGCGGGCGAAGACGATCGTCTTGCCCGCGCGGTTGGCGATCGCCGCGGTGATCGGGAACTTCTCCTGCGGCGGGATCATCAGCAGGTGGTGGTCCATGGTGGACACGCTGGCCTCGACCGGCGCGGTCGAGTGCGTGACCGGGTCGTGCATGAACCGCTTGACCAGAGTGTCGACGTCACCGTCGAGAGTGGCCGAGAAGAGCAGGCGCTGCGCGTTCGCGGGGGTCTTGGCCAGCAGCTCGGTGACCTCGGGCAGGAAGCCCATGTCGGCCATCTGGTCGGCCTCGTCGAGCACGGTGACCTCGACGTCCTCGAGCTTGCAGGCGCCCCGCTCGATCAGGTCGCCGAGGCGGCCGGGGGTGGCCACGATCACCTCGACGCCGCGGCGCAGGGCGTCCATCTGACGGTCGTACGGCACGCCGCCGACCGCGGTCTTGAGGAAGACGCCGACCGAGCGGCCCAGCGGCTGGAGCGCGTCCGCCACCTGCATGGCCAGCTCGCGGGTCGGCACCAGGATCAGGGCCTTGGGGTGGTGCGGCCGGGCGCGGCCACCCTGCGCGACGCGGGTGAGCAGCGGCAGGCCGAACGCCAGGGTCTTGCCGGAGCCGGTCTGCCCGCGACCGAGCACGTCCCGGCCGGACAGCGCGTCGGGCATGGTCGCGGCCTGGATCTCGAACGGGGTGGTGATGCCCTCGCGGGTGAGCACGCGCACGATCTCGGGCGGCAGACCAAGATCGCCGAAGCTCTTCGGGGTGATCTCGACCGGCGTCTCGATCGGTGTCTCGATCGCCGCCGTGGTCTGCGTCTCTTCTGCTGCCTGGACTGCGTCTGTCTGGACTGCGTCTGTCTGGGCGGTTGTGGCCTGGACGGGGTCTACCTGGGGGTTTTCGAAAACGGACGGGAACGTGCTGGGATCAGCGAAAGTGGTCAAGAGAACCTCTCTACGGGGGCGCATGCTCGCGAATGGCCCGCCGCGGCTGCCATGAGCCCGCCGCTGTAATGCCCGCAAGAACGCCCGTGGCGTGCTCCGTGAAGGCACGCCGCGTCAACAACTGTCATAAGTGTACGGCTCAACGTTTGGGACGCCGACCGCATTCCGCACCGGCAGTGGGCAGGCTCACCCATCGGCGCAAACTCCGCAAGGGTAGCTCAGCCGAACATCCCCGAAATCATGTCGGTGAAGGCGCTCCCGGCGGTGAACAGGAATACCACACTCACCGTCACCAGCAAACCCAGCACCACCATCATGGCGATCGCCACCTTGACGTTGCTGCGCCGCCGGTCGACGATCTCGTCACGCCAGCCCTGGGCCAGGATGTGGCCGGTCAGCGAGCCGGAGTTCTCCACCGGATTGGTCGAGACGGGCATCGTGGTGTCGATCGACGGATAGCCACCGGTGCCGTAGACCGTGCCGCCCGGCCCGCGCTGCTGCGGAAGGGCCGTGGTGGCCGCCGGATCGAACGCCGGCGGATCGACCGGCGGCGGGCTCACCTGGGCGGTGGGGGCGTGAGTCGCACCGAAAGGCTGGGTGACCGAGGCCGGTCCGCCGACCCCGAACGGGTGCTGAGGCGGCGGCGTCGCGGCCGGGCGGGCGGGGGTCGAGGGCGGCATCGTGTACGTCGGGAGAACGCCGCCCTGGTGCGCGGCCACCGGCGGGTTGCCCTGGTGTGCGGCCGGGTTGCCGTGCTGTGCGGCCGGGTTGCCCTGGTGCGCCGCCGGGTTGCCCGGGTGCGTGGCCGGGTTGCCCGGGTGTGCGGCTGCCGGGTTGCCCTGGTGTGCGGTCGCCGGCGGGATGCTCGGCGGGGGTGGGAAGACCGGCTGCGGCGGGCCGGGGATCGGGTTGGGGCCGGGCGGGTCGGGGACCGGGCTCGGCGCGGGCGGCGGCACCGGGAACGGGCCGGGACCGGGCGGGATGGGCGACGGACCCGGGCCGGGCGGCACCGGAGACGGACCGGGGCCCGGCGGGACGGGACTCGGGAACGGGCCGGGCTGCGGTCCCGGTTGCGGGAACGGCGCCGGCGGCTCGAACGGTTTGGTCGGGTCGGGCCGGGCCGGCTCGGGCCTGGTCGGCGGGACCGGGCGGGGCGGCTCGGGCTTCTCCGGCTCCGGCTTTCCGGGGCCTGGCTCGGGCTTGGGCTCCGCGGGTTCGGGGTCCGACGGCTTGGGCTCCGACGGCTTGGGGTCGGACGGCTTGGGATCCGACGGCCCGGGGTCCGACGGCTGGGGATCGGACGGCTTGCGGTCCGACGGTTTGGGGTCGGACAGTTTGGGGTCGGTCTGCTTGGGGTCGGACGGGATGAGGTCGGCGGGCTTGTCTGCGGACGGCGACTCCGCCGGGCGGCCGCCGTAGACCTTCGCCTGGCCGCTCGGCCAGGATCCGGCACGCACGGCGCCAGGGTCGGGGTTGATGGCGCCGGGAACGGCAGCGCGGGCCGCGCCGGAGCTCGGCGTGGCCGGAAGCTGACGTGACGAGCCGTCGACCCGCTCGGGCGCGATGCTTTGACCGGACGGGCTGATGGGGCGAGCGGAGCCGGTGACGCGCCCGGGTCCGGTCACCCGGCCGGGACCGGAAACGGGAGCCGATGCGCTGAACGAGCCGGACACGCGGCCGGGACCGGACACCGGGGCCGAGGCACTGACCGACCCTGGAGGCTTTCCGACGGTCGCCCGGCCGCTCGCCGAGACACTCACCGGAGCAACCGCGGGCTTGCCTGCTTCGCCCGACTTGTCGGCGGAGTCTTTGTCGGCCTGAGCTTCGCTCGTCGAATCCTCACCCTCGGAAGATTCGCTCTCGGAAGATTCGCTCTCGGAAGATTCGTTCCTCGGAGGCTCGCTCTCGGAAGCGTCGCTCTCGGAAGCGTCGCTCTTGGAAGGCTCGCTCTTGGAAGCGTCGCTCTTCGAGGGGCCGCCCGCCACGAGCGGGATCGAGGTGAGTGAGGTCGAGGTGGGCGCATTCGGGGTGGGCGGGGCCGCGGTGGGCGCGGACCAGAGTGCGCCCGGGGCAGGCGGCGGCGGAGGGGCGTACGCCTCCTGGTCGTCACCGGTAGCCGGCCTCGTGCCGTCGCTGTCCGGCGTCGCCTGCCGCTCGTCCATGAAACCTCCCGACCGCGCATGCCGACGGTCCGGGACGTCGGGCGCTGCCTTTACCGTGCCATATCCGTGCGCGTCAGCACACCCGGCACCAACCCGGCCACTCGCGCGGCCGGGTCCTTACCGCCGGAAAGGCGATCTTTACCGCCCCGGCGGACGATAGCCGTACCGATCAACTCGCCGAGGCGGACGCCGATGCGTGCTCGGCCGCGGTGGCCGAGCTGGTGCTCGACGACGACGGGGTCGAGGCCGACGAGGTGGAGGTCGAGGTCGTCGGCGCGGACGAGGTGGACGTCGATGCCGCCGACGACGTCGACGAGGAGGTCGGGGACGAAGCCGCCGCCGAGGAGTTACCGGACGGCGGGTTCGAGCCGCTCGACGAGTTGGCGCCGCTCGGGGTCGTGGTCTGCGTCCCGGTCGGCTGCGACGTGGGGTTCTCGCCCGTCGGCTCGGTGGTCGGCGTCCCTGTGGGCGTCGGGTCGGTGGTCGGCTTGGTGGGCGTCGGGTCGGTGGTCGGCTTCGTCGTCCCCGGCGTCGTGGGCGGCGTCGTGCCCGGCTTGCTGGTGGTGGCCGACGGGCTCGGCGTCGGGCTGGTCGTCGCCGGCGTGGTGTTGTCGGGCGTGGTGGGGCCGTCCGTGTCGGGGTCGGGGCGGCCGAGCGTCGGGCCCTCGGTGACGCCCGGCACCGAGCCGAAGACCCGGGTGGCCTGGAAGAGCCGCGACCAGCGGACCGGGACGAGCCGGACGTTGAGGCCGGTGCGCGGCGCCTCGACCATCAGGCCCTGGCCCATCGGGCCCTGGCCGGCGTACATCGCGACGTGGTGGATGCCGCGCCAGCTGTTGGAGTAGCTGAAGAACAGCAGGTCGCCCGGGAGCAGCGAGTAGCGGTCGACGACCTTTTCGTGGGTCTGCCAGTACTGGTCGCGGGAGACCCGTGCGAGCTGGAACCCGACCGACCGGTACGCCGCCCACATCAGGCCGGAGCAGTCGTACGCGTTCGGGCCCTCCGCGGACCACAGATATGGGTCGCCGCGCTCGGCCAGCGCGAACTCGAGCGCCTTGATCGCCCTGGGGTCGGCGCCGCGGCCGGCGCTGGCGCCCGCCAGGTATTGCGCGCCGAGCCGGCTGTCGGTCGCGGTCTCGGTGGCCTCGGCCGCGGTCAACTCGTCGGCGTGCGCGAGCTCGAGGGCCTGCTGCGCCGTCTGTTTCTTGCCGAGCTGCGTGTTGAGCTTGTTGTACTTGCTGACCAGCTCGTCGTATCGCTGCTTGGCGAGATTTTCCTCGTCGAGGGTGAGCTGGACCGACGTCTCGGCGGTCTCCAGCTGCCGGGCGGCGGCCAGCTCGGTGCCGGTGTCGCCGCGCTGCAGGCGGGCCAGGTCGTCGAGGCCGGCGAGCCCGGAGTCGAACGCGCCGGGCGGCATCGCCGCGGCCTCGATCACCGACTTGGCGGCGGCGGACGCGGCCGCGGACCGCGCGTCCTGCATCAGCGCGACGGACTGCTCGTACTTCTGCGCGGCGGTCTCCTGCTGGGCCTTGGCGAGATCGCGGTCCTGCCCGACCTGGATCAGCTCGTCGCCCATCGTGGCGATCTCGGCCCGGCCCTTTTCGATCTGCTGGAGGGCGGGGCTGGTCGCGGCGCCGATGACCGGCGTGACCGCGGGCGTCGTGGCGGTGGCCTGCCCGGGCAGCACGAGCGTGCCCAGCGCCATCGGGCGGGAGCCCACGTCGGGAACCGCGATGGGGGCGCCCGGTACCGGCGGCGCGCCGGGCGTGGCGAGCGCGGGAACGGGATTGAACAGCGCCGCGATGGCCGCGGTCGCGGCAGCCGAGTAAACCGCGGGGCGCCACCAAGGATGCGCCGTGCGGTTTCGTCGGTCTGCCTGTCGTGCTGTCGCCATCTGCTCCCCGTCCGTGCGGTGTCCCCTTCATTGCTTACCGCATGCCGCGCAGGCCTGTCGATTGATCGAAGGTGAAAGAAGGCTGGGAATCCAGAGAACGACAGCATGACATGGAACGCCTCCGCGCTGGGGTCGGAGTTTCTTGTCGGAGGGGAGCCGTAGTCTCGACGACCAGATGAGGGAAGGGGCAGCACATGGACGCCGGACTCAAGCGTGAGCTGGAAGAGAAGGTCTACGCCGGAGATCGGCTGACCCGCGCGGACGGCATCGCGCTGTACGCGTCGGATGATCTTGCCTGGCTCGGCCGGCTGGCCCACCACCGGCGCGTCGAGCTGAACGGTGAGCGGGTGATGTTCAACGTCAACCGGCACCTCAACCTCACCAACGTTTGCAGTGCAAGCTGCGCCTATTGTTCCTTTCAGCGCAAACCCGGCGAAAAGGACGCGTACACGATGCGCGTCGACGAGGCGGTCCGCAAAGCCAAGGAAATGGAGGGCGAAGGGCTCACCGAGCTGCACATCGTCAACGGCCTCCATCCCACCCTGCCGTGGCGTTACTACCCCACCGTGCTCCGCGAGCTGAAGGCCGCGCTCCCCGGCGTCAAGCTCAAGTGCTTCACCGCCACCGAGATCCAGTGGTTCGAAAAAATCAGCGGGCTATCCGCCGGCGAGATCCTCGACGAGCTGATGGAGGCCGGCCTCGAGTCGCTGACCGGCGGCGGCGCCGAGATCTTCGACTGGGAGGTCCGGCAGCACATCGTCGACCACGACTGCCACTGGGAGGACTGGTCGCGCATCCACCGCCTCGCCCACGAGAAAGGCATGAAGACGCCCGCCACCATGCTCTACGGCCACATCGAGGAGCGACGGCACCGCGTCGACCATGTCCTTCGACTGCGCGAGCTGCAGGACGAGACGCACGGGTTCGCGGTCTTCATCCCGTTGCGTTACCAGCACGACTTCGTCGACTCCCAGGACGGCAAGATCAGAAACAGGCTCCAATCGCGTACGACGATGGCAGCGCCCGCCGAGTCGCTGAAGACGTTCGCCGTCTCCCGGGTGCTGCTCGACAACGTGCCGCACCTGAAGAACTTCTGGGTCATGCACGGCCTGTCGGTGGCCCAGCTCTCCCTGAACTTCGGCGTCGACGATCTGGACGGCTCGGTGGTCGAATACAAAATCACCCACGACGCCGACGCGTATGGGACGCCGCACACGATGCACCGCGACGACCTGCTGCACCTCATCTGGGACGCCGGTTTCCGCCCGGTCGAGCGCAACACGCGCTACGAGGTCGTCCGTGAGTACGACGAGGCCCCGAGCCTGGCCGACCGACGCAGCGAGCCGCAGCAGGTCTGGGCGTAAGGGGACACTTCGGTACGGCGTACCCTCGGGGTGTCATGACCGAGACCAAGAGTGAGCGGCGCCCGCGCCGCGACCCCAGCGGACGCCTGGCCACCGTCGGCGATCTGCTCGGCACCGCGCTGGCCGGGCTCGTGATCGGTGCTGTGCTGCTGCTGGCCTTCGAGGGGGTGCTGGCGCTGACCCGGACGGCCGAGTTCGGCAACACGAGCGGCTGGCTCGCCTTGATCCTCCCGCTGTGGTTGTTCACCGAGGAGTTCCGGGCCGCGCGAGAGCAGGGCGCCTACCGGGTCGTGGTGGCCGTCCTGGCCGCCGGCTTCGGTGTGGCGGCCGGGCTGATCGTCGTGGGCCTGGTCGCGCCCGTCTTTCCGGCACTGGCCAGCGGCCTGGCCGGGGCCGGCTCGTTCACGGTCGTCTATTGCCTGATCTGGTTCTACGGCCTCCGGTGGCTGAGCCACCGCGCGGGTTAGGGAGAGAAGAATGAGTCCCGCCGTCAAGTACACGCTCGGCCGCCTGGGCCTGTTCGTGCTGTTCTTCGCGCTACTCCTGCCGCTCCCGCTGAACATCCTGATCAAGGCGATGGTCGCGCTCCTGCTGTCGGCCGTCCTCTCCTACTTCCTGCTGGCCGACTGGCGCAACAAGATGGGCGAGCAGCTGGCCGACGCGGCCTCGCGCCGCACCGCGGAAAAGCAGCGCCTCCGCGCGGCCCTGGCCGGCGACGAAGGCGCCGCCGCCCAGGGCGACCGCGCCGCCCTGGCTGACCGCCCCGTCGCCGAGAGCGACCGCCCGGCCGAGCCCGTCGCCGCGAGCGACCGCGTGGCCGAGCCCGCCGCCGAGACTGACCGCGCGGCCGACCTCGCCGCCACCGAGAAGGCCGCGCCGGAAGCCGCCAAGCAGGCCGAGACCTCCAAGAAGAGGGTCTGACAAGCCGCCAAAAGTCGGCCGAGCCGGCCCGCGGCGAAATGGTGCGTTTCCCCGCAGGCGAGCACCGCGGCGAGCGTCGCCGGTGGGGTGGGATAACGTGCGGGGGACCGCGTCGCAGCGAAGCCGGTGGGAATCCGGCGCTGTCCCGCAACTGTGATGCCTCATCGACCCCGGTGAGGTCTAGCCAGGTCGCCTGCGCGCCGGTCGCGAAGTAGCGCTCTCGGGGAGGGGCGCCTCGCGGGCGGGCCCGGGTTGACCGCGTCCTGTCGGCGAAGCACACCGCTTGCCCGGCCGACAGGAGGATTCGATGAAACGCGTGTTCATTGCCGCGGCGACGGCTGCCACATTGCTGTTCGCGGGCGGCTGCGGCAGCACCGACGACACCGACAACGATGGCGGCTCGAACGGTGGCACGCCGTCGGCCGGCGCCGTCACGTACCCGGTCACCGTCGGTGACCTCACGCTCGATGCACAGCCCAAGCGGATCGTCTCGCTCACCCCCACCGCGACCGAGATGCTCTACGCGATCGGGGCGGGCCCGCAGGTCGTGGCCGTCGACGACCAGTCGACGTACCCGGACAACGCCCCCAAGACCGACCTGTCGGGTTTCAAGCCGAACGCCGAGGCGATCGCGGCCAAGAACCCCGACCTCGTGCTGCTCTCCAACGACACCGACAAGATCGTGGATCAGCTCGACAAGCTCAAGATCCCGGTCTTTCTGACGCCCGCCGCGGTCAGCATGGACGACACGTACTCCGAGATCTCCCAGCTCGGCACGCTCACCGGGCACGTGGCCGAGGCCGAGGCGCTGCACCAGCAGATGGCCACCCAGATCGACAAGATCGTCAAGGGGGCGCCGGCCCGCACCGAGCCGCTGAGCTACTACTACGAGCTCGACCCGACGCTGTACTCGGTCACGTCCAAGACCTTCATCGGTTCGATCTTCTCGCTGTTCGGCATGACCAATGTGGCCGATGCCGCCGACCCGGACGGCGCCAAGGGCGGCTATCCGCAGCTCAGCCAGGAGGCGCTGGTCAAGGCCGACCCCGACACGATCTTCCTGGCCGACAGCAAGTGCTGCCAGCAGTCGGCGCAGACCGTGGCCGCCCGCGCCGGCTGGCAGGCGATCACCGCCGTCAAGACGAAACAGATCTACGCGCTCGACGACGACATCGCGTCGCGCTGGGGTCCCCGTACGGTTGATCTTGTGCAGTCCGTTGCCGACGCGGTGGCCAAGGTTCCGGCGTGATTTCCGGCCTGCGCGAAGCGCGGCCGAGCGAGCGAGCACTGCGGCCCGCCGGCCTGAAGCCGGCGTGGCTGGCCGGCGGCGTTCTCGCGGTTCTGGTCGCGCTGGTCGCGGGCCTCGCCTTCGGCTCGGTCGCGCTGCCTCCGGCGGGGGTCGCGGCCGAGCTGCTCAATCTCATTCCCGGCGTACGGCTGCACAGCGGCCTCTCCGAGCGCGAGGTGGCCATCCTCCTCGAGCTACGCCTTCCGCGCGTCGTGCTGGGTCTGCTGGTCGGCGGCATGCTGGCCCTGGCCGGTGCCGCCTACCAGGGCGTCTTCCGCAACCCGCTGGCCGACCCGCACCTGCTCGGCGTGGCCGCCGGAGCCGGCCTCGGCGTCACCGCGGTGATCGCCTTCCGGTCGACCACCGGCGACGCGACGACCAGCCTGCCGTTCGGCGTGCCGGTGGCGGCCTTCGCGGGCGCGCTGATCGCGGTGGCGCTGACCTGGATCCTGGGCGCGGCCGGCGGCCGCGATCGCTCGCCGGCCACCCTGATCCTGGCCGGGGTCGCGGTTTCGTCATTTCTGGCGGCCGCTCAGACGTACGTGATGCAGCAGCACGTCGACACGTTGCGCGAGGTTTACTCGTGGCTGCTGGGCCGCCTGGCCACCGCCGGCTGGCACGACGTGCTGCTGGTGCTGCCGTATGCCGCGGTGACCGGCGCGATCGTCCTCTCGCAACGACGCGAGCTCGATGTGCTCACGGTCGGCGACGAGGAGGCGACCGGCCTCGGCCTGCATCCGCAGCGCAGCCGCTACCTGCTGATCGTCGCCGCCTCGCTGGGCACGGCCGCGGCGGTCTCGGTGTCGGGGCTGATCGGTTTCGTGGGCATCATCGTCCCGCACACCATGCGGCTGCTGGCGGGCCCGAGCTACCGCTCGATCCTGCCGCTGTCGGTGCTGTTCGGCGGGGCCTTCCTCGCCCTGGCCGACCTGCTGGCGCGCACGGCGGGCGGCCAGGCCGAGATCCCGATCGGGGTGGTGACGGCCTTCTTCGGCGCCCCGTTCTTCATCGTCGTGCTGCGGACGACGCGGACGGCCGCCCCATGACCAGAAACGCGGACCATGACGCGGCCGGCCCGACGCATGCCGAGCGCGACGGCGCCAGCCTGACGCATGCTGAGCGTGACGGCGCGGGCCCGACCTATGTGGACCGCGACGCCGTCGACGCGACGCACGCCGAGCGCGACGCCGCCGGTCCCGGCCTGACGAGCGCGCGCGAGCCCGAGCGCGACGCCGCCGGTCCCGGCCCGACAGGCGGGAGCGACCCCGAGCGGGCCGTCGTCGTCGCGGGACTGCGGGTGCGGCTGGAGCGGGCGCTCATCGTCGACGGGGTCGACCTGGACGTCGGGGCCGGCGAGTGGGTGACCGTCATCGGGCCCAACGGCGCGGGCAAGTCGACGGCGTTGCGGGCGATCGGCGGACTGCTGCCGTTCGAGGGCGCGGTCGAGCTGAACGGCGTCGCGGTCGACAAACTGCATCGCCGGGAGCGGGCCAAGACCGTCGCCACCGTCGCGCAGTCGCCGGTGGTGCCGCCCGCCATGCGGGTATTCGATTACGTCCTGCTGGGGCGTACCCCTTATGTCCCTCCACTCGGGCGCGAGTCGGCCGCCGACCTTGCCACCGTCGGCCAGGTCCTCGGCGAGCTCGATCTCGAACGGTTCGCCGGGCGGCGGCTCGACACGCTCAGCGGCGGCGAGCGCCAGCGGGTGTTCCTGGCCCGGGCGCTGGCCCAGGGGGCGCGGATCCTGCTGCTCGACGAGCCGACCAGCGCCCTCGACATCGGACACCAGCAGGAGGTCCTCGAGCTGGTCGACCGGCTGCGGGCCGAGCGGGGGCTGACCGTGCTGGCGACCATGCACGACCTCACGACCGCGGGGGAGTACGCGGACCGGATGGTCCTGCTCGCGGCCGGGAAGGTGGTCGCGGCGGGCACGCCCCGGGACGTGCTGACCGAGGGCAACCTGGCCGAGCACTACCGGGTGCGGGTCCGGGTGATCGAGGGCGAGCACGGCCCGCTGGTGGTCCCGGTGCGTGGCTGAGCGCGGCGCCGACCGCTTCCGGGCCGGGGCTGAGCGCGGGGCCGCGGCGTCAAGCCGAGTGCCGGCGGTGGGAGGCCAGCACCGCGAACATGCCACCCTGCGGATCGGTGAGCACCGCGTAGCGCCCGAACTGCAAGCTCGCCGGCGGAAACAGCACCCGGCCGCCCAGCGCCAGCGCGTGCTGGGCCGAGCGGTCGCAGTCGTGCACCGCGAAATAGACCATCCAATGGGGGGACACGTCGGCCGGCCAGTTCTCGGCCGTCATCGGCTGGATGCCGCAGATCGGCGTCTCGTTGCGCTTCGCCACCAGGTACGGCATGTCGCCGATCGAGCTGTGCCGGAACTGCCAGCCGAAGACCGCGCCGTAGAACGCGTGCGCGCCCTCCAGGTCGCGGGCGTTCAGCTCGTTCCAGGTGAGGCTCCCGGGCACGTCGAACAGTTCCGCGCCGTACATCGTGCCGGCTTGCCAGACGCTGAACGGCGCGCCGCCCGGGTCCAGGAACGCCGCCATGCGGCCCTGGTCGTGCACGTCGAACGGGGGCACCAGGACCTTGCCGCCGTTGGCCGCCACGCGGGCCGCCACGGCGTCGGCGTCGTCGGTCGCGATGTACGTGCTCCAGGCGGTCGGCTGCCCCGCGTCGTAGAGCGGCCCGGCGCCCGCCACCGGCCGCCCGTTGAGGAGAAAGGTGGTATAGGCCCCGTCGTCCTCGAAGCCCCACCCGAACAGCGCCGAATAGAAGCGCCGTGCCCCCTCGAGATCGGCCGTTCCCAGATCCACCCAGGTCGGAAAGCCGGGTGTCGATGCGGTCATGAGCGCATCGTCGCATCGACTTCCTTTGGTTGGGATTAAGTGTCGATTTCCTAGCTGAATCGACGACCCTCGTCCCGTCGATAGGCCCACAGGGCCACCCCGCCGAGCACGACAATCCACGCGAGCAAGGACAATATCGAGCCGATCTGCAGGGGATAGTCGCCGACCGCCGCCCACATCAGCCGGACCGACGCGCCGGTCGGCAGATAGGGCGCGAGATCCTCGACGAAGCCGGGTGCGCTGCCCGGCGCGGTCATCAGCCCACCACCGAAGGCCAGCGGGAAGAACAGCACCTGCGCGACCACGACCGCGGCCTTCGGCGGTACCGAGTACCCGATTGCCAATCCCATGAAGATAAAGGGAACGGAAATGACAAAAGTCGCGATCAAAGCGACCAAAAAGGACAACGGCGTAACGGTGGCCGCGGTGCACAGCCAAGCGATCAGAACGACCGGCAGAAGGGAGAACACCATCAAGGCGAAGCCCGAGAGCAATCGCCCGGCAAAGCGGGGCAATGCGCCGGTGGGAAGCGTCCGGACATAAGGCTCCCAGGGTTGCACCCGGTCTTCGGCGACGCCCACCCCGTACTGGAAAAGATTGGTGCTCATCACCGCGAACGTGACCATCGACGCGGTCGCGTAGGTCGCGTAAACCGGGTCGGAACCGACGAACGGCACCACAAAGGCGAGCATCGAAGCGGCCGGCCAGAACGCGCTGCCGATCACCGCGATCGGCGTGCGGGCGGTCTCGATCAGCTGAGCGCGGGCGTGCGTCAGGACGAGAGCAGACATGATTCCTCCGGGGTGTCGGTCGAGGTCCGGTCGGTCAAGGTCAGGAACGCCTCTTCCAGCGACGTGGGCCGCACTTCGAGGTCGGTGAATGGCACGCCGGCCGCGACGATGTCGCGGACCAGGCGATCCGAGTCGGGCGTGAGCAGGTGCCAGCGGTCACCCTCGCGGTCGGTCGCGCTCAGACCGGGCAGGGCCGGCATGGGCACGGCTGACGTCAGGCTCACCCGGCGGACCGACACGAGCCCGCGCACCGCCGAGACCGTGTCGTCGGCCCGGACCCGGCCGTTGCCGATCACCACCACCCGCTGCGCCAGCGCCTCGATCTCCTCCAGGTAGTGGCTGGTCAGCACGACCGTGCCGCCGCCCGTGTGGAACTCGCGGATGCCGTCCCAGAGCGACCGGCGCGCCTCGACGTCGAGCCCGGTGGTCGGCTCGTCGAGGAACACGATCTCGGGCCGGCCCGCGAAGGCGAGGGCCACCGCGACCCGCCGCTTCTCGCCGCCGGACAGGCCGCCGGTCTGACGGCGTACCAGATCGGCCAGCCCGAAGCGGGCGAGGACCTCGTCGCGGGACATCGGGTCGGGGTAGTGCGCGCGTACGAAATCGACGACCTCGCCGACGCGAAGCGAGGCGGGCAGACCGGTCTCCTGTGGCGTGACCCCCAGGCGCCGCCGGCTTGCCGGCCGGCGCGGATCCCCGCCGAGCAGCTCGACGCGGCCCGCGCTGGGCGACCGCACCCCGGTGAGCAGGCTCAGCAGCGTGCTCTTGCCGGCGCCGTTGGGCCCGAGCAGGCCGACGAGCTCGCCGGGCGCGATATCGAGGGACACACGGTCGAGCGCCAGGGTGTCGCCGTAGCGGCGGGTCACCTCGACGGCGCGGGCGAGCATCATGGCTGTTCCTCCAGCGGAGTCGGCGGGCCCTCGGTCGGTCCGGGCCCGGCGGGCGGGGCGGTGGGGTGGGGGTTGAGCAGGGCTTGCAACGCCTCCTGGTACTCCTCGAAGGCGCGCCGCCCGCGGCGGGTGAGCCGCACGAACGTGGCCGGCGTGCGGCCCTGGTGGGTCTTGGTGACCTCGACGTATCCCGCGTCCTCGAGCTTGCGCAGGTGGACCGAGAGGTTGCCGGCGGTCATCCGCAGCGAGTCCTGCAGCCGGGGAAAGCCGAGCTTGTCGTCCTCGCGCAGGATCGACAGGGCGGAGACCACCCGCAGCCGGGCCTGGGCGTGGATGACGGGATCGAGGTCGATGCTCTCGCTCATCGCCGCGACCGCCAGAGCAGGCCGGCGAGCAGCATGCCGCCACCGCCGGCGACCGCGACGATCAGCGAGTGCCAGCCGGGGCCGGCGAGGATGCCGATGATGTTGATCACGCTGGTCCAGGCGCCGAGGAAGAAGAGCTGGCGATCGTTCCAGACCGCGCCGCCGGCCATGTGCAGCGCGCCGGTGAGCCCGACCATGCCGCCCGCCCAGAGCAGGCTCAGCTTGTCGTCGGGCAGGACGCCGCTGTACTGCGCGAAGAGGATCGAGAAGCCGGTGTAGGCGATCGACCAGGCGAAACCGTACATTCGGCCCTGGCGCGACGTCGGTCCGGCGGTCTGCCGGGAGGCGCGCGCCCCGGCCACGCCGGTGGTGATGCCGGCCGCGATGAGCAGGAGCAGCAGCACGGTCAGCGGCAGCCACTCGGGCAGGTCGACGAAGACCTTGCCGTCCGGGCCGAAGCGCAGGAACAGCAGGCCGAAGCCGATCAGCCAGGCGAAGCCCCACGGCCAATACATGAGCCGGGGGTCGGGGGTGAGGTCGCGCGCGAGGTTGGCCTGCTCGCGCTGGATCAGGGCGAGGGGGTCGGCCGGAGGTGTCTCGTCGTCTTCCATGCAGAGAACTTTACCGCACAAAGTCAAAGAGGTTTGTGCCATAAAGTTGGCTAGGCTCGGGAGCGTGATGATCAGGCCCGCGACCGTCGATGACCTTGGTGCCGTTCTGGAGCTGTGGGCAGAGGCCGCCGAGAACGAGAACCGCCCAGCCGACACGCACGCCGCCCTCGCCGCGCTGCACCTGCGCGACCCCGGAGCGTTGCTGCTCGCCGTCGACGGCAACGAGATCGTCGGGTCGGTGATCGCAGGCTGGGACGGTTGGCGCTGCCACCTCTACCGGCTCGCGGTCGCGCCGTCGCGCCGCCGGCAGGGGATCGGGCGCCGGCTGATCGAGGCCGCGGAGGAGCGGTTCCGGGCACTCGGCGGCACCCGGGCCGACGCGATGGTGCTCGACAACAACACGGGTGCGCACGGCGCGTGGTCGGCCGCCGGCTATCGCCGGCAGGCCGAATGGTCCCGATGGGTCAAGCCGCTGCTTCGGTGAGAGCTTCCGGCAGCGGTTTTGCGTGTACGACCGACAGGCGCGAGACGGCCCGGGTCAGCACCACGTAGAGGCGGTTGAGCCCGCGCGGCTCGGCGGCCACGATGTCCGCCGGCTCGTGCACGATCACGTGGTCGTACTCGAGGCCCTTCGCCACCGTGGCCGGCACCACCGTGACTCGCGCCTCGGACTCGACATCGTCCGGGGTCGCGTTCTCGATGCCCGCGGCCGCGAGGTGGGCGCGAAGCCGGTCCACCGCGGTGTCGGCGGCGATCACCGCCACCGAGCCCTCGTGGTCCAGCGCCGCGGTCACCTCCACCAGGGTTTCCGCGTCGAGCTGCCGCTCTTCGACCGGGATGATCGACAGGTCGCCGTCGCGGCGGAGGGAGACCGCTTCCGGTACGTCCACGGCGAGCGCCGGCAGCAGCCGGTTGGCCAGGGCCACCACGGCCGCGGGCACGCGGAAGCCGATCGTCAGCGGCACCACGCTCGCCTCGGGTTTGCCCAGGTGACCCAGGGTGTCGCGCCAGTCGGCGGCGGCCCAGGGGGCGGTGCCCTGGGCCAGATCGCCCAGCAGGGTGATCGAGCAGTGCTCGCTGCGGCGCGCGATCGCGCGCGCCTGCATGGGGGAGAGGTCCTGCGCCTCGTCCACCACCACGTGGCCGAAGCTGCTCTCCCGTTCCAGGAGGCCGGCCGCCTCGTCGATCAGGAGGAGATCGGCGGCGCTGAACTTGGCGCTCTTCGCGGTCTTGGGCGGCTTGGCCCAGCGGATCGCTTCCTGCTCCGCCGGGCTGAGCAGCTCGCCCGCTCGTTCCGGATTGACCAGGATCTCTACCACCAGCGCCTCGGGGGTGACGGCCGGCCAGGCCGCGTCGAGGAAGGTCGCGACCGGGGCCACTTTGGACATTTTGCGCAACCAGGACTCGCTCGGCGAGTTTCCGGTGCGGTACTCGGACTGCCGCTGCAGCAACCCGACCACCCGGGCCCGCACCCGCTCCCGCCCCACCGAGTACGGCAGGCCCTCGCGACGCGCCTCGTCGACGATCCGGCGCAGCGGCTCCGGGTCGATCCGCCACCGGTAGCTGCCGTCCGACACCATGATCGGCTCGGCGGGTTTGGCCAGTCGTGACCAGAGCACCTTGCGCAGCACCTCGGCCATCCGCACGTCGTGCTTGACCAGCGTCGCCGCCTCGCTGTCGACGGCGCGCACCGGCTGCCGGCCGATCAAACCGTCCACCGTGGCCTGCTGCACCTCGACCTCGCCGAGGGCCGGCAGCACCGCCGAGATGTACGACAGGAACGCCGTGTTCGGCCCGACGATCAGCACGCCCGACCGGCGCAGCCGTTCCCGGTGCAGATACAGCAGGTAGGCCGCCCGGTGCAGCCCGACCGCGGTCTTACCGGTGCCGGGCGCGCCCTGCACGCAGATCGAGTCGCCCAGCTCGGCGCGTACCAGCTCGTCCTGCTCGGGCTGGATGGTCGCCACGATGTCGCGCATCGGCCCGACGCGGGGCCGCTCGATCTCGGCGGTCAGGATCCGGCTGCTGGTGCCCAGCTCCTCGCCGCGGTCGAGGTGCTCGTCCTCGAAGCTGGTCAGCTCGCCCTTGACGAACCCGAACCGGCGGCGGGTGGCCACCCCCTGCGGATCGCGCACGCTGGCCCGATAGAAGGAGCGCGACAGCGGCGCTCGCCAGTCGAGCACCATCGGCTCCCCGGCGTCGTCGGTGACGTGCCGCCGGCCGACGTAGTAGTTCGACTCGTCGATGTCGAGCCGCCCGAAGAACAGCGGCGTGGTCGGGTCGTCGGCCAGCTCGGCCACCCGGCGCGACAGCGTGCGGCCGAGCGCCTCGGCCCCGTACGGGTCGCCGGCCACCTCGGAGCCGGCCGAGTAGAGAGCCTCGGCGCGTCCGCGCATCCGGGCCAGCGCGGCCCGCGACTCGCTGAGGTGCCGGCGTTCGGCGGAGAGCTCGGTGTCCAGATCGAAGGAAGACACGGTCCATCCTCACAACAGGCTTGTGGGCTGCTCGCGTATCCGAGTCCGGCTCAGCGGCCCTCGGCGCGGAGGACGCCCGCTGCGGTGCATGCTCACCACGGCCGTCAAGCGGCCATCCACACTACGCTCGCCACGCTCGTCGTCCACCGATTTTCCGCCGCGCTCGCTACATCGCCGCGCTTGGGGGGACGCTCAAGCTCATCGCGGATTTCGGGGACGAGCAGCTCAAGGTCGCGTAGCCCGCGCGGAACGCCGGCGGTCGCGGTTGAACAATGGGTGGCATGGCTGACGAGCGGGCGGAAAGCGGTGGGATGCGGATCGGGGATCCGCGCGTCATGCGGGCTCTGGCTCACCCGGCGCGGATCGAGATTGTCGAGCATCTCAATGACACCGGGGCGGCGGTGACCGCGACCGAGGCGGCGGCCCTGGTGGGGTTGTCGCCCAGCGCGACCAGCTATCACCTGCGGGAGCTCGCCAAGTACGGCCTGGTCGAGCAGGCGCCGAGCCGGGGGGACGGGCGCGAGCGCGTCTGGCAGAGCACCAGCTCGGGACTGCGGATCGACGCCGACCTCGACGAGCCGGCGACGCGGGCCGCTACGCAGACCCTGATCGACCTGTACCTGCATCGCGATCAGGAGCGCCTGCGGGCGTGGATCCAGCGGCAGCCCGACGAGGGGCCGGACTGGCGGGACGCCGGGACAATCATGGGGCAGCGACTGCTGATCACCGCGGACGAGCTCAAGGAGATCAACGCCAAGGTGCGTGAGCTGGTCGAGCCGTACCGGATGCGGGAGAGGCAGGAGAGCGCGCCGGCGGGGGCGCGCCGTGTGTCGGTCAGCTACGCGGCCTACCCGGAGGACTGATCGCCGGCGGGGTCTTGCGCAACCAGATGTGAAGGAATACTTTCGAAGTATGTCCTTCGCATCTGGCGATGAGCGGTGGGCGGATGTCTATCTGCTCTCGATCACTCGGGCCGTCTCGGTCTGCGGCGAGTTCCTCGCCGCCACTACGCTGGCTCTGGTTCTCCAGCAGGCCGGCCACGGCGGCCTCGCCGTCTCCGGCCTGCTGGTCGCGGCCAGCCTGCCGATCGCCCTGCTCGCCCCGCTCGGCGGCCGGATCGCCGACCGGGCCGACAGCCGCGTCGTCCTGGTCACCGTCGGCCTCCTGCAGGGGCTGGTCTGCCTGGGCCTCGCGTTCGTCCACCACCCGGTGGCGATCATCGGGATGGTCGCGCTGCTCGCCTGCGGTCTCGCGGTCACGCAGCCGACGGTCGCGGCGCTGATCCCGCGGATGGTCCGCTCCGAGAGCCTGGCCCGGGCGAGCGGCCTCAACCAGACGGCCGGCGTGATCGGCATGCTCATCGCCCCGGCGCTGGCCGGCTTCCTGGTCGGCCAGACCGGGCCGCGGCTCCCGCTGCTGCTCGACGCCGCCAGCTACCTGGCGCTGGTCGTGGCCGGCCTCGCGATCCGCACTCGGCGGAGCCCGGTGGCGGCCACCGCGGTCACGGCGACGGTGAGATATCGGATCTGGGACGACCGCACGCTGACCGTCCTGGTCGGCGCGCTGGCCGCGGTCGTCGCCGGGGTGAGCGCGGTCAACGTCGTCGACGTCTTCTTCATCCGCGACACGCTCGCCGCCTCCACCACGGTGTTCGGCCTGGTCGCCGCGGCGTGGCCGGTCGGCATGCTGATCGGCAGCGTGGTCTTCGGCCGGGTGCCGCGCCACCGGATCACCGCCCCGGCGGCGCTGCTGATCACGGCCGGCTCGTGCGCGCCGCTGATCGGCTGTCTCGTGGTCGGCAACGCCCTCTGGATGATCCCGCTCTGGATCCTGGGCGGCGCCTGCAACGGCGGCATCAACGTCTTCGTCATGGTGATCGTCGCCGGCCGGGCTCCAGCCGCGGCGCACGGCCGGGCGTTCGCCATGGTGTCCGGCGCCATCCAGGGCGGGTCGCTGATCGGCCTGCTCGCCGCCGGCCCGCTGGTCGAGCATTTCGAGCCGCGCTGGCTGCTCGCCGCGGCGGGTGGGCTGGGCTTGCTCGCATCGGTGGCCGCCATGCCGATCGTCGGCCGCACCAGGGAGACGCTGCCGAGCGAGGGGGCGGTGGTGAGCTCCGAGGCGTCGGTGACCGGGGACGGGCCGTCGCGAGACGGAGGCTCGGTCGGAGATCGGACAATTCGCGAGCCGAAACCTATGGTCGATGCGATGTGAGCCACCCGGAGGCAGGCCCGGCGGCAAGTTCGAGATCGGCGGGATAGCGTCGAGGTCATGAGCGACGTCGCCGGTCGGCCCCGGGTTGGGCACATCCAGTTTCTGAACTGCCTGCCGATCTACTGGGGTCTGATGCGATCCGGCGCCCTGCTCGACGTGGACCTGCGCAAGGACACCCCCGACAAGCTCAGCCACGACCTCGTGGCCGGCCACCTGGACATCGGCCCGATCACGCTGGTGGAGTACCTGCGGCACGCCGACGAGCTGCTCCTGCTGCCCAACCTCGCGGTCGGCAGCGACGGGCCGGTGCTCTCGGTCAACCTGATCTCCACCCGGCCGCTGACCGAGCTCGACGGCCGGCCGGTGGCGCTCGGCTCCACGTCCCGCACCGGCGTCCTGCTGGCGCAGATGCTGCTGGCCGAGCGTTATCAGGCCGAGCCGGAGTACTTCCGCTGCCCGCCCGAGCTGACCCAGATGCTGATGGAGGCGGACGCGGGCGTGCTGATCGGGGATCCGGCACTGCGGGCGATGTACGAGGCGCCCCGGCTGGGTCTCACGGTCACCGACCTGGGGCAGGCCTGGAAGGACTGGACCGGGCTGCCGATGGTGTTCGCGGTCTGGGCGGCGCGCAAGGACTTCGCGGCCGCGAACCCGGGCGCGGTCAAGGACGTGCACGAGGCCTTCCAGCGCTCGCGCGACCTCTGCCTGGGCGAGCTGGACGAGGCGGCCGCGGCCGCGGCGCGCTGGGAGCCGTTCGACGCGGACACGCTGGCCAACTACTTCCGCGCCCTCGACTTCTCGCTCGGCGATCGTCAGGTCGCGGGTCTGCGCGAGTTCGCCCGGCGGGCCGCCCTCCGCGGCGAGGTCCCGGCCCTTCCGGCCGGCGGACCGGTTTTCGCCGAGGTCTGAGGTTCAGGCGGCGGTCTCAGCCGGGGTCTGGGTGGTCAGCCGCGGCCGGGTGGGCGATGGCGGCCGGGTGGGCGGTGCCCGCAGGGTGGGCAGTGGCCGCCGGGTGAGCGGCAGCGGTCGGGCGGGCCGTGCCGCGCGGGTGGGTGATGGCAGCCGGGTGAGCGGTGGCGGCCGGCTTCGAGGCGCGGGCGGCCGGATGCGTTCTCGCCAGCGCCGCGATGCGGGTGGCCGACAGCGCCAGCCCCACCGGGATGAACAGCACCGCCGGCTCCGCGTAGCGGTAGTCGAAGAGGCTGGTGGCGACGCTGACGATCAGCAACCCGAAGCCGGCGGAGGCGAACAGCAGCGCGTCGGCCGCGTCTCGCCACGGCCTCCGGCGGGCGCGCCACACGGCCGCGAACAGCGCGACCACCACGCCGGCCGCATACAGCGGGCCCGGCGTGGTGGCCCATTCGCCGTACGCGTGCAGGGCCTTTGCCAGGGGGTTGTCCACCAGGAAGTTGGGCGCCGGGGAACGGCCGGGCTGGATCGGGAGGTAGTAGCGGGCCTGGCACTGATCGCCGGGGTTGGGCGGCGGCAGCCATTGAGTCGCGAGGCACTCGGCGCCGGGGTTGAGCGGGGCGCGCCACCGCAGGTGCCATCCGGTCTGCTCGGCGACCAGCGCCAGATAGTCGCCGGGCTGCTGCTTGATCACCGCGATCGCGAACTGCTGCAGGATCGGGTCGTCCTGGGCATCCGGGTGGAGCCGGTACGCGGGACTGGCCGAGTTCCAGAGGAACGCGTCGGGCCGCTGCCTCCAGTCTTCGCGAGTGCCCGGCATGCTCGGCACGCCGGGCGCAACCAGCGCGCTGGGGGCACCGGGCACACTCGGCGGGCTCGGCAGACAGAGCGCGCGCTGCTCGTCGGTGAGCTTGAGCCGGTCGCAGTCGGCGATCGACATGACCCGGGCGTAGAGGAAGCGGCCCTGGTACTGGCCCGTCGAGTAGACGCCCCAATGCTGGTGGTACCAGGCCATGTAGCCGCCGAGCAGCGCCACGACCGGCACCGCGAAGGCGACCAGCCGCAGCCCGCCGATCCGGCGAATCAGCAGGTAGACCCCGGCCAGCGCGAGGATCGGCAGGCCGACGCTGCGGGTGAGCGCCGCGGCCGCCAGCAGCAGCCCGCCGAGAGCCGCCGCGATCCAGCCGACCTTGTCGCGCCACGCGATGAGGAACAGGCCGGCGGCCGTGAACGCGATGTAGGCGGTCTCGGCCAGGACGAAGTGCTCGATCGTGAGGACCCGGGCGTCCAGCGCGAACGGCAGCATGGCCAGCCCGGACAGCCAGGGCCGCACGCCGCGCCGGCGGAGGAACGCGTACCCGGCGACGATCACGGCCAGGCCGATGACGTGCTGGAGGATCGCGATCCGCAGGTACGGCTGGTGGAGGAACGGTGTGATCAGGCCCGAGTAGCCCCAGGGCCGAATCTGGTTGGGGTAACCGTTGACCGCCGACAACGTGTAACTGCCGCTGTCGGGGAAGAAGAACGCGTACGGGTACGCGGAGACGAACCAGACGCGCATCGCTGTCGCGGCGCCGAGCACGACCCACAGCGGCCAGTGCAGGCCGAGGACGGCAAGAAACCTTCCCGGGTACGACGAGGCGCGTTCCCCGGGGGAGCGCGCGGGATCGTCGGCAGCCGACACGAAGGCCAAGCTATCAGCGCGACGCCACCGTCCGCAGCGCGGAACCGCCCTGCTCAGGCCGCGAGTATCTGGTCGAGCGCGGCCAGGTCGGCGGCGTCGAGCTGCCACCCGGCCGCGGCCGCGTTGGCCTGGACCTGCTCGGCGCTGGTCGCCCCGGCGATGACGCTGGTCACGGCGGGCCGCGCCGCGAGCCCGGCGATCGCCACATCGAGGAGGCTGTGGCCGCGCTCGGCGCCGAACGCGGTGAGCGCCTCGATCTTGTCCCAGTCGGCGCCGTCCAGGAACCGCTGGTAGCGGTCGAGCGACAGCCGGGTGCCGGCGGCGGGTGTCTCGCCGCGGCGATACTTGCCGCTGAGCAGGCCGGAGTCGAGCGGGAAGAACGGCAGCAGGCCGAGTCCGAACTGCTCGCAGGCCGGCACGACCTCGTCCTCGACGCCGCGCTGCAGCAGGCTGTAGCGGTTTTGCGCGCTGATGAACGGAGTGCGGTTGCCGGCCCGGGCGGTCCAGTCGGCATCGGCGATCTGCCAGCCGGCGAAGTTGGAATTGCCCAGGTATCGCACCTTGCCCGAGTGGACCAGGTCGTCGAGGGCGGCGAGGGTCTCGTCGATCGGGGTGGCCGGGTCGGGCTCGTGCATCTGGTACAGGTCGATGTAGTCGGTCTCGAGCCGGCGCAGCGACGCCTCGACGGCGCGCACGATGTAGCGGCGGCTGCCGCGGGCGCCGAAGTCGTTGCCGTTGAGACCCTCCATGTTCATGCCGAACTTGGTGGCCAGGACGACCTCGTCGCGCCGGCCCTTGAGCGCCGCGCCGAGGCATTCCTCGGAGGCGCCGTGCGGCCTGCCGTAGATGTCGGCGGTGTCGAAGAGGGTGATGCCGGCGTCGATGGCCGCGTCGACGACCTCCCGGGTGCCGTCGGCGTCGAGCTTGCGCCCGAAGTTGTTGCTGCCGATGCCGACGACGGAGACGACCAGGCCCGAGGTGCCCAGCCGGCGGTAGCTCATCTCGCTCACCGCCCCAGCCTATGCCCGTTCGGTACAACGTTTGCCCGGGGACGCCGGACATCTGCACCGATCTATTGACACACGTTGTTAACAAAGCCGACTCTCGTGAGAGCGCTCTCCGCATCCCCGAACCCAGCGGAAAGAGGTGTCTCCCGTGCGTTCCGTCCTTCGAGCTCTGGCCGCCCTGGCCCTGACCGTCCCCCTCGCGGCCGTCCTGTCACCGCCCGCGGCCCAGGCCGTGGGGCCGAACATCCTGCCGGTCACCGTCACCAACAGCACCGGCCGCGGCGACGCGGTCTACCTGTACGTCATCGGCAAGCAGCTCTCCTCCGGCCGGCTCGGCTACGTCAACCGGGCCGGCGCCTTCACCGCGTGGACCGGCGGCCAGATACCGCCCTCGCCCGCGCCCGACGTCTCCATCCCCGGCGCCGGCAACGGCGGCAGCACCACCATCAACTTCCCGCGCGGCTTCTCCGGCCGGGTCTACTTCTCGCTCGGCGAGAAGCTCAAGTTCTTCCTCACCCCGGACGGATTCGTGCAACCCGCGCCGTGGGCGGCCGGCGACGCCAACCGGGACATCCTGTTCGACTGGAGCGAGTTCACCTACAACGACGACGGGCTCTGGCTGAACAGCTCCCAGGTCGACATGTTCGCCATTCCCCACGCGGTCACGGTGACCAACGGCGCCGGCGCCACCAAGCGCACCGGCGACCTGGTCGCGAACGGCCGCACCAACGTGATCAACACGATCCGGGGCACGTCCGGGTGGGCCGGCACGGTCTACACCCGGTCGGACGGCACCGTCCTGCGGGTGCTCTCGCCCGGCAAGGCGGCCGGCGCCGGGCTGCTGAGCTCGACGTACCTCGACTCGTACATCTCGTCGGCGTGGAACGCGTACACCGGCAAGAACCTGACGGTGGTCCCGTTCGCCGACCAGCCCAACACCCGGTACACCGGCCGGACCAGCGGCAACGTCATGCGGTTCACGAACTCGTCCGGGGCCCAGGTGGCGTCGTTCAACCGGCCGTCCTCGGCCAGCGTGTGGGGCTGCGACGGCGACCTGCCGGCGCCGAACGACCAGGTGGTGGGGCCGATCTCGCGTACGCTCTGTGCCGCGCTCAACCGGGGCACGCTGGGCACGATCGACACCCAGCCGAGCACCAACGCCGGGCAGTTCTACCAGAACAACCCGACCAACGTGTACGCCAAGACGATCCACGCGAACATGACCGACGGCAAGGCGTACGCGTTCGCCTTCGACGACGTCGCCAACTTCGAATCGCTGGTCAACGACGGCGACCCGCGCTCGGCCGGGATCATCCTGTCGCCGTTCTCGGGCGGCGGCGGTGGTGGCGGCGGCACCACGCCCAGCGGCGCCGTCTCGGTGATCAGCTCGCTCAACAACAAGTGCATCGACGTGCCGAGCTCCAACTTCGTCGACGGCGCGCGGCTGCAGATGTGGGGCTGCAACGGCACCAACGCGCAGAAGTGGACGTTCACCGGCGGCGCGCTGGTGAGCCCGAGCGGTAAGTGCATGGACGTCGCCTCCGGCTCGACGGCCAACGGCGCGGCGATCCAGCTCTGGACCTGCAACGGCACCGGCGCCCAGCAGTTCGTCCTGAGCGGGGCCGGTGACCTGGTCAACCCGCAGGCCAACAGGTGCGTCGACATCGTCGACGTCAACCCGAACGACGGCGCGAAGCTCCAGCTGTGGGACTGCGCCGGCTCCGCCAACCAGAAGTGGCGCAAGGGCTGACCGTGGTTCAGGCGCCGTCGTCCCGATCGGACGGCGGCGCCGCCAGATCCCGGTACGCCGGCCGCAGCAGGTCGGTCAGCGGGATGTGCCGCACCTTCACCGGCGGTGGGTCGAGGGCGCGCAGCAGCAGTTCGGGCGGCGTGGTCACGCGGGCGGGACGCTCCCGCAGGCGGCTCAGGCTGATCCCGGGGGAGTAGAAGTCGGCCAGGTGGTCCTCGAGTGGCGACTCCTCGACCGCGAGCGGGTCGACCGCCTCGACCGGCTCCGGCGTGCCGCGCAGCGCGGTCAGCAGGGTCTCCCGGTCGCGGCCGCGCCACGCCAGCACCAGGAACGGGTCGTCGTCGAACGCCTCGGCCAGTACATAAAGGACGGCCGAGCCGTGTTTGCACGGGACGCTCCAATCCGGACAGCTGCACCGGATGTCCAGCTCGTCGGGGAAGAGCGGCAGGCCGCGCTCCGCGAAGACGTCGAGAAGCTCGTGGGGCATGTCGCCGGCCAGCAGCGCGGCGCGATAGAGCGCCCGGCTGCCGAGCGACTCGGTCACATCGGTCCACTGTGCCTCGTCGAACGCGGCGATGGCGATGCTCACCGCGTACGGCCGAGGTCTGGAACCCTGCACTCGGGCCGTCACCGAACCGGCCGTGATCTGGAAGTCCATCACCTGGCCCTTGCGGGCGTATGCCCGCCCGCGGGCGAGACGCCCGCCGTCGCAGACGCGTTCCAGCACGTCGACGAAGCGGCGCGACCACCACTGTTCGCCGATCTTGCCGCGCTTGGCCCGCACCGCGATGCCGCCCTCGACCGCGATCGGCTTGCCGCCCTCGAAGAACCTTCCCTCCCGGTCGACCGGCATCTCAGTGCACCACCCCGTTCTCCAGCGCGAACAGCTCGCGCAGCTGGTCGGTGCTCAGGTCGGTGATCCAGTCCTCGCCGGTGCCGACCACCGACGACGCGAGCGCCTTCTTCCGCTCGATCATCACGTCGATCTTCTCCTCCAGCGTGCCGGTGCAGATGAACTTCCGGACCTGCACGTCCCGCGACTGTCCGATGCGGAACGCGCGGTCGGTCGCCTGGTCCTCCACCGCCGGATTCCACCACCGGTCGAAGTGGACGACGTGGTTGGCGGCCGTCAGGTTGAGGCCCGTGCCCGCCGCCTTGAGGGAAAGAAGGAAGAGCATCGGCTCGTCGTCGGTCTGGAACCGCTCGACCATCTCGTCCCGCCGGGCCTTCGACAGTCCACCGTGGAGCCACAGCACCGGCCGGTCGAGGTGCGCGGCCAGGTACGGCTGGAGCAGCGAGCCCCACTCCGAGTACTGGGTGAAGACCAGCGCCTTGTCGCCGTCCTCGACGATCTCCTCGGCCAGCTCCTCGAGGCGGGCCAGCTTGCCCGAGCGGGCCGGCAGCCGGGAACCGTCCTTGAGCAGGTGGGCCGGGTGGTTGCAGACCTGCTTGAGCTTGGTCATCGCGGCCAGCACGTTGCCGCGGCGCTCGATGCCCTCGGTGCTCTCGATCGTGGCCATCATGTCCTCGACCACGGCCTGGTACAGCGTCGCCTGCTCGGGGGTGAGCGTGCACCAGACCTTCATCTCGTTCTTCTCCGGGAGATCCGAGATGATCGACTTGTCGGTCTTGAGGCGGCGCAGCACGAACGGGCCGGTCGCGCGCTTGAGGGCGGCCGCGGCGTCCTGGTCCCGGCGCACCTCGATCGGCTCCTGGAAGCGGCGGCGGAAGCGCTTGGCCGGGCCGAGCAGGCCCGGGTTGGCGAAGTCCATGATGGACCAGAGCTCGGCGAGGTGGTTCTCCACCGGCGTTCCGGTCAGGGCGATGCGGGTACGGGCCTTGATGGCGCGCACCGCTTGGGCCTGGCGGGTACCGCTGTTCTTGATCGCCTGGGCCTCGTCGCACACGACGCGTTCCCAGGTGGTGAGCTGCAAGGTGGACAAATCGCGCACGGCCGTGCCGTAGGTGGTGATCACCAGGTCGGCATCGGTGATCGCTTCGCGCCTTCGCGACCCGCCATGATGGACATATACCCGAATTGACGGTGCAAAACGGGCGGCCTCTTTCTGCCAGTTGCTGACCAGAGACATGGGACAAACAAGAAGAGTCGGTTTTTCCGCGCGCGACGCCAACAGCAGCGACAGGGTCTGGGCCGTCTTACCGAGGCCCATGTCGTCGGCGAGGATCCCGCCCAGCCCCAGCCGCGAGAGGAAGCTCAGCCAGGAGAGCCCCCGCTCCTGGTACGGCCGCAGCGTCCCCTGGAAGCCGGCCGGCGTCGGCAGCGGCGCGATCCGCTCGGCCGCCTGCCCGGACAGCAGGTCGCCCAATTCCCCGTCCGCGTCCACCTCGACCAGCGGCAGGTCCTCCTCGCCGCCGTCGATCACCTGCTGGAGCACCTCGCCAGCGGTCAGCTCGCCCTCGCGCCGGCGGCCCACCGCTTTGAGGGCCGCTTTCAGCTGCCGGTCGTCCAGCTCAACCCATTGACCGCGTACGCGTACCAGCGGCACCTTGAGCCGGGCCAGCTCGGCCAGCTCCTCGGCGGTCACGGTGTGCTCGCCGATCACCAGGTCGACCCGGAAGTCGACCAGCTGCTCCAGGCCGAAGCCGGAACCCGCCGCGGCCCGGCTCTTCGAGGAGGACTTCGACCGCGTGGTCAGCTTGAGGCCGACCGCCTTGCGCCCGGCCCAGGCCGGCAGTTGCACCCCGAAGCCGGCCGCCTGCAGCAGCGGCGCCGCCTGCGTCAGGAAGTCGTGCGCCTCGCCGGTGCTCAGCGCCATCTCGGCCGGCCGCTGGTCGCCCAGGGCCACGTGCAGCAGGCGGAAGAGCCGCACCGCCCGGCCCAGCCCGGCCAGCAGCGTCTCGTCGGGCCGCGGCGGCATGCCGGGGAAGCGGGCGCCCTCCCACACGTCGGCGGCCGGCAGCCAGAGGCTCGGGTCCTCGGCCGACTGCAGGGCGAACGCGAGCCGCCAGTCGTCTTCCTCGGGCGCCGGCTCGGTCAGCCGGAAGGAGACCCGGACCGGGCCGTTGGCCTCGTTGGCCGCTCGCATCCAGTCGCCGAGCGCCGCGCCGAGCTCGCGCACCTCCTCGGGGCGGCTGCCGGGCAGCGCCGGGTCGTCGGCGGTGAGCGCGGCGATCCAGCGGTCCGGCAGCGGCGCCTTGGGGCCGGCCCGGTGACCGTGCAGCAGCCGTTCCGGCAGCACGCTGCGGGCGGCCGAGTCGACCATGGCGTCGAGCGCGTCCCGCAGCGTGCGCCCGACTCCGGTGTCACCCGCCCGGACCACCGGCGGCATGGCGGCCGCGAAGTCGCGGTAGGTGGCGGCGTCACCGCCGGTCAGCACGGGACGCCAGCGGGCGGCCGGGACGCCGTCCGCCATGACCAGCTGGGGCAGCATCCGGCCGCGCCGGGCCAGGTCGCACGCGAAGCCGGCCAGCAGCTGGAGAAAGCGCACCGACGCGGCCGGCAGCCAGTCCTCGTCCGTCCCGAGCTCGGTCTCGAGATCGCCCAGCGTGGCCAGCGCCTCCGGCCCGGGGGTCACCCGGGCCGGGATCCGGTACGACCGCAGGCTCAGCCGCTTGGGTGGCTCGGTCCCGCTCTCGGGCGACGGCGCCGGGCCGCGGGTCGTGCCCGGCAGGCGGAGCGTGACCACTTCGGGCGACATGCCCGATTTCTCCGGCAGGTCGCCGCCACCCTCGGCCCAGAGCACGAGCCGGCCCGGCAGCCAGCACCCCTGCACGACGAGCACATCCACCCCCTGGAACGACGGCATAGAGACTACGACGGTGAGGTGCGCCGCTGTCGTACGCCGGACCGGGGACGTAATCTTCGGAGCGTGACGGCTAACCGGGAGATCGACAGCATCCTGCAGCGCGCGGCCGACGGCGGGCGCATCACGCCGGAGGAGGCGCTGCTCCTCTACACCGAGGCGCCGTTCCACGCGCTGGGCGAGGCCGCCGACACCGTGCGCCGCCGCCGCTACCCCGACGGGATCGTCACCTATCTGATCGATCGCAACATCAACTACACCAACGTGTGCGTCACCGCGTGCAAGTTCTGCGCCTTCTTCCGCGCGCCCAAGCACTCCGAGGGCTGGGCGCACCCGATGGAGGAGATCCTGCACCGCTGCGGCGAGGCGGTCGACCTCGGCGCCACCCAGGTGATGCTCCAGGGCGGCCACCACCCCGAGTTCGGCGTCGAGTACTACGAGAGCCTCTTCTCCGGGGTGAAGCAGGCGTACCCGCAACTCGCCATCCACTCGATCGGCCCCAGCGAGATCCTGCACATGGCCAAGGTCTCGGGCGTCTCCATCGAGGAGGCGATCCTGCGGATCAAGGCGGCCGGGCTCGACTCGATCGCGGGGGCCGGCGCCGAGATGCTGCCCGAGCGGCCGCGCAAGGCGATCGCCCCGCTCAAGGAGAGCGGCGAGCGCTGGATCGAGGTGATGACCATCGCGCACCGCAACGGCCTTTCCTCGACCGCGACGATGATGATGGGCACCGGCGAGACCAACGCCGAGCGCATCGAGCACATCCGCATGATCCGCGACTGCCAGGACCTGGCCGTGGCCAACGGCTACCGCGACGACCCGATCGAGAGCTCACATGCCCGCGGGGGCTTCCGCGCGTTCATCCCGTGGACCTATCAGCCGGAGAACAACCACCTCAAGGGCCGCACCCAGGCGACGACGATGGAGTACCTGCGCTTCATCGCGGTGTCCCGGCTGTTCTTCGACAACGTCGCCCACCTGCAGGCGTCCTGGCTGACCACCGGCAAGGACGTCGGCCAGCTCTCGCTGCACATCGGCGTCGACGACCTCGGCTCGATCATGCTGGAGGAGAACGTGATCTCCTCGGCCGGCGCCCGGCACCGGTCCAACCTGCACGAGCTGATCTGGATGATCCGGTCGGCCGAGCGGGTCCCGGCGCAGCGCGACACCCTCTACCGCCACCTCGCGGTGCACTACACCGAGGCCGACGACCCGACCGACGACCGGGTGGTCTCGCACTTCTCGTCGATCGCCATGCCCGAGGGCGGACGGAAGAACCTCCCGCTGGTCGACGCGAAGTAGGGATCGCGGTCGTCCTTTCGGACAGGTGGGGGTCGGTTGACCGGCCGTGGGGCGATTGCTCCTTCGTAACGAGGCCGGTAAAACCCTGTACCCCTCTGGTCACGCTGGTTACGTTCTCTCACGTAAGGCTGAGAACTTCCTTGGAAAGTCAGGCTGGCAGATCGCGAGCTGCAGCTTGACGACCGCGGACCCGACCGATGGCGGTCGTATATATAACGCACAAGGAACGGGCGGGATGGGCAACCATCCCGCCCGTACTGTTTGTGAGGTTCGCTTTAGTCCGCGTGTGGGTGGTGGGCGGGGCCGGTTGGATGGGAAATAGTTGCCCGGTGACGCGCGCAGATCTGGACAAGCAGCCGCACGAGGTCGCCGAGATGTTCGACGGCGTGGCCAAGCGGTACGACCTCACCAACACCGTGCTCTCCTTCGGCCAGGACCGGGGCTGGCGTCGCGCCACCCGGGCGGCGCTGGGGCTGCGCCCCGGCGAACGGGTCCTCGACGTCGGCGCCGGCACCGGCGTCTCGACCGAGGAAATGGCCCGGTCGGGCGCCTACGCGGTCGGCGCCGACCTGTCGATCGGCATGCTGCGGGCCGGGCGCTCGGTGCGGCCGCAGGTGCCGTTGCTGGCCGGCGACGCGCTGCGCCTGCCGTTCCCGGATGCCACCTTCGACGCGGTGACCATCTCGTTCGCCCTGCGCAACGTGGTGGACACCGAGGGCGCGCTGCGCGAGTTCGGGCGGGTGACGCGTCCGGGCGGCCGACTGGTCGTGTGTGAGTTCAGCCACCCGGTGAATCCGGCGTTCCGCACCGTCTACCTGCAATATCTGATGCGCTCGCTGCCGGCCGTGGCCCGCGGCGTGTCGAGCAACCCCGAGGCGTACGTGTATCTCGCCGAATCCATCCGCGCGTGGCCCGGCCAGGAGGCCCTCGCGGCCCGGATCGGGGCCGCCGGCCCGTGGACCCGGGTGGGCTGGCGCGATCTCACCGGGGGTGTTGTCGCGCTCCATCGCGCCACTCGGGTATAAAACGGTCATTCGGCTGTCTAGGGCGGTAACACCTGTTTTGCTGCCCTCATGACGACTTTCGGGCAACTAGAGGACACGGACATCGACATCGCTATCGACGACAACGAAGCGGGCGAGCGACGCGGCATGGAGCTGGCCGCCCGGATCCGGATGGTGGCCGCGCAGGACCCGGAACTGGCTCAGGACCTGGTAGATGAGCTGATCGTCGCCCTCGACAAGGCGATGGGCGGTACGTTTCGGGAATACCTGGACCAAGAGCCATCTGATGGCGCAGAGCGGACCTTGACGGATAGCGGATCGGGCATTTCACCGGCATGAAACAGTTAGGGTTGCCTAACCCGAACGAGCTTCGATGGCCGTCCTAGACTCCGATCTGGGCGTGCTTGTGAACTGTTTCACGAGCCCGCACGAGACGGAGGTGTGCCGTGCACAACCCAGCTACATCGGGGCCCGCTGGTCCGTCGGGAGTCATCGAGGACGAAGCCGACGCAATAGTGGTCGGCGCCGGGCCGGGAGGCTCCGCGGCGGCCTACCACATGGCGCGGCACGGCCTGCGGGTCCTGCTGCTGGAGAAGACCGAGTTCCCGCGCGAGAAGGTCTGCGGTGACGGTCTGACCCCGCGCGCCGTCCGGCAGCTCGTCCGGATGGGGGTCGACACCTCCGAGAAGGCGGGCTGGCTGCACAACAAGGGCCTGCGAGTGATCGGCGGCGGCGTCCGCCTCGAGCTGGACTGGCCCGATCTGGCCAGCTTTCCGAACTACGGCCTGGTCCGCACCCGGCTCGACTTCGACGACATGCTCGCCAAGCGCGCGGCCGAGGCCGGCGCGCTGCTGCGTACCGGGGTGAACGTGACCGGTCCGGTCCTCGACGACGAGGGCCGGGCGATCGGCGTCACCGCCAAGGTCGGCCCGGGCAAGGAGCCGGTCGAGTTCCGTGCCCCGCTGGTGATCGCGGCCGACGGCGTCTCCGGCAAGCTGCCGCTGGGGATGGGCCTGGCCAAGCGCGACGACCGCCCGATCGGCGTCGCGGTCCGGCGCTACTACCACTCCCCGGTGCGCGCCGACGACGACTACCTGGAGTCCTGGCTCGAGCTGCGCAGCGCCACCGATCGCGAGCGCCTGCTGCCCGGGTACGGCTGGATCTTCGGCATGGGCGACGGCCGGGTCAACGTGGGCCTCGGCATCCTCAACTCGTCCAGCGCCTTCGGCAAGACCAACTACCGCTCGATGCTCACCGACTGGCTGGCCGGCACGCCGGCCGACTGGGGCATGCGCGGCGAGGAGAACGCGGACGGCCCGATCCTCGGCGCCGCGCTGCCGATGGGCTTCAACCGGGTGCCGCACTACACCCGGGGGCTGATGCTGGTCGGCGACTCCGGCGGCATGGTCAACCCGATGAACGGCGAGGGCATCGCGTACGCGATGGAGTCCGGCGAGCTGGCGGCGGAGGTGGCCGTGCAGGCGCTCGCCCGGCCCGCGGGCGCCGACCGTGAACGCGCTCTCCGGGCCTATCCGTCCGAGCTGAGCCTGCGTTTCGGCGGCTATTACCGCCTCGGCGGGGTATTCGTGAAGCTGATCGGAAACCCACAGATCATGCGCATCGCCACCAAGCACGGCATGCCGCATCCGACGCTGATGCGGTTCGTGCTCAAGCTGCTGGCCAACCTGACCGACCCGCGTGGCGGCGACGCCATGGACCGGATCATCAACGGCCTGACGAGGGTGGCGCCGGCCGTATGAGCATCGAGCAGAGCCTTCAGGCAGGTCAGGGGCGGTGGGCAGGGCGGTTGGAGGACCCGGTCGACGCTGCGCCGAATCGGATCAATAGTGTGAAGCGGCTAACGTTCGAGCAGGAGAGATCATGACGATCAACCCATACGTCCCGATCGTCGCGCTGATGATTCTGGGCGCGCTGTTCGCGCTGTTCTCGGTCGGTATCGCGCCGATCGTCGGCCCGAAGCGCTACAACCGGGCAAAACTCGAAGCGTACGAGTGCGGGATCGAGCCGGCGCCGCAGCCGATCGGCGGTGGCCGGTTCCCGGTGAAGTTCTACCTGACCGCGATGCTCTTCATCATCTTCGACATCGAGACCATCTTCCTGTATCCGTGGGCCGTGTCCTTCAACGCCCTCGGCGTGTTCGGGTTCGTGGAGATGGTCCTGTTCATCGTCACCGTCTTCATCGCCTACACGTACGTGTGGCGGCGCGGCGGACTCAACTGGGACTGATGCGTTATGGGTATCGAAGAGAAGCTCCCTGCCGGAATCCTGCTCACCTCGGTCGAGCTGCTCTCGAACTGGGCGCGTAAGTCCTCGTTCTGGGGCGCCACCTTCGGCCTCGCCTGCTGCGCGATCGAGATGATGGCCGCCGGCGGCCCGCACTACGACCTCGGCCGCTGGGGCATGGAGGTCTTCCGGGCCTCGCCCCGCCAGGCCGACCTGATGATCGTGGCCGGCCGGGTCAGCCAGAAGATGGCGCCCGTCGTCCGCCAGATCTACGACCAGATGCCCGAGCCCCGCTCGGTGATCTCGATGGGTGTGTGCGCGTCGTCCGGCGGCATGTTCAACAACTACGCGATCTTGCAGGGTGTGGACCACATCGTCCCGGTCGACATCTACCTGCCCGGCTGCCCGCCGCGGCCCGAGATGCTGATCGACGCCATCCTCAAGATGCGCGAGAAGGTGCTGCACCAGCCGCTCGGCCCGAACGGCCGCAAGATGCTCGAGGCGCGCAAGGCCGCGGGCAAGACGCCGGTCGTCGCGCCCGGCGCGATGCCCTCCTCCTACCGGGTCGACAAGACCCGTCGCGCGGAGTGGACCCAGGCGGTCAAGGAAGGCCGCGAGGAACAGCTGCGCATCGAGAACTGGATGAAGCTTCAGCCGCACCTGCGGGAGGCCGGGAAGTGACCGAACCCAACAGCCCGGAAGTCTCGACCGGCGGCGTGCCGGTCAGCGCCGACCCGGTCGGCGCCGACATCGACGCGCCCGCCCAGGTCCCGCCGAGCCCGCAGAAGGGCATGTTCGGCATCACCGGCACCGGCGACGTCTCCGGCTACGGCGGCCTGGTCCGCCGGCGGCCCGACGTGGCCGGTAGCCCCAAGCCGTACGGCGGGTACTTCGACGAGGTCACCGACGCGCTGGAGGAGGCCTACCCGGCGTTCGCCGACGCGATCGAGAAGGTCGTCGTCGACCGCGGCGAGCTGACCCTGCACATCAAGCCCGAGCGGATCGCCGAGGTCTGCCAGGTGGTGCGCGACGACGAGGCGCTCCGCTTCGAGCTGTGCTCCTCGGTCGACGGCGTCGACTACCTGGGCAGCGACAACCGGCGGCTGCACGTCAGCTACCAGCTGACCTCGATGACGTACCGCCGCCGCATCCGGCTGGAGGTCGCCGTCGCCGTGGGCACCAGCGTCCCGAGCGTGACCGGCGTCTACCCGACCGCCGACTGGCAGGAGCGGGAGGTGTACGACATGTTCGGGGTCGTCTTCACCGGCCACCCCAACCTGACCCGGATTCTCATGCCGGACGACTGGGAGGGCCACCCCCAGCGGAAGGACTACCCGCTCGGCGGCGTGCCCGTCGAGTACAAGGGCGCCGAAATTCCGCCGCCGGACCAGCGGAGGGTCTACCAATGACACGAGCCACCAGCGATCGGCAGTCATACGCCACCGAGCGCGAGACCACCGAGGGCCGTGTCTTCACGGTCACCGGCGGCGACTGGGATGCGATCACCAACAACATCGATCCGCTCAGCAACGAGAAGATCGTTGTCAACATGGGCCCGCAGCACCCGTCCACGCACGGCGTGCTCCGGCTCGTGCTGGAGCTGGAGGGCGAGACGGTCACCGAGTGCCGCCCGGTCGTCGGTTACCTGCACACCGGCATCGAGAAAAACCTCGAGTACCGCAACTGGACCCAGGGCGTCACCTTCGTGACGCGGATGGACTACCTCGCCAACATGTTCAACGAGGTGGGCTACTGCCTCGCGGTGGAGAGGCTGCTCGGCATCGAGGACCAGATCACCGAGCGGGCCACCACCATCCGGGTCATGTTCATGGAGCTGCAGCGGATCGCCTCGCACCTGGTGTGGCTGGCGACCACCGGCATGGAGCTCGGCGCGATCTCGATGATGCTGTACGGCTTCCGCGAGCGGGAGTACATCCTCGACATCTTCGAGGAGACCTCCGGCCTGCGGATGAACAACGGCTACATCCGGCCGGGCGGCCTCTCGCAGGACCTGCCGGAATCGGCGATCCGCAAGATCCGTGACTTCCTCGTCTACATGCCGAAGAAGCTCAAGGAGTACGAGAACATGCTGTCCGGCCAGATCATCTGGCAGCAGCGCACCCAGGGTGTCGCCGTCCTCGACGTCACCGGCTGCATGGCGCTGGGCACCACCGGCCCGGTGCTGCGCGCCGCGGGCCTGGCCTGGGACCTGCGCAAGACGATGCCGTACTGCGGCTACGAGACGTACGAGTTCGACGTGCCGACCGCCACGACGGCCGACGTCTGGGGTCGCTACCAGGTGCGGGTGGCCGAGATCCGGGAGTCGCTCAAGATCATCGAGCAGACTCTCGACCGCCTCCGCCCGGGCCCGATCTGGATCTCCGACAAGAAGATCGCCTGGCCGGCCCAGCTCGCGCTCGGCGTCGACGGCCTCGGCAACTCGCTGGAGCACGTGGCCAAGATCATGGGTCAGTCGATGGAGTCGCTGATTCACCACTTCAAGCTGGTGACCGAGGGCTTCCGGGTTCCGCCGGGCCAGGTCTACGTCGGCATCGAGCACCCCCGCGGCGAGCTCGGCGTGCACGCGGTCTCCAACGGCGGCACGCGCCCCTACCGGGTGCACTACCGCGACCCCAGCTTCGTGAACCTGCAGGCCATCGTGCCGATGGCCGAAGGCGCGCTGCTGGCCGACGTGATCGCCGGCGGCGCGTCCCTCGACCCCGTGATGGGTGGGTGTGACCGCTAAATGTCCGACAAGACGATCGAGTTCTCTCCGGCCGCGGCGCCGCTGGCGGAAAATCTGCTCCCCGCGGCGCTCGAGATCATCGCGCGCTACCCGGAGGGCCGCAGCCGCTCCGCGCTGCTTCCGCTGCTGCACCTGGTGCAGACCGAGGAGGGCCACGTCAGCCCCGGCGGGGTGACCTTCTGCGCCGAGGTGCTGGGCATCAACAAGGCCCAGGTCGGCGCGGTCGCCACGTTCTACACCATGTACAAGCGGCGCCCCACCGGCGAATACCTGGTCAGCGTCTGCACCAACACGCTGTGCAACATGATGGGCGGCCAGGAGGTCTACGACCGGCTGACCGACCACCTCGGCGTGGGCCACGACGAGACCACGGCCGACGGCAAGATCACCGTCGAGCACGCCGAGTGCCTGGCCGCCTGCGACTACGCGCCGGTGGTGACGGTCAACTACGACTTCGCCATCGACGAGGCCACCCCCGAGGCGGCGATCGAGCTGACCGACGCGCTGCGCCGCGGTGAGCGCCCGATGCCGTCGCGCGGCGCCCGGATCTGCTCGCTCAGGGAGATGCAGCACCAGCTCGCCGGCTTCGCCGACGAGCGGGACGGCGCGGTCGCCGACGGGCCGGCCGGCGCCTCCACCCTGCGCGGCGTGACCCTGGCCCAGCAGTACGGGATCGCGGTGCCGGACTTCCACCTGGACGCCCCGATCAACAAGACCAAGCCCGCGCCCCGCGAGGAGAACAGGGGCCGGGTCGCCACGGCCGCCGACAAGGTCACCGGCACGGTGCGCGCGGCGGCCGGCGCAGTCGCGGACAGGGTCGAGGAGCGGCGCACCGCCCGGGCCGCGTCCCAGGCCACCGACCGGGCCGGCAAGCCGACCGACACCGGCGACGCCAAGGACCCCGAGATCCGCACGGCCGAGCAGCGCAACCCCACCATGGGCGAGCCGGACAAGACCGGCGACAGCCGGGCCACCCGGGCGGTGCCCAGCAACTCGGCCGAGGCCGAGGGAGTGGCCACGAACCTGCCGGCCGGCGACGGCAAGCCGGCCGGCGACACCGAGCGCGGTAACGAGGAGCAGAAGTGACTCAGCCACGGCGTGAGGTCCTCGAGAAGCTGACCCCCGTCCTGACCAAGCGCTGGCTGTCGCCGGACGCCTGGAAGATCGACGTCTACGAGCGGCTGGATGGCTACGCGGCCCTCAAGAAGGCGCTCGACGTGCACCCCGACGACCTGATCCAGCTGGTGAAGGACTCCGGCCTGCGCGGCCGCGGCGGCGCCGGCTTCCCCACCGGTCTCAAGTGGGGCTTCATCCCGCAGGAGCCTGATGGGGGTTTGAAACCAGCCAAGCCGCATTACCTGGTCATCAACGCCGACGAGGGCGAGCCGGGCACCTGCAAGGACCTGCCCCTGATGACCTACGACCCGCACGCGCTGGTCGAAGGCGCGATCATCGCCGCGTACGCGATCCGGGCCAACCGCGCGTTCATCTACATCCGCGGCGAGGCGGTGCACGCGGCCCGCCGGCTGCGCGCGGCCGTCCAGCAGGCGTACGCGAAGGGCTATCTCGGCACGAACATCCTGGGCTCGGGTTTCGACCTCGACCTGGTCGTGCACTCGGGCGCCGGCGCGTACATCTGCGGCGAGGAGACCGCGTTGCTCGACTCGCTGGAGGGCTTCCGCGGCCAGCCCCGGCTGCGCCCGCCCTTCCCGGCCATCGCCGGCCTGTACGCGAGCCCGACGGTGGTCAACAACGTCGGCACCATCGCCAGCGTGCCGTACATCGTGCTGGGCGGCGCCGATTGGTGGCGCAGCATGGGCACCGAGAAGTCGACCGGCCCGATGATCTATTCGCTCTCCGGCCGGATCGTCAACCCGGGCCAGTACGAGTGCGGGCTCGGCATCACCCTGCGCGAGCTGATCGAGCTGGCCGGCGGCATGAAGCCCGGGCACACCCTGAAGTTCTGGACGCCGGGCGGCTCGTCGACGCCGCTGCTGACCGCCGAGCACATCGACACGCCGATGGACTTCGAGGGGGTCGCGGCCCAGGGCTCGCTGCTGGGCACCACGGCCATGCAGATCTTCAGCGACCAGGACTGCCCGGTCTACGCGACCTGGCGGTGGCTGGAGTTCTACCACCACGAGTCGTGCGGCAAGTGCACGCCGTGCCGCGAGGGCAACTACTGGATGGTGCGCACGTACCGCCGGATCCTCTCCGGCGAGGGCACCTACGAGGACCTCGACACCCTGCAGGACACCGCCGACAACGTCTTCGGCCGGTCGTTCTGCGGCCTGGGCGACGGTGCGGCGACCCCGGTGATGTCGACGCTGAAGTACTTCCGCCAGGACTACCTGGACTACATCGAGGGCCGCACCGCGCCGCGTCTGTCCGCCAAGGCCCTGGTTGGAGCTCACTGATGACCGACGTTGCCAAGAAGGCAGACACAGTCACCCTCACGATCGACGGGATAGAAGTCACCGCGGAAAAGGGTGAGCTGGTCATCCGGGTCGCCGAGCGGATGGGCATCGCGATCCCGCGGTTCTGCGACCACCCGCTGCTCGCCCCGGCCGGCGCGTGCCGCCAGTGCCTGGTCGAGATCGAGGGCCAGCGCAAGCCGGTCGCCTCCTGCACCCAGGCGGTCGCCGAGGGCATGGTGGTCAAGACCCAGCTGACCTCCGAGGTGGCCGACAAGGCCCAGCACGGCATCATGGAGATGCTGCTGATCAACCATCCGCTGGACTGCCCGACCTGCGACAAGGGCGGCGAGTGCCCGCTGCAGAACCAGGCGATGTCCAACGGCCGGGCCGACTCGCGCTTCCACGAGCACAAGCGGGAGTACGAGAAGCCGATCCACATCTCCACCCAGGTGCTGCTCGACCGCGAGCGCTGCATCCTCTGCCAGCGCTGCACGCGGTTCTCCGAGGAGATCGCCGGCGACAAGTTCATCGACCTGATGGACCGCTCCTCGGCCGAGCAGATCAACGTGTACCGGGACGACTTCTTCGGCGGCCGGGGCACCGGCGACGGACAGGCCGGCGAGGACGAGGGCGACGTCCCGTTCAACTCGTACTTCTCCGGCAACACCATCCAGATCTGCCCGGTGGGCGCGCTGACCGGCGAGCAGTACCGGTTCCGCGCCCGCCCGTTCGACCTGGTCTCCACGCCGACGGCCTGCGAGCACTGCGCGGCCGGCTGCTCGATGCGCGCCGACCACCGCCGCGGCAAGGTGCTGCGCCGCCTGGCCGGCGACGACCCGGCGGTCAACGAGGAGTGGAACTGCGACAAGGGCCGGTGGGGTTTCCGGTACGCCACCGCCAACGACCGGATCATGAACCCGCTGGTCCGCGACGCCCGCACCGGCGAGCTGCGCGAGGCCTCCTGGAGCGAGGCGCTGTTCACGGCGGCGGAGGGCCTCAAGGCGGCCAAGGCCGCCGGCGGCGTCGGGGTGCTGACCGGCGGCCGGCTCACGGTGGAGGACGCGTACGCGTACGCGAAGTTCGCCCGGCTCGCCCTCGGCACCAACGACATCGACTTCCGGGCCCGCCCAATCGCCACGTCTGACAACCCAGGCGAGGAGGCTGCATTTCTCGCCGCCGCGGTGGCCGGCGGGGTCTCCGACGTGACCTACGAGGACGTCGAGAACGCCCCCGCCGCGGTCATCGTCGGCCTGGAGCCGGAAGAGGAGTGCCCCATCCTCTTCCTCCGGCTGCGCAAGGCGGCCAACAAGCGCAAGCTCCAGGTCACGGCGGTCGCGCCGTACCTGAGCCGCGGCTTCACCAAGGTCGGCGCGGCACTCGTCGCCGCCACCCCGGGCGAGGAGGCCCGGATCCTGGCCGACGACCCGGCGGTGGCCGCGGCGCTCGCCACCCCAGGCGCCCTGCTGATCGTCGGCGAGCGCCTGGCCACCGTGCCGGGCGGGCTCTCCGCGGCGGCCGCGGCGGCCGAGCGCACCGGCGCCCGCCTCGCGTGGGTGCCGCGCCGGGCCGGCGACCGCGGCGCGGTCGACGCCGGCTGCCTGCCCAACCTGCTCCCCGGCGGCCGTCCGGTCGCCGACCCGGCCGCCCGCGCCGAGCTCTCGCTGGCCTGGGACGTCGAGAGCGGCCGCCTGCCCAGCGCGCCCGGCCGGGACACCGACGCGATCATCGCGGCGGCCGCGAAGGGCGAGCTCGGCGGCCTGCTGGTCGCGGGCGTCGACCCGGCCGACCTGTCCGACCCGCGCCTCGCCGAGCAGGCGCTCGACAAGGCGGGCTTCGTGGTCAGCCTCGAGATCCGCGGCAGCGCGGTCACCCGCCGCGCCGACGTGGTGCTCCCGGTGGCCCCGGCCCAGGAGAAGTCCGGCACGTTCATGGACTGGGAGGGCCGGCTCCGCTCGTTCCCGACCGTCCTGCCGACCACGGCGATGTCCGACGGCCGGGTGCTGGAGGCGATCGCGGCCCAGCTCGACCCGTCCAACCACCCCGCCACCGCCCAAAAAACGACTAAAGGCTTCTCACTGGGTACCGGCGACGTGATGGCGATCCGGCGCGAGCTGGGCGCCATGCCGCCCACCAGGGCCGGCCGCCCCGCGCTGCCGGCCGTGGCCGCGGCCGCGGTCGTCCGGCCGGGCGCCAACGAGGCCGTGCTGGCCACCTGGCACCAGCTGATCGACATGGGCTCGCTGCTCGACGGCGACGACGTGCTCAAGGGCACCGCCCGGCCGCCGGTGGCGCGGATCGGCAAGGACCTCGCCGAGTCGCTCGGCGTGGCCGAGGGCGACATCGTCACCGTGAGCACCGACCGGGGCGGCATCTCGCTGCCGGCCGCGATCACCGACCTGCCCCCGCAGGTGGTGTGGCTTCCCACCAACTCGCCGGGCTCGACGCTGCGTCGCGGCCTCGGCGTCAACTCGGGCGCGGTCGTCCGGCTCACCGCCGGCGTCCCGGGCCCGATCCTCGCCGGGGACCCGGACGGCGGCTCCGCCGCGCTGCCCGGAGAGACCCGCATGAAGGGGGCGAACGCATGAACTCCATGGTCGTGGCGGCCCACGCCGTCGACCCGACGCTCGAGTCGTTCGAGAACGACGTCTGGTGGATCGTCCTGATCAAGCTGATCGGCGTCTTCGTGCTCCTGGTGCTGCTGACGCTGTTCACGATCAACTACGAGCGCAAGGTCGTGGCCCGGATGGCGGTCCGGCCGGGCCCCAACCAGGTCGGTCCCAAGGGCTGGCTGCAGAGCCTCACCGACGGCCTGAAGTTGCCGTTCAAGGAAGAGATCATCCCGAAGACCGCCGACAAGGTGGTCTATTTCATCGCGCCGGTGATCTCCGCCACGACGGCGTTCACGGCGTTCTCGGTGATCCCGTTCGGCGGCGTGGTCAGCATGTTCGGCCACAAGACCGCGCTGCAGCTCACCGACGTGCCGGTCTCGGTGCTGGTGCTGCTGGCCTGCTCGTCGATGGCCGTGTACGGCGTGGTGCTCTCCGGCTGGGCGTCCGGCTCGACCTACCCGCTGCTGGGCGGCCTGCGGTCGAGCGCGCAGATGATCTCGTACGAGGTCGCGATGGGCCTGTCGATCGTCGCGGTCTTCATGACCGCCGGCACGATGAGCACCTCGCAGATCGTGAAGGCGCAGGCCGAGGGCAACCCGTTCCACCTGTTCGGCATGGAGCTGACCACGCCGAGCTGGTACGCGGTGCTGCTGCTGCCGAGCTTCATCATCTACATGATCGCCGCGGTCGGCGAGACCAACCGCGCTCCGTTCGACCTGCCCGAGGCCGAGTCCGAGCTGGTCGGCGGCTTCCACACCGAGTACTCGTCGTTCAAGTTCGCGATGTTCTTCCTCGCCGAGTACATCAACATGATCACCGTGTCGGCGTTCTGCACCACGCTCTTCCTCGGCGGATGGCGTGCCCCGTGGCCGATCACCGCGGTCTGGTCCGGCGCCAACTCCGGCTGGTTCAGCCTGATCTGGTTCTTCGCCAAGGTGCTGATCTTCCTGTTCGGCTTCATCTGGCTGCGGGCCACGCTCCCCCGGATGCGGTACGACCAGTTCATGCGCTTCGGGTGGAAGGTCCTCATCCCGGTCAACCTGGTGTGGATCCTCTTCCTCTCCTACGTCAAGGTCGCCAACAACGAGCTCTCCGACCGCGCCAAGTGGCTGTCGATCGGCGGCATCGTGGTGGTGGTCCTGCTGGTCGCGCTGTTCTGGCCGGCCGCCCGCAAGCCGAGGCAGATCTCCATCGAGGAACAACTGGCCGCCCGCCCGCCGGGCAGCTTCCCGGTGCCACCGATGGATCTACAGGTACCCCCGAGCCCGCGGGCCCGCCGCGCGGTGGCCGAACGCACCCCCGCCACCGTCGGCGGCGAATCCGAAACCAAGGAGGTGTGACGTGGGGACGTTCACCGGCTCGTTCAAGGGCTTCGGGGTGACCTTCGCGCACATGTTCCGCAAGGTCGTCACGACCGACTACCCGTTCTCCCCGCCGACGCCGGCGCCGCGCTACCACGGCCGGCACATCCTCAACCGGCACCCGGACGGCCTGGAGAAGTGCATCGGCTGCGAGCTGTGCGCCTGGGCCTGCCCGGCCGACGCGATCTACGTCGAGGGCGGCGACAACACCGACGAGGAGCGCTACTCGCCGGGTGAGCGGTACGCGAAGATCTACCAGATCAACTACGCCCGCTGCATCTTCTGCGGCCTGTGCATCGAGGCCTGCCCGACCCGTTCGCTGACCATGAGCAACGAGTACGAGCTGGCCCGCGACAGCCGGCAGGACCTGATCTTCACGAAGAAGGAGCTGCTGGCGCCGCTGCTGCCGGGCATGGAGCAGCCGCCGCACCCGATGCGGCTGGGCGACACCGACAAGGACTACTACGTCGGCGCGCTCACCAACCCGGGCACCTCGGCCGGCGCCGAGCGCGCGCCGTGGTCCGACGCGGGCACGCACGACGCGTCGGATCCGGCGGAGTCGGCCGGCCGGCCCGAGACGGCGGGCACCAGCCACCGGGCCGGCGCCGGTGACCAGCCCAAGGAGGTCGTCCGATGAGCCACGTGTCCACCGGTGAGGCCTGGGCCTTCTGGATCCTCGGCTCGATCGCGGTGATCGGCGCGCTCGGCATGGTGATCGCCCGCAACGCGGTGCACTCCGCGCTCTGGCTCGTGGTCACGATGCTCTGCCTGGGCTTCATGTACGTGGTCAACGCGGCGCCGTTCCTCGGCGCCGTGCAGATCATCGTCTACACCGGCGCGATCATGATGCTGTTCCTCTTCGTGCTCATGCTGGTCGGGCGGGACGCCTCCGACTCGCTGATCGAGACGTTACGCGGGCAGCGGATCGCGGCGATCGTGCTCGGCGTCGGCTTCGCGGTGCTGGTCGCCACCGGGCTCGCCCGCGCGCTCGGCGACTTTCCCGCCGTCGGCCTGACCGAGGCGAACGCCGCGCACGGCGGCAACGTGCAGGGCTTGGCCGCGCTGCTGTTCACCCGGTACGTCTTCGCCTTCGAGCTCACCTCGGCCCTGCTGATCACGGCGGCGGTCGGCGCGCTGGTGATGGCGCACGTCGAGCGGGCCAAGGCCGACATCATGGACCAGGTCACCCGGATGACCCGGCGGTTCCGGCCGGGCAACTACCCCGGCCCGAAGCCGGGCCCGGGCGTCTACGCCAACACGATGTCGGTCGCGGCGCCCGCGCGGCTGCCCGACGGCAACGGCAGCGAGCGGAGCATCTCGCCGATCCTGCCCGTGCGTGAGCTGACCGCCCAAGAGGTCGCTCCGAAGGGGACCGAGAAATGAAGGTTGCGAAGTGACTCCCGACTACTACCTCATCCTCGCGGCGATCCTGTTCACCATCGGCGCGACCGGGGTGCTCATCCGCCGCAACGCGATCGTGTTGTTCATGTGCATCGAGCTCATGCTCAACGCGGCGAACCTGGCGCTGGTCACCTTCAGCCGGATCAACGGCAGCCTCGACGGTCAGATCATCTCGTTCTTCGTGATGGTGGTCGCGGCGGCCGAGGTCGTGGTGGGTCTCGCCATCATCATGTCGATCTTCCGTACGCGGCGCTCGGCGAGCGTCGACGACGCGAACCTTCTTAAGTACTAAAGGGGCCTTCCTGTGGAACAGACAGTGGAGTATGCCCACGCGACGGGAACGCTGAGCGGGATCTGGCTGCTGGTGGCCATTCCGCTGGCCAGCGCCGCGGTCCTGCTGCTCCTCGGCAAACGGGCCGACAAGTGGGGACATTGGCTCGGCGTCCTCGCGGTGGCGGCCTCGTTCGTGCTGGGCCTGGTGTTCTTCTTCAGCCTCGCCGGGCTCGACGCGGAGCACCGCTCGGCCGAGCTGAGCCTGTGGGACTTCATGACCGTCGGTGGGTTGCATGTCGACTTCGGCATGCTGTTCGACCCGCTGTCCGGCGTCTTCGTCCTGCTGATCACGGGCGTCGGCTCGCTGATCCACCTGTACGCGGTCGGCTATATGGAGCACGACCCGGGACGCCGCAAGTTCTTCGGCTACTTCAACCTCTTCGTCGCGGCGATGTTGCTGCTGGTTCTCGGCAACAACTACGTGATGCTCTACTTCGGCTGGGAGGGCGTGGGTCTCGCCTCCTACCTGCTGATCGCGTTCTGGTACAACCGCCCGTCGGCGGCCACCGCCGGCAAGAAGGCGTTCCTGATGAACCGGGTCGGCGACGCCGGCCTGGCGATCGGCATCTTCCTGATGTTCGCGACGCTCGGCAGCACCCAGTACGCGGACGTCTTCAACGGGGTCAGCTCGCTGTCCGCGACGACCGTCCTGATCATGGGCATCCTGCTGCTGCTCGGCGCGGCCGGCAAGTCCGGCCAGTTCCCGCTGCAGGCGTGGTTGCCGGACGCCATGGAGGGCCCGACCCCGGTCTCCGCCCTGATCCATGCCGCGACCATGGTCACCGCGGGCGTCTACCTGATCGCCCGTTCCAACCCGATCTTCACGGCGAACACCGCGCTGCAGACGATCGTGGTGAGCGTCGGCGCGATCACGCTGCTCATCGGCTGCATCATCGGCGCGGCCAAGGACGACATCAAGCGGGTCCTGGCCTGGTCGACGGTCAGCCAGATCGGCTACATGTTCCTCGGCGTCGGGCTGGGCGGCGCGGCGTACGCGCTCGCGATCATCCACCTGCTCGCGCACGGCTTCTTCAAGGCCAACATGTTCCTCGGCGCCGGCTCGGTCATGCACGGCATGCACGACCAGGTCGACATCCGGCGGTTCGGTGGCCTCCACAAGTACATGAAGTGGACCTGGCTCACCTTCATGATGGGCTGGCTCGCGATCATCGGCATCCCGCCGCTGTCCGGCTTCTTCTCGAAGGAACCGATCATCGTGGCGGCGTTCGAGCGTGAGGGCTGGACCGCCTGGCTGTACGGCATGGCCGCGCTGATCGGCGCCGGCCTGACCGCGTTCTACATGACCCGGCTGTTCGTGCTGACCTTCCACGGCCCGGAGCGCTACACCGAGGACAACAAGCACCCGCACGAGTCGCCGTACATCATGACCGTGCCGCTGATGCTGCTCGCCCTCGGATCGATCGCCGCCGGTTACCTGATGTCCACGTCGGTGCCGGACTGGCTCGAGCCCGTCTTCGGGGCCGAGCAGGCCGAGGCCGAACCGGTGCTCGCGCACTGGCTGCTCACCACGCTGAGCCTGGTCGTCACGGTGCTCGGCGCCGGCATCGCCTGGGCGCTGTTCCGCCGGGGCACGGCCCTGCAGGAGCAGCCGGCCGGCGCGGTCGTCACGGCGGCCCGGCGCAACCTGTACACCGACGCGTTCAACGAGGCGGTGTTCGAGCGTCCCGGCATCTACCTGACCCGGGCGCTGGTCTACCTCGACAACAAGGGCATCGACGGCATCGTGAACGGCATCGCCGCCGGCGTCGGCGGCAGCTCCGGCCGACTACGACGGCTGCAGACGGGCTTCGTCCGGTCGTACGCCCTCTCCATGCTCACCGGCGCTCTGCTCGTGGTCGGCGCCTTCCTCGCGATCCAGTTGGGGTGGTTGGCGTGACGGACTTTCCGTTCCTGGGGATCCTGACCCTGCTCCCGCTGGTGGGCGCGATCGTGGTCGCGCTGATCCCGCGCCGCAACGGCGAGCTGGCCAAGACGATCGCCTTCGTCTGGTCGCTGGCGGTGCTGGTGCTCACCATCGTCATGTGGGTCGCCTTCAAGGTCGGCGGCGACCGGTTCCAGTTCCACGAGTCGTACGCGTGGATCCCGTCCTGGGACGCCCGCTTCACGTTCGCGGCCGACGGCATCGCGCTCGTCATGCTGATGCTGATCGCGGTGCTCACCCCGGTCGTGATCCTCGCGTCCTGGCACGACGTCGAGTCGTCGCCGGACGGCGCCAAGCGCTCGGTCCCGACCTACTTCGCGCTGCTGCTGGCCTTCGAGTTCACGATGATCGGCGTCTTCGCCGCCGCCGACGTGTTCCTCTTCTACGCGTTCTTCGAGGTCATGCTGATCCCGATGTACTTCATCATCGGGTCGTTCGGCGGGCCCCGCCGGCAGTACGCGGCGGTCAAGTTCTTCCTCTACAGCCTGGTCGGCGGCCTGTTCATGCTGGCCTCGGTGATCGGCCTGTGGGTGGTCGGCGGGCACACGTTCGACTTCGCCAAGCTGGTCGAGTCGGTCAACTCGATCGATCAGAACACCGCCCGCTGGCTGTTCCTCGGCTTCTTCGTGGCCTTCGCGGTCAAGGCGCCGTTCTTCCCGTTCCACACCTGGCTCCCCGACGCCGGTGGCGCGGCCCCGGCGGGTGCGGCCGCGCTGCTGGTCGGCGTGATGGACAAGGTCGGCACCTTCGGCATCCTGCGCTACTGCCTCCCGCTGTTCCCGGAGGCGTCCCGCTGGTTCGCGCCGGCCGCGCTGGTGCTCGCGGTGATCGGCATCATCTACGCGGCGCTGCTCGCGGTCGGCCAGAACGACCTGAAGCGGCTGGTCTCGTACACGTCGATCGCGCATTTCGGCTTCATCGGCATCGGCATCTTCGCCTTCACCACCCAGGCCGGGACCGGCGCGGTGCTCTACATGGTCAACCACGGCCTGGCCACCGGCCTGCTGTTCATCGTGGTCGGCATGTACGTGGCTCGGCGCAAGTCCAGCCTGGTCAGCGACTTCGGCGGCGCCGGCAAGCTCACCCCGGTCCTGGCCGGCGTGCTGCTCTTCGCCGGTCTGGCCTCGCTGGCCCTGCCCGGCACGGCGCCGTTCGTCAGCGAGTTCCTGGTGCTGATCGGCACGTTCTCGGTGCACAAGGCGTACGCCGTCATCGCGACCGCGGGCATCATCCTGGCCGCCGCGTACGCCCTCTGGCTGGTGCAGCGCACCACCCAGGGCACTCTGAACCCGGCGCTCGAAGAGATACCGGCCATGCGCAAGGACATCACCCTGCGGGAGAAGGTCGTGGTCGCGCCGCTGATCCTCCTGCTCATCCTGCTCGGCTTCTACCCGAAGCCGGTCATCGATGTGATCAACCCGGCGGTGCAGGCGACCATGCAGGACGTCGGAAAGACCGACCCGGGCCCGACGTCGGTCGTCGCTAACGGAGGGGCTCGCTAGCCATGGAAGCGCTCAAACTTCCCGAGATCGACTACGGCGCGCTGGCGCCAATGCTGATCCTCTTCGGGGCGGCCTGCGTCGGGATCGTCATCGAGGGGCTGGTCCCGCGCCGGTCGCGGCACACGGTCCAGCTGAGCCTGTCCTTCCTGGCGATCATCGCGGCGTTCGTCATGGTGATCGTCGAGCACGGCACCCGGAAGGTCACCATCGGCGGCGCGGTCGCGGTCGACGGGCCCACGCTGTTTCTGCAGGGCACCCTCCTGGTGCTCGGCGCGGTCTCGATGATGCTGATCGGCGAGCGGTCGATCGAGCGGGGCGGCCCGTTCGTCGCGCAGGCCGCGATCACGGTGGGCTCGCAGAAGGACCTGCGGCAGGCCGGCGACCAGCCCGGCGCGACCGAGGTCTACCCGCTGACCACCTTCGCGCTCGGCGGCATGCTGCTGTTCGTCGCGGCGAACGACCTGCTGACCATGTTCGTCGCGCTCGAGGTCTTCTCGCTGCCGCTGTACCTGCTGTGCGCGCTCGCCCGCCGGCGCCGCCTGCTCAGCCAGGAGGCCGCGCTCAAGTACTTCCTGCTCGGCTCGTACGCGTCGGCGTTCTTCCTGTTCGGCGTCGCGCTGATCTACGGCTTTTCCGGCGGCATCGCGCTCAGCGAGGTGCACGCGGCGGTGGCCAACCCGACCCAGAGCGAGATCCTGCTGTACGGCGGTCTCGCGCTGGTCGCCATCGGCCTGCTGTTCAAGGCCGCGCTGGCGCCGTTCCACGTGTGGACGCCCGACGTCTACCAGGGCGCGCCCACCCCGATCACCGCGCTGATGGCGGCCTGCACCAAGGTCGCCGCGTTCGGCGCGCTGCTGCGGATCCTGTACGTAGCGTTCGAGGGCGTGCGCTGGGACTTCCAGCCGGTCCTGGGCACGGTCGCGGTCCTCACCATGCTGGTCGGCGCGGTCCTCGCGGTGACGCAGACCGACATGAAGCGGCTGCTCGCCTACTCCTCGATCGCGAACGCCGGCTACGTCCTGGTGGGCGTGCTGGCGCTCAACAAGGAGGGCCTGAGCAGCACGATGTTCTACCTGGTCGCGTACGGCTTCTCGGTGCTCGCCGCGTTCGGCATCGTCACGCTGGTGCGCGACGCGGACGGCGAGGCCACCCACCTGTCCCGCTGGGCCGGGCTCGGGCGCAAGAGTCCGTTGTTCGCGCTGACCTTCTCGTTCATCCTGCTGGCGTTCGCCGGCATCCCGCTGACCAGCGGCTTCACCAGCAAGTTCGCGGTCTTCGGCGCGGCGATCGAGGGCGGCCAGACCTGGCTGGTCATCTTCGGTGTGATCACCAGCATGCTGATCGCCTTCCCGTACCTGCGGGTGATCGTGCTGCTCTGGCTGAGCGAGCCCGGCGAGACCACCCCGACGGTGTCCATCCCCGGCTTCCTCACCTCGGCTGCCCTGACCATCGGCGTGGTCGCCACGCTGGCGCTGGGCGTGGTGCCGGCCCCGCTGATCGACCTGACCCGGGACGCGGCGCAGTTCGTCCGCTGACCGTCGATCGACGAACGGGCCTCGGCAACCGCCGGGGCCCGTTGTGCATGAGTCCGAATGTGATACCCCATGAGCGCTCCGCCCGGAGGTCCCGTGGGAGGCGATCAACCAGGCGGCCGTGCACCCCTGGTATCACCGCACATTCGGCGGCGATCCGGTCCCGCCGCTCACCTCGGCCGCCGATGGCGTGGCTACCTGGCCCGAGCGGGCCATCTCGGTGGCCGTCCGCTTGGCCGGCGACGACTGCCTGGAGGTCTGCGCACCCGTGGGCGTCGACGACCTGCTGGACGGCATCTGGCGCCGCAACCCACGCCGCGTCAGCCGGGCGCAGTCGCGAGCCCGCTTGGCCCGCCACAACCCGGCCGTCCGCCGTTTGGCCGTCCGCGTGATCGCGCCCTGACGAGCCGCACGGGTCCTTGCGGCTGGCCGTATCTGATCAGCCCGGCCGGCTGTGCCGCCGCCCGGTCGGGCGGGCGGCGGGTGACCACCACTCGGCTGCGCCGGCTGGGCCGCCGGGACAGCCGGTCGGGCGCGTGGCGGGTGACCACCCACTCGGCCGGGCCGGATGGGCCGCCGGGACAGCCCGGTCGGGCGCGCGGAGCGTGACCACCCACTCAGCCGGGCGATGCGGCGGTTGCCGGGTGGACCGCGTACCCCTGGTGGATTTTGATTTTGATCTTGTTCCGGACACCCCTGGGGCGGGAAGTGTCGGACCCATGTGGCATCGTGAAAGCGTGGTGAGCACCGGTGATCTGACGCTGTCGTCGCTTGGCCTCGACATCGACCCCGCGGTCGATGCGTCGGTCACGTCGACGCTGGCCGCTGTGGAGGAGGCGCTCCGGGCCAACGTGGCCAGCGCCGATCCGTTGGTGGCCGAGGCTGCGCGGCATCTCGCCGATGCCGGTGGCAAACGGTTCCGGCCGCTGCTCGTGGCGCTCGGGGCCCAGTTCGGCGATCCGCGGGCGCCCGAGATCATCGCGGCGGCCAACGTGGTGGAGCTGACCCACCTGGCGACGCTCTACCACGACGACGTGATGGATGAGGCGCTGGTCCGGCGCGGCGCCGCCAGCGCCAACTCGCGCTGGGGCAATTCGGTGGCGATCCTGGTCGGCGACTACCTGTTCGCCCGCGCGGCCGACATCGCCGCCTCCCTCGGGCCCGAGGCCGTCCACCTGCAGGCGCGCACGTTCGCGCGGCTGGTGCACGGCCAGATCGCCGAGACCGTGGGCCCGCGCGGCGCCGACCCGATCGAGCATTACCTGCACGTCATCACCGAAAAGACAGCCTCGCTGATCGCCACGTCGGCGCGGTTCGGCGGGCTGTTCTCGGGTGCGGCGCCCGAGCACGTCGAGGCGCTGGCGGGCTACGGCGAGACCATGGGCATCGCGTTCCAGCTCTCCGACGACCTGCTCGACATCGCCTCCGAGTCGGTCCAGTCCGGCAAGACGCCCGGCACCGACCTGCGCGAGGGCGTGCCGACCCTGCCGGTGCTGTATGCGCTGGCCGGCGACGACACCGACGCCTCCGCGGTGCGGCTGCGCGAGATCCTGGCGACCGGGCCGATCACCGACGACGGCCTGCACGCCGAGGCGCTGACGCTGCTGCGCGAGTCGGCGGCGATGAAAAGGGCGCGCGAAACCGTGCGGACCTATGCCGAGGAGGCCCGCGCCCAGCTGGCGCCGCTCCCGGCCGGCGAGGCGAAGCGGGCGATGAAGGCTCTCTGCGAATTCATCGCCGACCGCACCAGCTAGGCATCTGTTCGGGGGTGGGTGATTGGGCTCCACCACACGTTGCCGACCGCGGCTTCGCCCCGCTTGCCTGGGCCGCCTTTGCCCTGCTCACCCGGGGTAAGCAGCGCCCGAGGTCCGCGGTTACCGGGCCCCACGCACCCGCCGGCATACACGCCGGTCTGCGTGATCGACGTGGCGGCGGCCGGCGCCCGCGGGTGGAGTCGCACCACCGCGAAATTCATCAGCCCCGGCCATGACCAGCCGAGTCCGAAGCCGAGCACCACCCCGGCGATCAGCGGTATCGGGCCTGGCCCGCCCCGAGCGCGAGGATCGCGACGAGGCTCCACAGTGCATCGGCGGCGACCGCGATGCCGATCATCGAGACCGCCGAGAGCGCGATGCCGTACCGGGAGATCCGCGCCGCCCCGTACCGCTCGACCAGCCACCCGGCCGGCAGCGAGGCGAGCGCGCTCGCCCCGAAGTAGGCCGAGACCGCGAGCCCGAGCCCGGCCGGAGAGAATCGAAGATCATCACTTATCTGGACGGCCAGACCGCCGACCAGGAAGACCGGGAAGGCCACCGCGGCCGTCGTGGTGAGCGCGCCTACCGCGGCGTTCCCGGGGCGGGTGACGTTTACGCTGGTCGATGCGTTGTCGAGCGTGCGGGCCATTGCTCGAACCCTATGCCGGCAGAATGCATCCGGCCGCGTTCAGTGCAAATGACCACACACCTCGTGTAAATCGATCGTGATCCACATGCTGTTTGGCATTCCGTCGGGGGAAGATTATTCATATGGTGTAAGTCCCTGGCGTCGGAGGTAGCTGTGCGCGACCCCCTGGCGGAGCCGTCCGATCTGATTCGGAGCGTGTCACGCGCGTTGCGTGTCCTCGAATCGGTCGGCCGGGCCCCGCGCGGACTCACCGTGAAGCAGATAGCGCGACGGTGCGAGTTGACTGTCGCGACGACGTACCACCTCGTGCGGACCCTGGCCTACGAGGGCTACGTGATTCGTCGTGAGGACGGCACGTACATCGTGGGGCTGGAGATCGCCGATCGATATCGTGAGCTGGTTTCGGCGTTCCGCGGGCCGCCTGCGGTCGGCGAGGCGCTGCGCCGGGCCGCCCTGGACACCGGCTACACCCACTATCTGGGCCGCTTCGTCGGCGGCCGGATAGCGGTGACCGCCTCGGCCGAGGGCGCCCGCTCGCCGTTCGTCGACGACATGGCGCCCGGTTTCGACGAGGGCGGCCATGCCACCGCGCTGGGCAAGGCCCTGCTCGCCACGCTGACCCCGGATCAGCGCGCGCGTTACCTGCGCGACTACGGCATGCGGCAGTTCACCCCGGCCACTTTGGTCACGCCGGAGGCGCTCGAGGCCGACCTGTCGGCGGGCGAGCGGCGCGGCATGCAGATCGAGATGGGCCAGTTCCGGCAGGGCCTGGCCTGTGCCGCGGTGCTCGTGGTCGCCGACCGCGACATCGAGCGCCGGCTGGTGCTGGCGTGCTCGCTGCCGGCCGCCGAGATGCTGACCTCGGCGCGGGTGGTGCGGGCCAAGCTGACCGGCGCCGCGCGCAACGTGGCCGAGGCCCTGTCGGCGGGCGAGTCGGCAACAGCCTGACAAATCGGACGGCAATGACGGCCTGACGAGGGGGTCTAAGACTCCGTTGAACCTCATGCGGCCCCGCCACGTAAGACAGGGTGCACGCGGGAGATCAGCGGAGGGTGGTGACGGGGTGCACTGTGAGCACGAGCATGACGACGGGGCGTATGTGCTGGGTGCCCTCTCGCCGGCCGAGCGCGCCGCCTATGAGCGGCACCTGGCCACCTGCTCGTTCTGCCGCGAGGCGGTCGCCGACATCTCGACGCTGCCCGACCTGCTGTCCCGGCTGGACGCCAAGGAGTTCGCGAAGCTCCTCGACCCGACCCTGACCGCCGATCACCCGGGCGCGTCCCTGCGCGACCTGGCGGCGCCTTCGGCGGCCAAAGGCAGAAGAAGAAAGAATTTCGGCGTACGGGTGCTGAGCACCGTCGCCGCGGCGATCCTCGTCGGCCTCATCGGCATCGGCGTGCTGGCCTGGACTCGCGACACCCCGGCCGGCGGTGCGCCGAGCGGCCCGGCGACCGCGATGACGAGGGTCGACGCGTCCTCGCTGGTCTCCGCCACCGTACGGCTGACCAGTGCGCCCGGCGGCACCAAGGCCGACCTGGTCTGCACCTACAGCTCGTCGGCGCCCGAGCGGTCGACGTTCCATCTGGTCGCGCACGGCCACGGCGACGACCAGGAGCAGATCGGCTCCTGGGACGCCGAGCCGGGCGCGGTCTTCTCGATGCAGGGCTTCACCCACTTCGGCCGCGGCAACATCAGCCGGATCGAGCTGGTGCGGTTCGACGGCGCGGTGCTGCTGGCGTACGACGTCCCCTGATCCTCTGATTCCGGATCAGCGGGGTGGAAGGGCGGCGACCGGCTCGGCGGTGGCGGCTGCCGGGCCGGGCGTCGACCTCTGGCGCAGCGCGTCCACGGTAAAGATGATCAGCGCGATCCAGACCAGGCCGAAGCCGGCGAGCCGGGCCGGCGGCATCGGCTCGTGGTAGATGAGCAGTCCGCAGGCCAGCTGGAGGATCGGCGCCACGTACTGCAGAATGCCGATCCCGACCATCGGCACCCGGTTGGCCGCCGCCGCGAACAGCATCAGCGGCACCGCCGTCGCCACCCCGGCAAAGATCATCAGCGCGCTGTGCGTGACCGACACGTGCCCGAACTTCGCATGCCCGGCCGCGGTCAGCCAGGCGACGTAGGCCAGCGCCGGGATCGCCAGCACCGACGACTCGACGAACAGGCCCTCGGCCGGCGGCAGCTTGAGGCGCTTCTTGACCAGGCTGTACGAGCCGAAGCTCGCGGCCAGCAGTAGCGCGATGTAGGGCAGGCGGCCGTAGTCGACGGTCAGCACCACCACCGCCAGCCCGCCGATCGCGACGGCCGCCCACTGCCAGGGGCGCAGCCGCTCCCGCTCCATGGTCACGCCGAGCAGCACCAGCACCAGCGGGGTGATGAAGTAGCCGAGCGCGGTCTCGACCACCCGATCCGAGTTGACGCCGTAGATGTACGTGCCCCAGTTGATGGCGATCAGCACGGCGGCGGCCGACATCCCGCCGAACAGCCGGGGCGAGCGCACGATCCGCGCCAGGAAGCGCCAATTGCGGGCCGCGGCCAGCAGGATGCTGATGAAGACGACCGACCAGATCACCCGGTGGGCGAGGATCTCGAGCGCGCCGGACGGCTGGAGCAGCTTGAAGTAGATCGGAAAGAAACCCCAGATCACGTACGCCGCCAGGCCGTACAGATAACCGCGCCGTTCCTCGCTCATGCCAACACCGTAAGGGCTCGACTCGCTTCGGCCCCTTGCATATGGCTCAGCTCACGGCCGCCGTCGCGGCGGAACGCACGACCGCCCGCCCCGGGTGGGGCGGGCGGCCGTTTCGCCGGTGGATCAGTCGTCGCCGTCCGGGACCAGCATGTTCAGCAGCCAGCTCACGACGCCGACCAGCAGGGCGCCGAGCACCGCGCTGGGCCAGAAGTCGTCCACGTGGAACGGCAGGCCGAGCTCGCCCGCGATCCAACTGGTCAGCATGAAGAGCAGACCGTTGACCACGAGCGCGATCAGACCGAGCGTGAGGACGTAGAGCCCGCAGCCGATCACCTTGATGATCGGCCGGAGCACCGCGTTGATGATGCCGAAGATGACCGCGACGGCCAGCAGGGTCGCGATCTTCTGGGGGACGGAATCGGTGGTCAGCTCGATCCCGCTGATCAGAAGTGTCGCGATCCACAGCGAGACGGCGGTGATCACCAGCCGGATGAGGATGCCCATGGCACCGGATGGTGTCACGATCATGCCAATCGGCGATACCTTTTCAGCGTGTGGGCGCGCCGATCAACTGGCCTTCGATCGGGGTCTCGGCCAGCGCGGCCCAGCGCACGGCGCGCCGGTTGACCACACCCACCATGTCGGGCCGGATCCGGGTCATCCACTGTGCCACCTCGCCGAGGCCCAGCGCCCCACCGAGCACCGTCGCCTCTTCGGGCCGCAGCGGCTGGAGCACGAGCAGATCGGCCCGGGACGCCACATCGATGTCGGCGGGCCCGAAGTCGTCGCGCACCACCAGCGTGGCCTGCCAGCCGGCGCCGGGCCGGTTGTCGGCGCCCACCGGGCCCACGTCGACCACGACCAGCAGCGGGTGCAGGGCCGAGCCGGGCGCGATCTCGAAGGCCCGGCCGGGCGGCACCACGGCGATCGACTCGCCCGGCACGGCCGCGCCCCGCACGAACGGCTCCCACGCCTGCGGGCGGGCGGTCTGCACGACGACCCGGGCGCCCAGCGCCATCGCCCGCAGCGAGATCAGCTGGGCGCAGCGCACCCCGCCGACCAGGAGCATGCGCGTCTGCTCGGGGCGGAACAACCGGACCACCACCGGGTTGCCGTGCCGGTTGCGCCCCAGCATCAGGCCCGACGTGCCGACCGGCAGGATCAATGCCTCCGACTGATCGGCCGGCTGCACCTCGGGCGGCAGCCCGGGCACGGGCGCGGGCGCCCCGCTGCGGCCGAGCGGGAGCGTGGCGGCCAGGCCCATCAGGTGCTCGCCGTCGAGCCGGCGGACGTGCGCGTGCTCGGCCGACACCACCTTGCGCAGCGCCTGGGTGGCAACGCCGAGCGTGGCCGGATCGGGCGCGGCGAGCCGGACGGTCAGATCGATCGGGGTCGGGCCGTGCGCGGGGCGGGGCCCGGCGGTCAGCGAGATCGTGGTGGCCGCCGCCGGCAGCGTCAGCATGCGCGGCACCAGGCGGCGCGACGTCTCGATGCGGGTGTCGGGCCAGCGGCTCAGCCGGAACGTGGTCTGCGCGAGGCCGCCGACGCGCAGGCCGGGCCACGCCTCCTGGGCGCCGCCCACGCCCTCGTCGTGCGCGATCTCGGCCAGCGCCCGCAGCGCCGCGGCCTCGCCCAGCGGGCGGGCCGGCGCGGCGGAGAGCCGGCGGGTCATCTTGCGCACCAGGCCGGAGAGCGTGCGCAGCAGCTCGTCGTCGGACCAGCCCTCGGCGCGCAGCACCCGCACGGCGAGCAGCGCGCGGCTGTGCCCGAGCAGGCGGCCCTCGGTGAGCTGCCGGTACGAGTTGGCCGGGGTGCCGGCGCCGGCCCGCACCGAGGGCGCCGGGGCGCCGGTGAGCAGCAGCTGGATCAACACCGGTGGCTGCTCGGGGCCGGCCGGCGGCAGCAGCGTGGCCGGCGAGGGCAGCGTCGGCGAGTCCTCGGCGAGCAGCCCGGCCGGGTCGCCCAGCTCGAGCACCGCGGTGAGGCCGAGGCCGTCGACGATGACCGCGGCCGGGTCGCCGGCCAGGTCGGTCTGCTCGACCCGGCTGCCCGGCGCCGCGAACTCGAGCAGCGCGCCGATGGCGGGGCCCGGGGGCGCGGCGTGCTTGCGGCCGCCGAAGCGCATCGCCACGCCGATCCACTCGAAGACCCATCGCCCGCGCAGCCGCAGCCAAGTCAGGGCGAGGATGAGCACGGCCGGCACGGCGGCCACGGCCAGCGCGATCGGGCCGTTGACCGCGCCGATCAGCAGGGCGGCCGCCGCGACCTGGGTGCCGACGAGCTGGCTCGCGCGGATGCCGAACAGGCGGCCCCGCCGGCGTGGGCCGGTGCTGACCTTGGGTAGTGGGCCGGCCGCCCCGGTGAGGTCGCGGTAATCCCGCCCGCCCGCCACTCCCACCGTCACCGCGTACCACCCTTCTGCCTTGTCGGAGCCCATCGTAGGGCCCGCCCGGCCACCGTAGGGGGTGACGAGTTATCCACAGATCGCTATCCCGGGGTATCGCCGATTGAACCGGATCGCTACCGTCAGCGTTCAGAAAGAAACTGGAGTCGGCCGCTCACGGGCCACCCTTTTCGCGTTGCGGGATCGGGTTAACGTGAAGGCCACCGTCGATACGCCGAGGGCCCTTCGGCCCCGTCCACAAGGGATGACCGGCGCTTCGGCGACACGATCGAGAAAGCGGGGTGACGACCGGGGTGGCCTACACGCAGGCAGAATCCCAGGTGATGGCGGCAACCGCCACCAAGTTCGACAGTGTCAACGATGGGCTGCAGACGATGCTGTCGCAGCTCATGAACGAGCTCTCGGCGCTGCAGAGCTCCTGGAAGGGCCTTGGCGCGCAGGCGTTCGAGCAGGTCAAAATTCAGTACGCGAACGACCTCAAGGCGCTGAACCAGGCTCTGTCCGAGACCGCCGAGTCGATCCGCCAGTCGGGCGCGGGCTACGACGCCACCGACACCACGGCCGCCAGCAAGGTCGCCAACAGCGGCGGCGGCTTCAGCCTGCCGCTCTGAGCCCCGACGGGGAGGGTTAGTAAAAGATGGCCAACGACGGAATGCTTCTCGTCAACTTCGGCGCGCTGCAGCAGGCGACCGCCGACATCAACAAGGGCATCAGCACCATGCAGAGCCAGCTCGACGAGCTCGAGCGCGCCGCGGCTCCGCTGGTGGCGACCTGGGGCGGCGACGCCCAGGAGGCGTATGCGGCCCGGCAGGCCAAGTGGAAGGCGGCGTCGACCGACCTCACCCAGATCCTGCAGAACATCAAGGCCGCGGTCGAGCAGTCGACCGAGGACTACATCACGACGGAAAAGCAGGCGACTCAGCGCTTCCAGTGAGCGCCCGCGTCGTGCGACGCCGAAACGGCCGGACCAGCCCGCTGTGGCTGATCCGGCCGTTTAGTCCGTTGTTGCGTATTTGATGTCCCCCGATCGCGTAGTGGCCGGAAAGGCCGTTGCGACTACGATCGGTGGTTCAATGATCGCGTTCAGCGACCAAAATGGGGCCGTTGGCGACCAACCGGGGGCGCCTCGGACACGACTTGCCCGTCACCTCAACGCCCCCCATTGTGATCGTCGCCTGACCTTGTAGGTTGTACGCGTTGAGATGGCCTCGTCGCGCGGTGGGGAGAGGTGGACGTGTCCGAGTGGGAACCGGCTACGGACGCCGAGGTCGCGATGCGCGATGCGTTGCGCACCGACGACCAGGAGTCGTACTTCCGCATCCTCGCCGGCGTTGACCTCCTGTTGCCGGTGTCGGCCGAGGCCCTTCAAGGGCTGACGCCACTCGGCTGGGGCACCTGGAGCACCGGGGGCCGCACTCACGTGCTGGCGTTCACCTCCCCGGCGGCGATGGAGCATTGCCTGGCCGACTACAACGGCTCGGCCCGCCGCGTGCCGTATTCCGAGCTCGCGAACACGTGGCCCAACCTCGAGTGGTGGCTGGCGGTCAACCCCGGCCTGCCGATCGAGGGCTACCTTCCGGCCTGGTTCGTCGCCCAGCTGTCCCGCGGCGACCTGCGGCTGCCGACCCGCGGCCCCGGCCGCGAGAAGGCCGCCGCCCCCGGCCGCATCCAAGACCTGCACTCGGCCGCGATGGCCGCGAACGCGGCCGCCGTGCAGCAGGACGCCACGGACTACTCGCAGCGTCCCGCCCCGGCGGCGGGCTACCCGCAGCCGGCGCACGTGCCGCCCGGGGCCACCCCCGGGTATCCGCAGCCGGCCAGCGTGCCGCCCGCCGCGACGGCCGGTTACCCGCAGCCGACCAGCGCGCCACCGTCCGGCTATCCGCAGCGCCCGACGAGCGTGCCGCCCGCGTCCAGCCCCGGCTATCCGCAGCCGGCCGGCGCGCAGCCGGCCGCCGCCTCGGGCTATCAGCCGGCCAGCGTCCCGTCCGTCGCCGCGGCCGGTTACCCGCAGCCGACCAGCGCGCCGCCGATGGCCGCCGCCTCGTCCACGTCGTTCGCGCCGATGGCGGGCCCGCCCGGCTACGCGCAGGCCGCCGCCCAGACCCGGATGCCGCAGTTCCCGGCCGCCGACGAGGAGCAGCCCGAGGCGGGCACGCCGTCGTCCACGCCGGTCTCCGGGTCGCCGTCGGGCCCGCGCCCGGTCTCGGGGCCCGCACCGGCCGCTCGTCCGATCTCCGCGCCGCCGCCGGTCGCACCCGCGTCGTCCGGGCCCTCCGGGCCTGCTTCGGCCGCGCCGCTCGCCTTCTCCGGGCCGGCCGCCGCCGCCCGGCGCACCGTTTCCGGGCCTGCCGCTCCTGGGCAAGCCGCTTCCGGGCAAGCCGCTTCCGGGTCCGCTTTTGGACCGGCCACCCCCGGGCAAGCCGCTCCGGGGTCCGCCGCTGCCGGGTCCGCCGCTTCTGGGCCGGCCGCTTCTGGGCCTGCCGGTTTCGGGCCGGCCACTTCCGGGCCGCCCGGCGCCGCTGTGCCGCCCGGCGCCGAGAGGCCGCAGATCGGGCCCGGCGGGCTGCCCATCCGCAACCCGAGCGGCGTGATGCCGAGCGGCCTGCCCTCGCGCACCCCGCCCGGCCCCGCCGCGGAAGCGTCGTCCGCCGCGCCGGCGGGGGTTCCGTCCGCCTACCGCCCGCCGTCGCTGCCGACCAGCAACGCGCCCACCGGCAACGCGCCCACCGGCGCTTGGCCCACGTTCCGCCACGGCGAGGACCCGCGCGGCCCGATTCCGGACCCGAAGGCCCCGCTCCCGGTCCGCACCCCGATGGCGAACACGCCGCCGGTCCCCGAGCACCTGGCCGACAACCCGGTCCCCGAGCCGCCGCTGGATCCCCGCTGGTCCGCGCCGGCCGCCTCCGGTCCGCCGGCTCCCGCGCCCGGCCTGCCCGAGCTGCCCCGCCGCCAGCCCACCCAGCCGGGCACCGAAGCCGCGCCGGGTGGCTTCCCGCAAGGCCCGGCGTCCCCGCAGGCCGCCGCCGCTCAGCAGTCGCCCGCCCCCGGCTCGCAGGGGGCCGCCTTCACGCCGGGGCAGCCGGCCGCCGGGTTCGGCACGCCGCTGCCGCGCCGGCAGGCCGCCCAGGCCGCCGAGCCCGCCCCGATGACGTCGTTCCCGGCCTTCAAGACGCCGGCCGAGCGCGCCGCCACCGCCGCCGCGCAGGCCGCGTCCCCCGCCGCGCCTCCGGCGAGCCGTCCCGGCCTGGCGCCGCCGGTCATCCCCGGCGCGCCCGGCAGCGACCGGCCGGCCCGTCTCGGCGCGCCCCAGCCGTCGCCGCTCGGCCCGCCCCAGCATCCGCAGTCCGGCGCGTCGCAGCACCCGCAGTCCGGCGCGTCGCAGTACCCGCAGTCCGGTGCGTCGCAATACCCGCAGTCCGGCGCGTCGCCGCATCCGCCGCTCGACGCCCGCGGCGCCGTCCCGCCCCCGCCGGCGCGCACGGCCGGCCTGTCGGCCTCGTCGTCGGCCGAGCCGTTCTTCCCGGCCAACGACGTCGAGCGCGAGCTCTACGACGCCGCCGACGGCCACAGCACCGACCACTACCTGTCGACGTTGCTGCTCGCCTCGGTGCTGGTGCCGGTCGCGCACCACTCCCGCCCGGGCAGCGCGCCCGGCGAGTCCGGTTTCGCGTTCCGCACCGAGCAGATGGATGGCGAGACCTTCCTGATCGTCTTCACCAGCAAGGACCGCCTGGCCGAGCACTACGCCGAGCCGACCCGGACGGTGAGCGTCAAGTTCTACGAGCTGATCCGCAACTGGCCCGACCCGGCCTGGTCGTTCGCGGTCAACCCGAAGAGCCCGATCGGCGCGAAGTACCCCGGCCCGCAGGTGATCGCCCTGGCGAGCTGGGCGGCCGAGGCCGGGCTGGGCGCCGAACCGGCCGAGCACGACGACGCGCTGGAGCCGGTGCCCGCGCCCGCCCCGGCCAACGACGACGCTCAGCACGCCACGGTGATGCAGAAGACGTTGCCGCCCGAGCAGGTCGACTACTACCTCGAGCGCGGCTACGACCGGGTGGCCGGCTTCGTGCACCGCGCCACCGAGGTGGAGCATCTGCGCACCCCGGGCGAGCTGCTCAGCGCCCTGGGCCTGACCTACGCGGGCTCGCCGCACCTGGCCGACGCCAAGGAGGCGTACGTGCTGCGCTGGCCCGCCTATCGGCCCAGCCTGTACCGGATCCCCTACGGCGGGCAGAACGAGCAGGCGCTCAAGGCCATGGACGGCTGGGTGATCGAGCGGGCGCCGTTCCGCGGCAACGGCTTCGCCCCGGGCGAGGGCCGCGACGTGATCGCCGAGTTCAAGGTCGACAGTGTCCGGCTGCCGCACGGCGCGCAGCTGTGGCGGATCGACGCCGACGGCAGCGAGCACATGATCGCGATCTTCGACAACGACGGTCCGCTGTGGCGCCGGGTGGGTGAGCAGTGATGCGCGACGGGTACGTGGTGACCTGGCAGGGTCGCGAGTTCGACGCGGTTCCCGACGGGGACAACGCGCGGATCTACACGACCCAGCCGGCCGACGGCTTCGAGGAGATCCGGCCGGGCCGGTACGTGCGGGTGCTGACCCCCGACGAGTACGACGAGCTGGTCTACGTCCGCACCACCTGCACCTGGCGGGGCGCGCCGTTCCTGGTGCTCGCCGAGGCCGACAACTGGCTGCGGGTGGAGTACACGGGCGGCCGGGCGCCGATCGCCCGCCAGCTCGGCCTGGAGGAGTTCGACTTCGGCGTCTACCAGACGTGGGCGCCGGCGCACGAGGTCCGCGACCTCCACGAGCAGCGCATCTAGGGTCTTAGCGGAAGCTGTCGAACTTGGCTTCCGTCTCGGGGCCGAAGGCGTCCTGGCCGCCGCCGGAGTACGCGCCGACCGGGACGTTGCGGCTCGGATAGGTGCCGGCGTTCATGTTGGTGTATTCGGCGTGCCCGTACGATCGCGTGCCGGCCACCGCCCGGCCGGTGTTGAAGAACTCCATCATCGTCTGCAGCTGCGCGGTCTGCGCCGACATCTCCTCGGCGGTGGCCGCGAGCTCCTCGCTCGACGAGGCGGTCTGCTCGGTGACCTTGCCGATCTGGCTCATCGCGATGCTGACCTGAAGGACGCCGGTGCGCTGCTCCGAGCTGGCCGCCGCGATCTCCTGCACCAGGTCGGACGTGCGGATGATGCTCGGGATGATCGTGTTGAGCAGGTCGCCGGCCCGCTCGGCGGTCTGCACGCTGCCCGAGGCGAGCTCGCTGATCTCCTGGGCCGCGACCTGGCTGCGCTCGGCGAGCTTGCCGACCTCGGTGGCGACGACCGCGAAGCCCTTGCCGTGCTCGCCGGCCCGGGCGGCCTCGATGGTGGCGTTGAGGGCCAGCATGTTGGTCTGGAACGCGATGTCGTCGATGATGCCGATCTTGCTGGTGATCTCCTTCATCGCGTTGACGGTCAGCTGCACCGCCTCGCCACCCTCCAGCGCCTCCGCCTTGGCCTTGGCCGCGATCTCCTCGGTGGCGTTCGCGTTCTCGCTGTTCTGGGCGATGCCGGCGGTCATCTGCTCGAGGCTCGAGGTGGTCTCCTCGACGCTGGAGGCCTGCTCGGTCGCGGCCTGCGAGAGGCTCTGCGAGGCGCCGCTGATCTGGCCGGCCGCGTTGTTGATCTGCGCGGACGAGTCGATGACGGTGCCCACGGTGTCGGAGAGGCGCTCGAGGGCGCTGTTGAGCGCGACGGCCATCTGACCGACCTCGTCCCGGCTGTCGACGTCGAGCCGCTGGTCGAGGCGACCGGACGCCAGTCCGGACAGCACGGTAACCGTCTTCCGCAGCGGTCCGGCGATCGAGCGGGTGATCAGGAAGACCATGCCGAACGTGAAGAGCAGGGCCACCACGACCAGGATGATCATCAGCATCCGCGCGGTGTCGTACGCGTCGGAGGAGTTCCGGATCGAGGTCTCGGCCGCCTCGGCCTCGGCGTTGAGCAGCCCGCCGAGGGCCTCGTCGATGGTGTCCGCGATCGGGTTCACCTGGGTCGAGGTGATCTGGTTGAACTGCGCGAGGTTGTTCGCCTCGACGGCCGGGATCAGCTTGTTCTGGGCCAGGTCCTGGTAGGTCGCGAAGTTCTTGGTGATGGTGTCCCGGTCGGCGTCGCGGCCCGACAGGTCGAGCGTCTTGATCTTGTCCCATTCGCCGTTGAGCGTGTCCAGCGTGCCCCGCACAACCGTGGTGGCCGCCTGCGTCTCCGCGCTGTTCTGGGCCAGCGCCAGCGCGCGCAGCCCGAGGCGCAGGTCTCGGTAGGCGATCGCCACGTTGTCGAGGGCCTTGGTGTTCTGCAGGTTGGTGCGGAACATGTCCTGCAGTCGCTCCTGCGTGTTGCCCAGCTGGTAGATCCCGACGGTTCCCACCGCCAGCAACAGGATGCAGGCGACGATGGCCATCCAGCGCAGCTTCCAGGCAACCGACAGGTTGCGGAACCCGAAGCCCTTGTCCGCCATGTGACGCTCCTCGGTTGGATCGGCGACTCGCCCCCAGCCTAGGGCGAATTGGTCGGATATAAGAGACAAAGATTCATATCCTGGTTCGAGCTGCCGAACTAATGGTCGGATTGTGCGTGAACGGGCTCGACGACGGAGAGGACCTGCGGTGACCGACACGTTGGCCCGGGTGGGCTCCGGCCGCTTCCTGACCTTCACGCTCAACGACGAGGCGTACGCGGTCGACATCTTCCACGTGCTGGAGATTCTCGAGTACCGCCGCCTGACCGTGGTGCCGATGATGCCCGCGTTCATCCGCGGCGTGATCAACCTGCGCGGCCGGGCGGTGCCCGTCATCGACCTCGCCATCCGGTTCGACCGCGGCTCGACCACGGTCCGGCGCCGCACCACGATCATCATCGTGCACCTCGACGACATCGGCGTGGACGACGACGACGGCGTCGCGGCCGGCGGGCAGGACATCGGCATCCTCGTCGACTCGGTCAACAAGGTGGTGGAGCTGGCCGAGACCGACATCGAGCCGCCGCCGTCCTTCGGCTCCGGCATCCGCGCCGACTACATCGGCGGCATGGCCCGGCGGGACGGAGATTTCCTGATTCTGCTCGACGTGAGCCGGGTGTTGTCGATCAGCGAGATGGTCAGCCTCGGCGACGCCGCCCGGGCCGGGGGCCATACCGAGGAAGTGACCGAACTGGCAGAAGGACATTGATGCTGCAAGCCCTGACCTACCGCGAGATCGGGCCGGCGGAGTTCACGTACATCACCGGCCTGCTGCACCGCGAGACCGGGATCCGGCTCGCGCCCGGCAAGGAGGCGCTCGTCGCCGGGCGGCTCGACAAGCGCCTGCGCAACCTGGGCATGGCCGACTATCCCGAGTACGTCCACTACCTGCGCACCCAGCCCGCCTCGAGCCCCGAGATGGTCCAGCTGATCAACCTGCTCACCACCAACGAGACGTTCTTCTTCCGCGAGCAGCAGCACTTCCAGTTCCTGCGCGACGTGGTCGTGCCCGACCGCGACCGGGCCCGGCCGCTGCGGCTGTGGAGCGCGGCCAGCTCGACCGGCGAGGAGGCGTACACGGCGGCCATGGTGCTCTCCGATGCGCTCCCGGACGCGCCGTGGGAGATCGTCGGCACCGACATCTCCAGCCGCGTCGTGGACAACGCGCGGCTCGGCATCTATCCGATCACGGCGGCCGCGAAGATCCCGCGCCCGATGCTGCGCAAGTACTGCATGCGCGGGCGCGAGGAGTACGACGGGACGATGGCGGTGAACCGGCGGCTGCGCGCCCGGGTGAGCTTCCGGCAGGACAACCTGATGGGGCAGCTCGGCCACCTGGGCCGCTTCGACGTCATCTTCCTGCGCAACGTCATGATCTACTTCGACCCGGAGACGAAGCGGGAGCTGGTTCTGCGCCTCCAAGACATGCTGCACCCCGGCGGCTATCTCATCGTGAGCCACTCGGAGTCGCTCAACGGCATCCCGTCCCGGCTGCAGATGATCGAACCCTCGATTTACCGCACCTCCGGACAGCCGCGTGGCTAATGTCCTGGAAGTGGTCCTGAACCCCGGAGACTTCCACTTCGGCGGCCACGACACCCGCATCCATACGCTGCTGGGGTCGTGCGTGTCGATCACGCTCTGGCACCCGCGCCTGCAGGTCGGGGGCATGTGTCATTACATGCTTCCGCACCGGCGGATCCCGGCGGCCCGGCGCGGGCTGGACGGCCGCTACGCCGACCACGCGATTCGGATGTTCCTGCACGCGATCGAGCGGTTCGGCACCCGTCCCGCCGAGTACGTGGCCCACCTGTACGGCGGCGGCAACCAGTTCCCGCCGTACCAGCGGGGGCGCGCGCCCGACATCGCCCGGGACAACATCGAGGCGGGCCTGACCCTGCTCCGGAGGTTCGGCTTCCGGCTGGCGCACACCGACCTCGGCGGCACCGGCCCGCGCCGGCTCAGCTTCGAGATCGCCTCCGGCGAGGTGACGCTGACCTCGGCCGCCGGTCGCAGCACCCACGCCGGGAGCTCGCTGTGAGCGCGGGGCCCGGCGCGACCGGTCGCCGGACGCACGCCGGGAGCTCGCCGTGAGCGGGCGGCCCGGCGCGACCGGTCCGGCCGCCGGCCGGTCGATCGGCGTGCTCATCGTCGACGACTCGGCCGTCGTACGGCAGCACCTGGCGGCCCGGCTCCGGCAGAGCGGCCTGGAGGTCATCGGCGCGTACGCGGACCCGGTGCACGCGCTGGACCGGATGAGCCGCTCGTGGCCGGATGTCCTGGTGGTCGATCCGCGGCTGGGCGGCACGCGATTCCTCCAGCAGGTCATGGCGGTGCGGCCGACGCCGGTGGTGCTCTGCTCCGCGACGGCCGTCACGCCGACGGCCGGGGTGACGACGGTGATCACCAAGCCGCCGAGCGGGCTGCGCGAGTTCATCGACGAGCGTTCCGCCGAGATCGTCGAGGCCGTGCGCTCGGCGGCCGGTCGGGTGCCCCGCCAGGCCGAGCCGGCCAAGCAGACCGGGGACCGGGTCGTCGTGCTCGGCACCTCCACCGGGGGCACCAAGGCCCTCGAGATAGTGCTGCCCGAACTACCGGGGGCCATCCCCGGCATGGTGATCGTGCAGCACATGCCGGAGCACTTCACCGCCGCGTTCGCCCAGCGGCTCGACGACATGTGCCAGGTGCACGTCGTCGAGGCGGCGGACGGCGCCGAGGTGACGCCCGGCCGGGTGCTGATCGCGCCCGGCGGCCGGCACATGGAACTGGTCCGGTGCGGCACCGGCTACCGGGTGCGTGTCTTCGACGCGCCGCCGGTCAACCGGCACCGGCCCTCGGTCGACGTGCTCTTCCGATCGGCCGCGCGGGCGGCCGGGCCGAGCGCGATCGGCGTGATCATGACGGGCATGGGCGACGACGGCGCCCGCGGGCTGCTCGAGATGCGCCAGGCCGGCGCGTTCACGGTGGCCCAGGACGCGGCGACGTGCGTCGTGCACGGCATGCCGCACGAAGCGGTCCAGCTCGGCGCCGTCCAGCGGGAGGCGCCGCTGACACACATCGCGGAGATGATCCATCGGTATGGCTGAGCTGCTCTGGGCGCTGGGCGCCCTCGCCGTCGGGCTGGGCGCCGGCTTCGCGATCGGCCGTCGCAAGCCGGTCGCCGCACCGGTCGAGGCGCGCCCGGCGGACAACCACCTCACCAGCGTCACCCGGCTGGCCGGCTCCCTCGCGCCGGTCTGGTCGGCCCAGATCGACTCCAGCCGTACGCAGATGGAGTCGGCGATCGGCCAGATCACCGAGCGGTTCGCCGGGATCGTGGAGAACCTCGACACGGTGCTCTCCTCGTCCACCGGCGCGCTCGACGACGGCCAGGGCGGCACCTTCGACCGCAGCCGGGCGCGTCTCGGGGACGTCGTCGGCACCCTCGACGACGCCCTGGCCACCAAGCGGCAGACCGTCGCCGAGTTGCACAACCTGCAGACCCTGAACACCGAGCTGCGGCAGATGTCCGGCGAGGTCAGCGCGATCGCCGCGCAGACCAACCTGCTCGCGCTCAACGCCTCCATCGAGGCCGCCCGCATCGGGGCGGCCGGCGCGGCGTTCGGCGTGGTGGCCGACGAGGTACGCCAGCTCGCCGAGCACTCGCTGGGCACCAGCGAGCGGATGGCCGAGAAGGTCGGCCGGGCCGGCACCACCATCACCGCGATCCTCGGCCACGCCGAGGAGACGGCCGAGCGCGAGGACCGCGCGGTCGCCGGGGCCAACGCCGAGGTGCAGGCGGTCCTCGACGACCTGCAGGAGCTGGTGACCGGCTTCCGCGACTCGTCGAGCGAGCTGGAGCGGGCCGCCGTCGGGATCCGCACCGAGGTCAGTCAGTCGCTGACCCAGCTGCAGTTCCAGGACCGCGTCTGCCAGGTGCTCGAGCACCTCCGGGAAAGCGTGACCAGGTTCGCCGACACCGTCGCCGAGGCCGGCGAGCGCGCCCGCTCGGACGCGCCGCCGATCGATCCGGACGAGGCGCTGCGGGCCATCTCGGCCAGCTACACGATGGAGGAGGAACGCCGGGCGCACACCTCGGGCAGCCCCGCCGACGTCCGCGAATCGGAGATCACGTTCTTCTAGGGGGAAGAGATGGGAAAGACCGTTCTGGTCGTCGACGACTCGGCCTCGGTCCGCCAGGTCGTCAGCATCGCGCTCAAGGGCGCCGGGTACGACGTGATCCAGGGCTCGGACGGCAAGGACGCGCTCAAGCAGCTCGACGGCCGCCGCATCCACCTGATCATCTCGGACGTGAACATGCCGAACATGGACGGCATCACGTTCGTCAGCGAGGCCAAGAAGCTGCCCGCGTACAAGTTCACGCCGATCATCATGCTGACCACCGAGTCGCAGGAGGACAAGAAGCGGCAGGCCCAGGCCGCGGGCGCGAAGGCCTGGGTGACCAAGCCGTTCCAGCCGGAGCAGATGCTCGCCGCCGTCTCCAAGCTGATCGCGCCGTGAGCGATCTCGACCTCGACGGCGAGCTCACCATCTACACCGCCGCCGAGCAGGCGCCCCGGGTGCTGGGGCCGCTGGAGCGGACCGCCTCGATCCGGGTCGGCCTGGCCGGGGTCACCGAGATGGACACCGCCGGCCTGCAGATCCTGCTGGCCGCCCGCCGCGAGGCCGAACGGCTGGGCGGCACGGCCGAGTTCCGCGGCGCGAGCGAGCCGGTGCGCGAAGCGCTCGCGATCGTGCACCTGGACGGCGCGCTGCGACCGGTGGAGCACGGTGAGCCGCGAAGCACCCAGGGGCCGGCCTGATGTCCTTCGACGCCGACGAGGCCCTCGACATCTTCATCACCGAGGCTCGCGAGCTGCTGGAGAGCCTCGAGGAGGGGCTGCTCGCGCTCGAGGGCGACCCGGACGACGCCGAGACGATCAACGGGATATTCCGCTCGGCGCACACGCTCAAGGGCTCCTCGGGGCTGTTCGGCCTCCATCACCTGGTCGGCTTCGCGCACGTGGTGGAAACACTGCTCGGCCACGTCCGCGAGGGCGAGGTGCGGGTCACCGCCGAGCTGATCAGCGTCCTGCTCCCGTGCGCCGACCACATCACCCGGTACGTGGACGCGGTCGCCGAGGGCCGGATCGAGCCCAGCCCCGCCGAGAAGGCCGAAGCCGACGCGCTGCTCGCCCGCCTCGCGCCGTTCGAGCCCGGCGGGCCGGCCGCGCCCGCCGAAAAAGCCGAAGCGGAAACCCCCCCCGGCCCGCGCGACTGGCTGCTGCAGCTGCGCTTCGGTCCCGACTGCCTCCGCAACGGCATGGACCCGCTCTCGCTGCTGCGCCACCTGACCACCCTCGGCGAGGTCACGCGGGTCGCCGTCGACGACTCGGCGCTGCCCGAGGCGTCCGAGCTGGACCCCGAGACCAACTACCTCGCGTTCGAAGCCGACCTGCGCACCGAGGCGCCCAAGTCGGAGATCGAGGCGGTGTTCGACTTCGTCCGCGACGACAGCGACATCCGCATCGTGCCGCACGATCACCAGGCGTTCGCCGCGTACATCGAGCAGATGCCGGACCGCGACCGGCTCGGCGACGTCCTCCAGGAGAGCGGCGCGGTCACCCCCGGCGAGATCGACGAGGCGCTGCGCATCCAGCGCACCCGCAGCCGCGACGAGGGCCCGGTGCCGATCGGCCAGGTGCTGGTCGAGCGGGGGATGGCGCCGCCGGCCGTGGTGGAGGCCGCGCTCAGCAAGCAGCGCCGCACCGCCGACACCCGCGCCTCGGACACCCAGACCATCCGGATCGACGCGGGCCGCCTCGACCGCCTCATCGACCTGGTCGGCGAGCTGGTGATCGCCCAGGCCGGCATCAGCGTGACCGAGCAGCTGTCGGAGGCGCAGGGCGAGGTCACCCGGCTCATCGACGAGGTGCGGCACAGCGCGCTGGCGCTGCGCATGGTTCCGATCGGGATGACGCTGCGCCGCTTCGAGCGGGTGGTCCGGGACGTCTGCGTCGACCTCGGCAAGGAGGTGCGCCTCACCATCACCGGCGGTGACGCCGAGATGGACAAGGCTCTCGTCGAGCGGATCAGCGACCCGTTGACGCACCTTGTGCGCAACTCCCTGGACCACGGCATCGAGTCGCCCGGCGACCGGGTCGCGGCCGGCAAGCCCGCGCAGGGGGAGCTGCGGCTCAACGCGTACCACGACGCCGGCAACATCGTCATCGAGGTCTCCGACGACGGCAAGGGCCTGGACCGGGACCGGATCCTCGCCAAAGCGGTCGATCGCGGTCTCGTGCCGGCCGGCGCCACCCTGAGCGACCACGAGGTCTACGACCTCATCTTCGAGCCCGGCTTCTCCACCGCCGAGACGGTCTCCAACCTCTCCGGCCGGGGCGTCGGCATGGACGTGGTGCGCCGCAACGTCGCGGCGCTGCGGGGCAGCATCGAGGTCGAATCCGTACGCGGGCAGGGCGCGACCATCCGCATCCGCCTGCCGCTCACCCTCGCCATCATCGACGGCTTCCTGGTCGGGGTCGGCGGCTCGTCGTTCATCGTCCCGCTGGACCGGGTCACCGAGTGCGTCGAGTTCCCCGCCGACGACCGCGAGCGCGACCACATGAACCTGCGCGGCGAGGTGCTGCCGTTCATCCGGCTCGGCCAGCTCTTCGGCCTCGACGGCGGCGCGCGCCGGCAGAGCGTGGTGGTGGTCGAGCAGTCCGGTCAGCGCACCGGCCTGGTGGTGGACGCCCTGCTCGGCGAGTTCCAGACCGTGATCAAGCCGCTCGGGCCGCTGTTCAGCTCGCTGAAATGCGTCAGCGGCTCGACCATCCTCGGCAACGGCGACGTCGCCCTCATCCTCGACGTCGGCCCCCTGGTCGCCGAATACTCCGACCTCGAGAAGGCGCGCCACTCCCGCCACCGCGCCGTGCCGCAACGAGTCGGCGCGTGACGATGAAATCGGGTTTGATCAGGAAGTCTTGAGCCAGCGCAAGATCTCGCCGGTGACGAAGTCGGGGGCCTCCTGATGGAGGAAGTGGCCGGCGTCGGGGATCAGGCGCCACTCGTAGGGCGCGATCACGTAGCGGCCGGAGCCCTGGGCCGTGCGGGGCAGCGTGGCCGTGTCGAGGGCGCCGTGCAGCTGCAGCGTCGGGGTGATCAGCGGGTGCTGCATCAGCTTGACGAAGCGGTATCCCTGCAAGCGCAGCGCGCTGCGGGCGACCCAGCGGTACGCCTCCAGGGCGCAGAACGCCGCCTGCGGGATCTGGATGGCGTCGCGGCAGCGGCGGGCGTAGTCGGCGAACTCGTCGGTGTGTCTCCACGTCGGACCGGACCAGCGGGACATCAGCTCGCCCACCAGGGCGGCGTCGTCGCGGGTGAGGACGTGTTCGTAGCGCGGGACCTGGAAGCGCAGGACCGTCGAGGAGGCGGCGAGCTGGCCGCGCGGGTCGGCGAACAGGGCGGCGCGCAGGCGCAGGGGGTGGGCGGCGCCCAGCACGACTAGGCGGCTGACGAGCTTGGGGTGGAAGGCGGCGGCGGCCCAGCCGATCATGCCACCGGCGCCGGCGCCGACGATCATCGCGTTGCGTTCGCCCAGGGCCCGGATGAGGCCGGTCACGTCGGCGGCCATGGTGTAGCCGTCGTAGCCGCGCGGGGGCTTGTCGCTGGCGCCGTAGCCGCGCAGGTCGATCGCGACGGCGCGGAAACCGGCGTCGGCGACCCGGGTCATGATGTCGTGCCACGCCCACCAGAACTCGGGAAAGCCGTGCAGGAACAGCACCAGCGGGCCGGCGCCGGCCTCGACGACGTGGAAGCGGCTGCCGTTCGCGCCGACGAAACGGTGCGTCCAGGGGCCCTCCACCAGGACAACCGACTCGTCAACCATGCGTCCAGCCTAGGCCGTTCGATCGAAGGGCACCGGCCCGCGGCCGCGGTCCGGCGTGCCGGGATTCAGCGCAGCGGCTCGGCGGCGCTCATGTCCAGCAGCTTTCCCGGGCCGCAGTAGATGAGCAGGCGGGACGGGGTGGCCTTGACCCGGACCCGGGCGCCCTTGTCGAGCCGGATGCCGGCGGTGGAGTGCAGGGCGTAGGGCACGCCCTCGTCGGTTTCCAGGCCGTAGCAGGGGCCGGTGCCACCGGCGGTGACCGTGCCCACGATCCAGCCGGTCGGCTTGTTCTGGTCGGTCGGGCCGTTGGGCGGCGCGGTCGGGGTGAGCGGAGCAGGCACGGCGCCGCTCGCGGACCGGGTCGGGCCGGCGGACGGTGCTGCGGATGGCTCGGAGACGGGGCTGCCGCACCCGGACGCGAGGACGACCAGAGTTGCGGCGAGGGCGGCCGGAACGGCGTACCTCATGGTGGTCTGTCCCTTCCGAAGCGAAGCGAGGCGTGTCGGGTTAGACGTTGCGCGACCGACGCCGGTTCCGCAAGAAAGCGGCGCCCGGGGAGAGAAACTCCCCGGGCGCCGGTAGGGAAACGGTCAGGAGACCGCGACGGTCATCGAGGTGCCGTTCTGGCTCAGCACACCGATCTTGACGCCGACCGCGGGCAGCTTGACGCCCTGGTTCGGCAGTTCGTTGTAGAAGTACTTCGCCTTGTCGTTGAAGACCGGGTTGGGCAGCTGCGGCCACACGATCGACGGCTTGCCGTCCACGTGCAGCAGCATGCCGTCGGTCAGGCGCAGGCCGAACGGAGCGTCGTAGACCTGGATCCGCGACCGGAACGGAACGCCGTTGACGTTGTTGAACGGCTTCGGGTGCGCGTCGATGTAGAGGTTGCGACCCTCGCCCGGGTGCTCGTTGGTGTTGTTGTCGGCCTGCGAGGTGTCCCAGTACGAGATCAGCAGACCGGTCTGGTAGTTGTAGTGCTCCACGAAGTCGGGCTTGGTGGAGGCCCAGCCGAAGTTGTACGGGCCGGTCTGCAGGTACTTGTCGTAGGACGTGTAGCTGCGGTTGCCGGCGATGTAGTAGTGCGCGAACTTGTTCGTGACGCTCGACCCGACGATCGTCCAGCCGTTGGCGGCCCAGGTCGACGCGCCCTCGGCGCCGTCGGCCAGCACCGTCGCGCCGTCCGCGGTGATGGTGAGCTCGTCGCCGAAGAAGCCGCCCTCGGAGACGCCGCCGTCGGTGATGTAGTGCAGGCGGAACTTGATCGCCTTGCCCGCGTACGCGTCCAGCGGGATCGCGATGTCGGTCCACGTCGCCGAGGCGCCGGTCAGCGCGGGCACGCCGCTCGAGTCGACGGGCAGCGGCGCGCCGCCCACCGTGCCGTTGAGCGGGGTCCACGTGCTGCCGCCGTCGGCGGACGCCTCGAAGTACAGGTAGTCGTAGTCCTGCTCGATCGAGTACCGGCCCTTGACGGTGACGCTGCCGCTGGTCTTGCCGGTCAGGTCGATGTCGTGGGTCAGCGTGGTGTTGAGCCCGTCGGCGTTGCCGGAGAAGAACTGCTTGGTCCCGGCGAACGGCTGGCCCAGGTCGGTCGTGACCGACTTCTCGGGCAGGCTGACCACCACCGCCTGCGGCTTCTTGTTGTTGTACTCCTCCGGGCCGAGCTTCACGACCTTCTTCTGGCCGGCCTTGACCGCGGTGTAGTCGAGCCACCCGAGCTGGAGCTTGTTCCAGGCGCCCAGGTCGCCGGGACGGGTGCCCAGCGGCTCGCCGGCTGCGTTGAGGCGGCTCTGCGCCATCAGCGTCCAGTACTCGTTGTTGTTGTCGCCCAGGCCGCTGGTGTCGTAGTCGTCCGGCAGGCCCAGGTCGTGGGTGTACTCGTGGGTGAAGACGCTCAGGCCGCCGTTCTCCGGCTGGATGGTGTAGTCACCGATCCAGATGCCGGAGTCGCCGACCTGGGTGCCGCCGAGCAGGTTGCCCGCCGGGCCCGAGGTGCCCTGGCCGGTCGAGTACGCGTACCACCGGTGGCTCCAGATCGCGTCCTCGCCCTGCTGCGGGTCGCCGTCGGCCTGGTCGCCGCCGGCGTGGACGATCTGGAAGTGGTCGATGTAGCCGTCCGGCTCGTTGAAGTTGCCGTCGCCGTCGAAGTCGTAGCGGTCGTACTGGTCGAACGACTTGAGGTCGGCGGTCACCTCGGCCATCGTCTTGCCGGCCGCCAGTTGGTCGGCGACCCACTGGTTGGCGGCGTCGCGCACGAGCGCCCAGACGTTGGTGCAGACATGGCTGCCGCAGACGTCCCGGCCGTAGCGGGCCTCGTTGTACTGCACCTTGACCCAGTCGGTGACCTCGCCGTCGACGGAGTACCGGCCGGAGGACTGCGCCTCCATGTAGGTCTTGAGCGACTCGACGTTCTTACCGGTGCCGAAGTACATGTCCCGGTAGTGCTTGGCGTTGTAATCCGCCTGCCAGACCGTGCTGTTGTCGACGCGGCGGTCGGGCTGAGGGATCTTGTTGCGCTGCGGCCCGTCGAACGTCGCGGGGCCGGCCGTGTTCGGGTCGGAGTCGACGTCCGGGTAGCTCGGGTGCCGCTCGTCGCCGAACTCGGCCAGGATCACGAAGATCCGGTCGGTGCGCTCGCGGCTGAGCTCGACGTACTGGTCCTTCTTGCCGTGCCGCCCGACCTTCACCACCCGGCTGCCGTTGCGGGTCAGCGGCGTGGACTTGCCGCTGACCACGTTGGAGACGGCCTGTGTCCTGAGCGCGCGGCGCTTGTCCTCGAGTGGGTTGGGCAGATCGTCGACCTGGGTCTCGCCGCGCGAGACGGCCTGGGGGGTCGGGTCGACGGGTGGTGCCGCCTGGGCCACCGCCGGGAGCATGACTCCGACGCTGGTGACCATCGCGGCGCCGAGCAGTCCTGCGACTACCTTGCGCACCACGCATTACCTCCGCTTAGGGGGCCGGGCGCTGGGGTGAGCAGCCCGGCATCAAAACGGCCCCGCGGTTCGGGGCTGGAGGTAAACGTATGCAAAGACAGCGATGCCGCTGACAATTGATATTGATCGGTTATGCGCTATGGAAGCGCCATAACACGAAAAAGAGGGGCCGGCCCGCGCCGACCCCCCACTTACCGTCCGATTTGTACTAGTCTTCCGATTTAGTGGTCTTCATCCCGGCGGAGATCAGGTCCATCACGGCCGAGTCCTGCAACGTGGTGACATCGCCGAGCGAGCGGTGCTCCGCCACGTCCTTGAGCAGGCGTCGCATGATCTTGCCGGAGCGGGTCTTGGGCAACTCGGGGACGAGCATGATCTGCCGCGGCTTGGCGATCGGGCCGAGCGTCTTGGCCACGTGGTTACGCAGGTCGCGGTTGAGCTGTTCGCCCTTGTCGCCCGAAGTGTCCACATTGCCGCGCGGAATCACGAACGCCACGATGGCCTGGCCGGTGGTCGGGTCGGTCGCGCCGACCACCGCCGACTCGGCCACCGCCGGATGCGAGACCAGCGCCGACTCCACCTCGGTGGTGGAGATGTTGTGGCCGGAGATCAGCATGACGTCGTCGACCCGGCCGAGCAGCCAGATGGAGCCGTCCTCGTCCTTCTTGGCGCCGTCACCGGCGAAATACACCCACTCATCGCCCTGACCGGCGCCCGCGCCGAACCGCGACCAGTACGTGTCGAGGAACCGCTTGTCGTCGCCCCAGATCGTGCGCAGCATCGACGGCCACGGGTCGCGCAGCACCAGGAAGCCACCACCGCCGTTGGGCACCGACCCGGCCTGGTCGTCGACCACGTCGGCGGTGATGCCCGGCAGCGGGGTCATGGCCGATCCCGGCTTGGCCGCGGTCACGCCGGGCAGCGGCGAGATCATGATGGCGCCGGTCTCGGTCTGCCACCAGGTGTCCACGACCGGGGTGCGGTCGCGGCCGATGTTCTTGCGGTACCAGATCCACGCCTCGGGGTTGATCGGCTCCCCGACGCTGCCGAGGATGCGCAGCGACGACAGGTCGTACCCGGCCGGGAGGTCGTCGCCCCATTTCATCATCGTGCGGATCAGCGTGGGCGCGGTGTACAGAATGGACACCTTGTACTTGTCGACGATCTGCCAGAAGCGGTCGCGGCCCGGGGTGTCCGGGGTGCCCTCGTACATGATCTGGGTGGCGCCGTTGGAGAGCGGGCCGTACACGATGTAGGAGTGGCCGGTCACCCAGCCGATGTCGGCCGTGCACCAGAAGACGTCCGACTCCGGCTTGAGGTCGAACACCGCGTAGTGGGTGAACGAGGTCTGGGTCAGGAAGCCGCCGGCGGTGTGCAGGATGCCCTTGGGCTTACCGGTCGTGCCCGAGGTGTAGAGGATGAACAGCGGGTGCTCGCTGTCGAACGGCTGCGGCTCGTGCTCGGGGCTGGCCTGCTCGACGGTCTCGTGCCACCACTTGTCCTTCTCGCCCCAGGCGACCTCCTGCCCGGTGCGGCGGACCACCAGCACGTGCTCGATGCTCGGGCACTGGGCGACCGCCTCGTCGACGGTCGGCTTGAGCGCCGACGGCTTGCCCCGCCGGTAGCCGCCGTCCGCGGTGATCACCACCTTGGCGTCGGCGTCCTTGATCCGGGAGGAGAGGGCGTCGACCGAGAAGCCGCCGAAGACCACGCTGTGCGTCGCGCCGATCCGGGCGCAGGCCAGCATCGCGACCGCGGCCTCGGGGATCATCGGCAGGTAGATGGCCACCCGGTCGCCGGCCTCGACGCCGAGCTCGGTCAGCGTGTTGGCGGCCTGGCTGACGCTCTTGAGCAGGTCCGCGTACGTGATCGTGCGGGTGTCGCCCGGCTCGCCCTCCCAGTGGATCGCCACCTTGTCGCCGTTGCCCGCCTCCACGTGCCGGTCGACGCAGTTGTACGCCACGTTCAGCTCGCCGCCGATGAACCACTTCGCGAACGGCGGGTTGGACCAGTCCAGGACCTGGTCCCACTTCTTGGCCCAGGTGAGGCGATCGGCCTGTTTCGCCCAGTAGGCCAGCCGGTCGGCGGCGGCCTCCTCGTAGGCGGCGGCCGTGACGTTGGCGTCCGCGGCGATCTGCTCCGGCGGCGGGAACTGACGCGTCTCCGATGACAGGTTCGCCAAAGTCTCGCTCATGAGGGCGGCTCCTCTTTTCACTGGGTTCTCTTCGTTGCACATTAGTTCTGCCGCGGGGCCCCGGCGACACCTGCGGCGACGGGCGCGCCCGGTGGCATCTTGCGCGCGCTGGATGACCGACTGCTGCTTGGTACTGCGCGAATCTTGCCAGTTGCGAGCCCCTTTGCGCACCCCAGGTTTCGCCCGTCTTACCCGCTACGGTGGTCGGGTGGACCCTCTCGCACCGCTGCTCGATCTTGCCGACGTCGCCGACTCCCTCGCCGCCGCCCGCGACCGGGTGGACGCCGCGATGCGGCACCGCGCGTTGCGCCGGCACGGTGGCCAGGTCGCGGCCGAGGCGTCGCTGCGGGCCGCGGTGGCGAGCGCCGCGCTCGAGGGCCATCCCTACGACGTCGAGGAGATCCGCGGCGGCACGGTCACCGATCCGGTGGTGCAGGGGTCGCTGCGGGTGGCCGAGGGCCTCGGCGGCCTGGTCGACCTCTGGCCCCGCGCGCCGCGGCAGGTGCTGGCCAAGCTGCACGTGCTGGCCGCGCGCGGCGTCGTCCCCGCCGACGACCTGGGCCGCCTCACCGGCGGCGCCGATCGGGTGGACGCGCTGGCCCGGCTGGTCGCCGGCAATGCGGAGACGCCACCCCTGCTGCTGGCCGCCATCGTGCACGCCGAGCTCATCACGCTGCGCCCGTTCGCCGGCCCCGCCGGGGTCGTCGCCCGCGCCGCCGCCCGCCTGACGCTGATCGGCCGCGGCCTCGACCCCCGTGGCCTGGTCGCCGTCGAGATCGGGCATCTCGCCCGCGAGCCGGAATACGTCGGCTCGGCCGGCGCCTACGCCACCGGCACCCCCGACGGCCTCCGCTCCTGGCTGCGCCACTACGCCGCCGCGGTCTCCACGGCCGCCGACGAGCTGGCCGTCATCGGCGATGGGGTTCTGGCCGCGGCCTGATCGGCCAAACTTTCCGTCAAGCGGGTCTCACGGCCCGTGCACGCTGGGATACTCGCTCCCGTGGACGAAATGTGGTTCCGCCCGTACTCGCCCGGCCCCGGCCGCTGGCTGGTGATCGGCTGGGAGGCGCTCGCACTCGCCCTCCTCGCCTGGGCCACGATCCGCCAGTTCGACCTGACCGGCCAGGGCGTCAAGCTGGTCGCGTGCGCCCTGGCGGCGCTCTGGGTGATCGGCGCCCACCGGATCCTGCAGATGGGCGCCTACGTCGGCGCCACCGGCCTGCGCATCCACGGCCTGATCCGCTCCCGCACCATGTCCTGGCGCGACGTCGCCCATGTGCGCTTGCACAAGGCCAGCCATCGCGTCGGGCCCTGGCGGATCGAGAGCGGCATGACCGTGCTCATCGAGCGGCGCGACGGCTCGATGGTCAACACCGAGCTGTGGGACCAGGGCATCGATTTCCACTCCCGGCCGTCGGTGTTCCGCGCGGTCTACCACGAGCTGCGTAACCGCCATTTAGCCGCCCAAAACACCTATTGAGTACGGGTCCGACAGAGTCCCCGCGTCGCCCCGGCGAGCTGATTGCAACTCACCGTCCCGTGCCGCCCGCGCCGGGCTGTGGCTGCATGCCGGATGCGCGCAAACCTCCGGTCACGCTCCCGCCTGACTCACCCCGGGGATCTTGATGATCTGCTGCACCCTCCTCGCCGCATGTCATCACGATCCGGCCGGCTGTGGGGCCGAGCGCGGCGTTGTTCGCGGCGTTGCCCCGGAGCTCTGATGATTTGGCGTTCGCGGTTGACTCCAGGTCATCACGATCCAGGCGGTCGCGGCGTTGCCCCGGAGCTCTGATGATTTGGCGTTCGCGGCTGGCTCCAGGTCATCACGATCCAGGCGGTCGCGGCGTTGCCCCGGAGCTCTGATGATTTGGCGTTCGCGGCTGGCTCCAGGTCATCACGATCCAGGCGGTCGCGGCGTTGCCCCGGAGCTCTGATGATTTGGCGTTCGCGGTTGACTCCAGGTCATCACGATCCAGACGGCGTGGCGCTGGGGCCAGGTGGCGCCATGGAGGCGGTGACCTGGGAGCGGCTCGGCCTCGCAGGAGTGTCGGCTCTAATTCCGGGGCGGTCGAGGCCCGGCTTGTGGTGTGGCGGCGGGGTGCGGTGGTGTGGCGGCGGCGCCGCGGTGGTTCGGTGGCGGGCGCGGCGCGGGGCGCGGTGGTTCGGTGGCGGGGCGCCGTGGCGTGGGTAGCGGGCGGGGCGCCGTGGCGTGGGTAGCGGGCGGGGCGCCGTGGCGTGGGTAGCGGGCGGGGCGCGGTGGTGCGGGTGGCGGCGCGGTGGTGCGGGTGGCGGCGGGGCGCGGTGGTGCGGGTGGCGGCGCGGTGGTGCGGGTGGCGGCGCGGCGCGGTGGTGTTGTGGCGGCGGGCGGCACGCCGTGTGCGGCGGCGGGTGCACAAAATAGAGCCGGCGTCCCGCTAGGGGCGCCGGCTTTAGCGCGTCCGGACCGGGTTATCAAGCGTGCACCTGGGTCGTTGTCGACAGTCCTGAAGCCTCTCGGCTGAGGTCCCGCCGCAACGTGCCTGCCGTGGCTGATCGCGCGTGGGTTCCCGGTGGCCGTGCACGAGCGCCGATGCGCGTGACCGTGGAGCGATGGCCTTCCGAAGCTCAGGTATCCCGACCCCCGGGTCTCCCCGGCTCCTGGTCCTCCGCAACGGTTCTCGCCAGTTCTTTCTACGCCGCTCGCCGCTTGATCGCCAGGGCTTCAGGCTGGCAAACCTCGCCTTCCAGAGTAGTCAGACCAATGCCATTCGCGCTGCTCACTGGCCCTCGGTGCCGGGCGGCAATCACTCTTTGCGCTGCTGAGCGCACGTTCCGGGGTGGTCTCGGGTGCCGTGTTAATTAAACGGCGGCGCGTGAGCGGCGATGCCTGGCGTAAAGGGCCAAGCCGATCGCGGCGCCGACGCCGACGCCCAGCGCGGCCGCCACCGGGACGGCCGGACGGTCTCGCAGGCGCTTGCCGACCGGGATGGGGTTGCGGAACTCGAGGATCGGCCACGAGTTCTCCAGCGCCGCGCGGCGCAGGGCCCGGTCGGGATTCACGACGCTCGGGTGGCCCACCGCGGTGAGCAGGGGCAGGTCGCTGGCCGAGTCGGAGTAGGCGTAGCAATCCGCCAGGTCGTAGCCCCGGCTCGCGGCCAGCGCTTGCACGCCGACCACCTTGTTGGGGCCGGCGGCGTAGAACTCGATCTCGCCGCTGTACCGGCCGTCGACGATGCGCATGCGGGTGGCGATCACGTCGGTGATGCCGAGCAGGGCGCCGATCGGGCGGACCATCTCCTCGCCGGAGGCCGACACCAGCACGACGTCGCGGCCGGCCGCCTGATGTTCGCTGATCAGGATGGCGGCCTCGGCGTACACGTAAGGGTTTATCAGTTCGTCGAGGGTCTCGGCGATGACCTGTTGCACCTGCTCGACCCGCCAGCCCTTGGTGAGCGCGGCCAGGTAGTCGCGCGTGCGGGCCATGGCCTGCTCGTCACCCCCGCCACCCAGGCGGAACATGAGCTGAGCGTAAGCGGATTTGACGACGTCGCGGCGGCTGATCAGGCCATCACGGTAGAACGGCCGTCCGAAGGCCAGCGCGCTGGACTTGGCGATGACGGTCTTGTCAAGGTCGAAAAACGCGGCGCTGCGCCCCACGGGCCGAAAGTGTAGCCGCAAGTCGGTCATCCCCGTCGTCCCCGGTGCGGCGCGCGGAGGCTTGGTGACGCGCTGTGAAATCAGTCAGACGGGCAGCACCCACGCACCGAGCCACAATCGGTACTCGACGGGTGTGCCTTTCGTGAGGCATGCTAGTGCTGTTGCGATCGGGATTCATGTATCGCGGTCGCCTCATTGACTGTCCGCTTCCATCACCTGACCCTCGGTGGTTGCGCCCCCCGCGATCACCGAGTCGATTCGGCTCGACCCCCCCGGAGCCGAATCCTCGGACGGCCCCCGTCTCCCCCGACGGGGGTCGTTCCCTATGTGGTGGCGGCTCTTCTCCTACGTTCCCGAGGCTTCGCTCTCCACCGCGGTGGCCCGCACCTCCGCGTCGGTCAGCCCGAACAGCTCGGACAGGCCGGTGATGTCGAGGACCCGGCGGAACAACGGAGTCGGGTTCACGACAACGAATCGGGCGCCGGCCGCGTTGGCTTCCTTGTAGGCCTCGATCAGCGCGCCGAGGCCCGTCGTGTCGATGAAGTCGGCCTTTTCCAGATCCACGCGGAGGGTCGGCGGCGACCACTCGCGGACGGCCTCGCGTGCGCGGCCGGTGAGCTCGTCGCAGTTGGCGAAGTCGATCTCCCCGTGCACGGTGACAGTGGCTGTGCCGTCGTCGGCGAGCGTGCGCTGGATCGAGCTTTCCATGCCAACCCCATCAATCCCGTGTCGGCATCAACATACCCAACCGGTGCCGCCCGTACGCCGGTTGATGCCCGATTTATCCCGCTACGCATAGCAGATCAACCGCGGCCGTGCGGGTTATCCACACCGGCCCGAGTTATCCACAGACGTCGGCCGACGGCCTTGCCGGGCGGTGCGGCCCTCCGCGACGGTGGGCGCCTCATCCACCCCGACGCCGTGTTGGAGAGCCACGATGCCCGCTCCGCGCCTGCCCCTCGTCGTGACCGCCGACCAGGAGCTTCTCGACGACCTGGTGCGCCTCGCCGCCGCCGGCGGCACCGAGGTCGTCGTCGCCGCCGACCCGCTCTCGGCCGGCCCGGCGGTCACCGCCGCGCCCATGGTCGTCTTCGGCGCCGATGTCGTCGTCGCATGCCTGCGGGCCGGTCTGCCCCGCCATTCCCGCACGGTGATCGTGGCCCGCCGCAAGTGGCCACCCGGCGTCGACGCGGTGGCCGAGCGGCTCGGCGAGGTTCACGTCTGCCTGTTGCCGGACGGCGAGGCCTGGCTGGTCGACCGGTTCGCCTCGTTGCCGCATTCCGACCCGCCCCTGGCCCGCACCATCGCCGTGATCGGGGGTAGCGGCGGCGCGGGCGCCAGCATCCTCGCCGGCGGGCTCGCGGTCACCGCCGTCCGGGCCGGGCACCGCACCCTGCTCGTCGACGGCGACCCGCTCGGCGGCGGCCTCGACGTGCTGCTCGGCTGGGAAGCGCAAGACGGCCTGCGATGGCCCGCGCTGGCCCAGGCCGGCGGCCGGGTCGACCCGCCGGGGCTGCTGCGCGCCCTGCCGCAGCGCGGCGACCTGGTGCTGTTGTCGTTCGCCCGGGACGAGCCGGCGTCGGTGCCCAGCGAGGCGATGGCCGCCGCCCTCCACGCCGGCCGCCGCGCCCGCGATGTGATCGTGGCGGACCTGCCTCGGCGACTCGACGACCCGTCGGTGCTCGCGCTCCAGACCGCCGACCGGGCCGTGCTGGTCGTCCGGCCCGAGCTGCGGGCCCTCGCCGGCGCCCGTGGGGTGGCGCAGGCGATCCGGGTGCACCGCGGCGACCTCGCGGTGGTGGTGCGCGGCCCGGCGCCCGTTCCGCTCCCGCCCCGCGAGGTCGCCAAGGCGCTCGAGCTTCCGCTGGCCGGGGTGCTGCGCGCCGAGCCCGACATGCTGGTGGAGATCGAGAACGGCAAGGGTCCGGCGCACGCGGCGCGCGGGCGGCTCGCCGCGCTGTGCCGCGAGCTTCTCGACAACCTGCTCCACGAGCGGCGGAGCGCGGCGGCATGACGACGTACGGGGAGCTCACCACGTCGGTGCGGCAGCAGTTCGCGGTCGGCGGCGTGGAGGCCACGCCCGCCGCGGTGGTCCACGCGGTGCGCCGGGAGACCGGGTCGCTCGGCGATCACGCCGTGCTGCGCCTGGCCGACCGGGTGCACGACGAGCTCGTCGGCGCCGGGCCGCTCGCGCCGTTCCTGGCCCATCCCGAGGTGACCGACGTGCTGGTGAACGGCAAGCAGGTCTGGGTCGACCGGGGCGCCGGGCTGGAACGGGCCGGCGAGATGTTCCGCGACTACGACGAGGTACGGCGGCTCGCCCAGCGGCTGGCGGCGGCGTGCGGGCGTCGGCTCGACGACGGTCAGCCCTACGCCGACGCCCGCCTGCCGGACGGCACCCGGCTGCACGCGGTGCTGCCGCCGGTGGCCACCGACGGGCCGTACCTGTCGCTGCGGACCTTCCGTCAGCGGCCGTTCACGCTGGACGACCTGGTCGAGCACGGCACCCTCGCCCAGACCGCGGCGCCGGTGCTGCGGGCCATCGTGCAGGCCCGCCTGGCGTACCTCGTCACCGGCGGAACCGGCAGCGGCAAGACGACGCTGCTGGCCACGCTGCTCGGGCTCGTGCCGCCGACCGAGCGGATCGTGCTGGTCGAGGACGCGGCCGAGCTCCGGCCGGTGCATCCGCACGTGGTCGCGCTGCAGGCACGTACCGCCAACGTGGAGGGGGCGGGGGCGATCGGGCTGACCGATCTGGTGCGGCAGGCGCTGCGGATGCGGCCCGACCGGCTGGTGGTCGGGGAGTGCCGTGGCGCGGAGATAGTCGATCTGCTGGGCGCGCTGAACACGGGGCACGACGGCGGGGCGGGGACGCTGCACGCCAACACGGCGGGCGACGTGCCGGCGCGGCTGGAGGCGCTGGGGCTGCTCGGTGGATTGCCGCGGGCCGCGCTGCACGCGCAGGTGGTGGCGGCGCTGCAGGTGGTGCTGCACGTTCGGCGTACGGCCCGGGGGCGGTCGCTCGAGTCGGTGAGCGTGCTGCTGCCGGCCGGGGAGCAGCGGCTCGCGACCGTGGTGCCGGCCTGGAGGCGTACGCGTGGGGCCGCGCCGGGCGCGACGGCGCTGGCACGGCTGCTGGCCGGTCGCGGGGTCGCCGTGCCGGCGGTCCTCGAGCCTGCGCCGGGGGTGGGTGCATGAGCACGCTCCTGGTGGGGTGCCTCGTGGCCGTGGCCGCGGTGTTCGCCTGGCCCGCGGTGTTCGCCCGGCCCGCACGGCGCCGCCTCTCGTGGGCGTCGCCGCGGGCGGTCGTCGCCGGCGTGAGTGCCGCCGCGGCGGCCGGGCTGGCGGTCGGCGGGCCGGTGCTCGCGGTGGTGGCCGGCGCCTATGCCGGGCTGGCCGGCCGGGCGGTGCTGCGGCGGACGGCTCGGCGGCGGGCGCGGGCGTGGCGGGCGGCCGCGCTTGCGGGTCTGGGAGCGCTGGCGGCCGATCTTCGGGCGGGGCTGCCGCCCGCCGGTTCGGGTCGGGGAGCGCTGGCGGCCGATCTTCGGGCGGGGCTGCCGCCCGCCGGTTCGGCGCGGGGCGAGTTTGCCCATGCGGTGGCCGATGTCGGTCCAGGACGCGCCGGAGCGGCCGGCCCCGGCCGGTCCGCGCCGGAGGCCTGGACGACCGGGCGTCTTGAGCGGCTGGCGTCGTCGGTGTGGCGGCTGGCCGAGCGGACCGGGGCGCCGGCGGCCGACCTCGTCGAGCGGATCGAGGCGGACGCGCGGGCGGCGGATCGTGCCGCCGACTCCGCGGCGGCCCAGGCGGCCGGGGCGCAGGCCACGGCGTTGCTGCTGGCCGGGCTGCCGGCCGGCGGGATCGGCCTGGGAATCGGGATCGGCGCCGACCCGGTGGGAGTGCTGCTGCACACCCCGATGGGCGCGGCGTGCGCGGCCGGGGCCGTGGTGCTGCAGACCGGCGGCCTGATCTGGACCGACCGGCTCACGGCGGGGGCGACGCGATGAACAACGCGACGGCGGGCCCGTGCTGGGAGCCGGGCGCGGATAGCTCGAAGGATGCGACGAGTGCGATGCCCGGCCCGCCCTCGCCCGCGTCGGTTTCGCCCGCGTCGGTTTCGCCCGCGTCGGCCTCGCTCGCCGCGCGGGGTCCGGTAAGGGACACGATGGAGGAGCGGTGTCAGTTGGACGCGCTCCTGAGCCCGGGCGGGCCGGTTCGGCTTGGGGTGCGGCCCTGCTGCCTCGCCGCGCTGGTGGGGCGTCGCCGGCCCGAGCCGGAGCCGGTGGCGGACGAGGGGGCCGCCGGGGACGCCTCGCTGGTGTGCGCGGCGGCCGAGGTCGAGATGCGGGTGTCGCCATGACCTTGGTGGCTCTGATGGCGGCCGGCCTGCTGCTGGTGCTGACGTTGCGGCGCCGAGTGCCTCGGCGGCGGCTCGACCGGCTGCGGCGCAGCTTCACTCCGTTGCCGGAGCGGAAGCCCGCGGGCGAGGGGCGCCTTCTCCGGATCGGTCTGGCGGTGATCGCGGGCGCCGCCGTCGCCGGGCTGATCGGGTCCTGGTGGGGTCTGGCCATCGGAGCGGCCGCCGGCGTGGGCGTCGAGCGGTACCTGCGGCGGCGCGAGCCACCCGCGAAACGACGGGACCGGCTCGCCGCCCTGGCCGACCTGCCGCTCGGCGCCGACCTCCTGGCGGCGGCACTGCGGGCCGGGTCGCCGATCGACCGGGCCGCCGCCGCGGTGGCCGAGGCGCTGGGCGGGCCGCTCGGCGAACGGCTGCAGCGGACGGCGCGGTCGCTTCGGCTCGGTGCGGAACCGGCCGAGGCCTGGCAACACCTCGACGGCCTCGACGGCGCCGAGCGGCTGGTCGCGGCGGCCGTCCGGTCGAGCGCCAGCGGGGGAGCGCTCGCCGGGGCGCTCGGCCGGCTCGCCGACGACCTGCGCGCCGACCGGTCCGTCGCGGCCGAGGCGGCCGCCCAGCGGGCCGCGGTGCTGATCGTGCTGCCGCTGGGGGTGTGCTTCCTGCCGGCGTTTCTGCTGGCCGGACTCGCCCCGGTCGTGATCGCGGTGCTTCAGGACGTGCTCTGAACCGCCCAGACCTCTGTGACCTCGCGTCACGGACTCGACGGCGGCCCGTCGGCCGCCGCCAACCACAACCGAAGGAGAACCACGTGCGCAAACTGATCGCGAACTTCGCCCGGCTCCGGGTGGAGGCCGGCGACGCCGGGATGAGCACCGTCGAGTACGCCGTCGGCACGCTCGCCGCGGTGACGTTCGCCGGCGTTCTGCTCAAGGTCGTCGGGGGCGAACGAGTGCAGGCCGCGCTCGCCGCGATCATCGACCGGGCCCTGCAGTGATCCAGCGCCGGCCGCCCGGACGCGACCGGGGATCGTTCACCGCCGAGCTCGCGGCCGGGCTGCCGGCGCTCATCATGCTGCTCCTGGCCGGGCTCACCGCGGTCGCGGCGGTGACGGCCAAGGGGCAGTGCGTCGACGCGGCGCGCGAAGGGGCGATCGCGGGCGCCCGGGGCGAGGGTGCGACCGCGGCGGCGGACCGGGTGGCGCCACCGGGGGCGAGCATCGACGTAGCGACCGGCGACGACGCGGTCACCGTCGTCGTGCGGGCGCCGGTGCGGATGCTGGGCGCACACCTTCCGGCGATCACGGTCGAGGGCCGAGCGGTCGCGGCCCGGGAGCCCGGGGTGATCGAATGACCCGGGACGACCCCATGATCGGCCGGCCAGAAGGGCGACGAGATCCGGATCGGGGAGGAGCCTCGATCTTTCTGCTGGCCGTCGGGCTGGCGTTGGTGCTGGCCGGGCTCGGCGGTACGGCGATCGGCTCGGCCCGGGTCGCGCGGCACCGGGCACATACCGCGGCCGATCTGGCGGCGCTGGCCGCGGCGATGCGGGCGATCGAGGGCGAGGACGCGGCGTGCGCGCGGGCGGCGGACTTCGCGGCGGCGAACGGCGGGCGGCTGACGTTCTGCACGGTCGACGGGCTGGAGGTGGTGGTCTGGGCCGAGGTGGAGGTCGAGCCGATGCCGGGGATGGTGCGGCACGCGAAGGAGGGCGCCCGAGCGGGCCCGCTCTTCGGTCCCGCGGGCTGAGCGCCCCGGGCGGTACGACGGCATTTCAGGGGAGCGCGGCGAGGACGGCGTCCAGCACGGCCACGGCGCCGGGCTTGTCGAGGGGATTGTTGCCGTTGCCGCACTTCGGGGACTGGACGCAGGACGGGCAGCCGGCCTCGCACCCGCACGCGGCGATCGCGTCCCGGGTCGCGGCCAGCCAGGCCGCCGCCGTCTCGTACGCGCGCTCGGCGAAGCCCGCCCCGCCCGGATGGCCGTCGTAGACGAAGACCGTCGGCGCCTCGGTGTCAGGGTGGTGGGCCGTCGAGAGGCCGCCGATGTCCCAGCGATCGCATGTCGCCATCAGCGGGAGCAGACCGATCGCGGCATGCTCGGCCGCGTGCAGGGCGCCCGGGAAGTCGGGCGGCTCGACCCCGGCCGCCTCCAGCGCCCGCGGCGACACGGTGAACCACACCGCCACCGTCCGCAGCTCGCGTGGTGGCAGGTCGAGTGGCCGGGTGTCGATCACCTCGCCCGAGCCGATGCGGCGGCGCTGATACGAGACCACCTGGTTCGTCACGTCGACCTCGCCGAGGAAGAGCCCGACCGGGCCGGCGTCCACATACGAGCGGACGCTCACCACCGACAAGTCGGTCACGTCGCGGGCATGCGTCGACCAGTCCGGCTCCTCCTGGTGCACGAGCGCCACCGCGTCCTCGAGGTCGAGGTCGTCGACCACGTACGTCACGCCCTGGTGCAGATAGACCGCGCCGGCGTGCAGCATGACGTGCGACGAGCCGGCGTCGACCGTGCCCAGCAGCCGGCCGGTCGACGACTCGACGACCTGCACCGGCGCGCCGCCGGTGCCGCGCAGGTCCACGTCGGGCCGGCCCTGGTGCGTCCAGTACCAGCCGGTCGGCCGGCGGCGCAGCACCCCGGCCTCGGTGAGACCGTCGACCGCCGCCCGCGCCCCGCTGCCGAAGAGCGCGAGGTCGGCGGTCGTGAGGTGGGATTCCGACGCGGCGCAGCACAACTGCGGCCCCAGGACGTACGGGTTGCCGGGATCGAGCACAGTCGCCTCGACCGGCCGGCCGAACAGCGCCGACGGGTGGTGCACCAGGTACGTGTCCAGCGGATCGTCCCGGGCGATCAGCACCGCCGTCGCCGACCCGCCCGCGCGCCCGGCCCGACCGGCCTGCTGCCACAGCGACGCCCGCGTGCCCGGGTAGCCGCAGATCAGCACCGCGTCCAGCCCCACCAGGTCGACGCCCAGCTCCAGCGCGTTCGTCGAGGCCAGCCCGAGCAGCTCGCCGGTCAGCAGCTGCCGCTCGATCTCCCGCCGGTCCTCCTTGAGATAGCCGGCCCGGTACGCGGCCACCCGCTCGCCCAGCCCCGGCACCGCCTCGTCCAGCTGGCGCCGGGTCACCGCCGCCACCACCTCGGCCCCGCGCCGCGACCGGACGAACGCCAGCGTCCGCGTCCCGCTGACCACCGCGTCGGTCAGCAGGTCGGCCGTTTCCCGCAGGGCCGACCGTCGCACCTGCGGAAAGTCCTCCGCCAGAAGCGAAGTCGAAGGCGGCAGGACCGGCGGCTCCCAGAGCGCGAACGTCATCGCCCCGCGCGGCGACGTGTCCTCGGTGATCGCCGTGACCGGCGCCCCGACCAGCCGCGCCGCCGCCTCGGCCGGGTCGCCCGAGGTGGCCGACGCGAGGATGAACGTGGGCTTCCCGCCGTACCGGGCGGCCAGCCGGCGCAGCCGGCGCAGGACATGCGCGACGTGCGAGCCGAAGACCCCGCGGTAGGCGTGGCACTCGTCGATCACCACGTACGAGAGCCACCGGAGAAAGGTCGCCCACCGTTCGTGCCCCGGCAGCATCTCATGATGCAACATATCCGGATTAGTCAGGACGAAGCGCGAGTGCTGCCGGATCCACTCCCGTTCCTCGCGCGCCGTGTCACCGTCGTAAGTGGCCGGCCGTACGTCGGAAAGACCGAAACCCGCGACCGCCCGCAACTGATCCGCCGCCAGGGCCTTCGCCGGCGCTATGTAGAGCGCCGTGGCGCGGGGATCGCTCAACAGCCGGGCCAGCACCGGCAGCTGATAGCCCAGCGACTTGCCCGACCCCGTCCCGGTCGCCAGCACGACGTGCCGCCCATCGAAGGCGAGCGATGCGGCCGCCGCCTGATGCTCCCACGGCGCGGCGATGCCCCGCTCCCGGCAGGCCGCCACGAGCGCGGGCGGAGCCCAGGACGGCCAGGCCACGCGCTTGCCCGCCCGGGCCGGCAGCCGCTCGATGTGGGTCACCGAGGGCGAGGAAAGCAGCGGCCGGTGCGCGGTGGACGTCACGCGTTGCACTCTGACATCGGTATGGGCGCAACCTCAAACGGGTACCTGGGGTGGGTGCCGTGCGCCGCGGCAACCCGGGCGGTGGTTAGATTCGCAGGGGAGATCCGCAGGGAGGAGGAGCGATGGAGCTGTCCCTTGCGACTCGGACCGTCGCCGAGCACACGGTGCTCGAGGTGGGCGGCGAGGTCGACGTCTACACGGCTCCGAGGCTGCGTGAGCGCCTCGTGGAGCTCGTCGACGCGGGCGCCCGCAACGTGGTTGTCGACCTGGGTGGCGTCGAGTTCCTCGACTCCACGGGCCTGGGCGTGCTGGTCGGGGCGATGAAGCGGCTGCGCGTCGCGCAGGGGCGGTTCGGCCTGGTCTGTTCCAAAGAGCCGCTGCTGAAGATCTTCCGGATCACCGCGCTGGACCAGGTTTTCCCGATCTACCCCACGATCGAGGCGGCGACCGCAGACAGCGACGGCAGCGGTCCGACTTCGTGATGGCGACGGTCCGTCTGTCCTTCTCGCCGGCGCCGGTCCATGTCCGGACCGCGCGGCTTGTCGGCGTGGCGGTCGCTCGGCGGGCGGGGGTCGCCGAGGAACTGCTCGACGAGGTGCGGCTGGCGATCGGCGAGGCGTGCACGCGCGCGGTCGCCCTGCACGTCCAGTACGGCCTGCCCGATCTCGTGACGGTCGAAATGTCTGATTCGGACTCATATGCCGTTCGGGTGATTGATCATGCCCCGATCGAGGCGAGCGTGGGCCTGGCCAAACTGCCGCCCGACGAGCTCGCCGACGAGTCGCTGACCGACGACGAGCTCACCACTGGAGTGGGCTTCGCCCTGCTCGCCGGATTTGTCGATGACCTGCAGGTTCGCCCGGTCGAGGACGGTCCCGGCACGGAGGTCCGAATGGTGTGGCCGGTGCAGCGCAGGTGACCCGCTAAAGATCAAAAAAGATGGGTACCCCTCTGGCGCCGCGCTAACACAGCGGCGAACATCACCACGACACGGTCGGAACCGGGTGTGACCACCACCACGACCGGCCGATACAGTACGCGAGTTATCAGCTACTGCTCCTGGTCCCGCGTCCGCGGGGCCCAGTTGTCGTCTCCCCGGTAACGGGGATGCGCCCGGGCGTTTTCGTCCGTCGCCTCGGGTGCGGTCGTTGTACAGGAGGACATTGATGTCCGGGACTTTGATAACTTCTGCCGCGGGCGGAGTGTCCCTGAGTGGTTCCAACGTCACATTCATCATCGTCGCGCTGGTCTTCGCGCTCATCGCGCTGGGCTTCGCCGCGATGTTCGTCCAGTCGGTTCTGAAGACCGGGCGAGGCACCAAGAACATGCAGGAGATCGCCGGCGCCGTGCAGGAAGGCGCGTCGGCGTACCTGTTCCGTCAGTTCAGGACACTGGCGATCTTCGTAGTGATCGCGGTCGTCTTGCTCTACCTGCTGCCGGTGCACGAAACCGACAACGAGGTCTGGGTCAAGATCGGCCGCTCGCTGTTCTTCGTCGTGGGCGCGGTCTTCTCGTCGTTCATCGGCGGCGCGGGCATGGCCCTCGCGACCCGGGCGAACCTGCGGGTGGCCGCGGCCGCCGGCGAGCAGGGCGGCCGCGAGACCGCGATGGGCATCGCGTTCCGCACCGGCGGCGTGGTCGGCTTCCTCACCGTCGGCCTGGGCCTGTTCGGTGGCGCGCTCGTCGTGCTGATCTTCAACAGTGACGCGCCGACCGTGCTCGAGGGCTTCGGCTTCGGCGCCGCGCTGCTCGCGATGTTCATGCGGGTCGGCGGCGGCATCTTCACCAAGGCCGCCGACGTCGGCGCCGACCTGGTCGGCAAGGTGGAGCAGGGCATCCCCGAGGACGACCCGCGCAACGCCGCGACCATCGCCGACAACGTGGGCGACAACGTCGGCGACTGTGCCGGCATGGCGGCCGACCTGTTCGAGTCGTACGCCGTCACCCTGGTCGCCGCGCTGATCCTGGGCCAGGCCGCGTTCGGCCAGGACGGCCTGATCTTCCCGCTGATCGTCTCGACGATCGGCATCGTGATCGCCGTCGTCGGCGTGTTCATCACCCGGCTGCGTCCGTCCGACAAGAACGGTCTCACCGCGATCAACCGGGCCTTCTACATCTCGGCCGCGCTCTCCGCGATCGCGGTGGCCGTGGTCAGCTTCATCTACCTGCCGAGCTCGTTCGCCGGCTTCAACGACACGGGCATCGGCGACGACATCGTCAACAGCGGCCGCGACCCGCGCTGGGTCGCCGTCGGCGCGGTGGTGATCGGCATCGTGCTGGCCGCCGCCATCCAGGCGCTGACCGGCTACTTCACCGAGACCAACCGCCGCCCGGTGCAGGACATCGGCAAGTCGTCGCAGACCGGCCCGGCCACCGTCGTGCTGGCCGGCATCAGCGTCGGCCTCGAGTCGGCCGTCTACTCGGCGCTGCTGATCGCCGCCGGCGTCTACGGCGCGTTCCTGCTCGGCGGCTCGTCGCTGACCCTGTCGCTGTTCGCGGTGGCGCTCGCCGGCACCGGCCTGCTCACCACGGTCGGCGTCATCGTCGCCATGGACACCTTCGGCCCGATCTCCGACAACGCGCAGGGCATCGCCGAGATGTCCGGCGACATCGACGAGCACGGCGCGCAGATCCTGACCGAGCTCGACGCGGTCGGCAACACCACCAAGGCGATCACCAAGGGCATCGCGATCGCGACCGCCGTGCTCGCGGCGACGGCGCTGTTCGGCTCGTACACGAACAGCCTGGCCAGCTCGCTGGCCGACGCCGGGATCAAGGACGTCGGGGCCGAGATCCTCGGCCTGCTCAACATCGCCAACCCGCGCAGCCTGGTCGGCCTGCTCATCGGCGCCGCGGTGGTCTTCCTCTTCTCCGGCCTGGCGATCAACGCGGTCTCCCGCTCGGCCGGCGCGGTCGTGATGGAGGTCCGCCGCCAGTTCCGCGAGCACCCGGGGATCATGGACCGCACCGAGCGGCCCGAGTACGGCCGGGTCGTCGACATCTGCACCCGGGACGCGCAGCGCGAGCTGCTCACCCCCGGCCTGCTGGCGATCATGGCCCCGATCGCGGTCGGCTTCGGCCTCGGCGCCGGCGCGCTGGCGGCCTACCTGGCCGGCGCGATCGGCGCCGGCACGCTGATGGCGGTGTTCCTGGCCAACTCCGGTGGCGCCTGGGACAACGCCAAGAAGCTGGTCGAGGACGGCTCGTACGGCGGCAAGGGCTCCGAGGCCCACGCGGCGACGGTCATCGGCGACACCGTGGGCGACCCGTTCAAGGACACCGCGGGTCCGGCGATCAACCCGCTGCTCAAGGTGATGAACCTGGTCTCGCTGCTGATCGCGCCGGCCGTGGTGAGCTGGAGCATCGGCTCGGACGCCAACACCCCGCTGCGGGTCACCATCGCGATCGTGGCGGCGGCGATCGTCGTCGCGGCCGTCGTCATCAGCAAGCGCAAGCCGATCTCGATGGGCGACGACACCCCGGTGGACAACTCGACGCCGACCGAGAAGGTCAGCGCCTGACGATCATCGACGGGGGTGCCCGCGAGGGCACCCCCGCCAGCACCGTGGAAGGTTGTCACACCCGGGCCGTACGCTGCTTCCCATGCGTGCGGCCCGTCCCCTCTCGGTTGTGCTTCTGGTCGCGCTCGTCCTGAGCGCCGCGGCGTGTGGGAGCGCGCACAACGCGCGTGCCTGGGCCGCGTCGGTGTGCGGCACGCTGAGTCCGTGGCGCACCGAGATCGGCTCGCTCACCACCCGTGCCCAGCAGCAGATCAACGTCAACACCACGCCCACCCAGGCCAAGGAAAATCTGAGCCGGCTCTTCGCCGGCGCGCAGAAGGCGAGCGAGCGGGCCCGCGCCGGGGTGGCCGAGGCCGGCGTGCCCGACGTGGACAACGGCAAAAAGATCGCCGAGGGCTTCACCGGCGCGCTGGCGGGCCTGCGCGACGCCTACGGCAAGGCCGCCACCGGCATCGACGGCCTGGCCACCACCCCCGCCAAGGTCTTCTACCAGCAGGTGGAAAAGGTCGTCGCCCAGCTCAACACCGACTACCAGGCGAGCAGCCTCGACACGAGCAAGCTCGACTCCCCCGAGCTCAAGCAGGCCTTCGACGAAGTGCCCGAGTGCCGCTGAGGTGACCGACCCGCGATGACCGAGACGGGGTGGCCGCTGATCCCGCGCGAGGTGCTGCCCGCGCCGATCGCGGCTGCCGCCAAACGCCGGCCGCCGCCGCGTCCCCAGGTTCCCGATCTCGGCCGCCAGCTGCCGTTCTTCGGCGCCGAAACCACCGAGCCGTCGCCCGCCGACCTGGCCGGTCTGCTCGCGGGCCCGGGCCGGCTCGGCCGGATGGGCGGCACGGCGCGCGTGTCGGTCGAGGTCGAGGACGCCTGGCGGGTGCACGTTCTGGTGCCCGAGCTGGTCGTCCGGGGCCTGACCGCCCAGTGGCGGCCGCTGCCGGCAGACTCCTCCGCTGCGGATGAGCCGGTCGACCCTGATCTTCTGGAGGATGGCCGGGGAGATCCACCACACCCGGACGCCGGCCGGCGCGTTCCTGCACCAGGGGAGCTCTCTCTCACAACCGGCCGGCGTCCGGCCGCAAGTGAGGAGGAGTCCGAGACAACGGAGGAGCTCGGCCGCCGGGAGGTCCGTCACAAAGAGGTAGAAGCAAGCCAAACGCCGCAGGAGCCGGAACCCCCTCCGCCGCCGCGGTTCGAGGTGCTCACGGCGTACACCAGGAGGTTGAACGGCCTGGCCCGTGGCTGGCCGGAGGCCGCCACGCAGCTCTTCCTCTCCGGACCCCGACTCCGGCTCTGGGTCGCGGCGGCGGGTAAACCCGTGCCGGGCGGGTACTCTTTGGGCCTGGACCCGGTCAAGGACTCGGTCGCGGTCGATGCCGCGCTGGTGCGAGCCGGTCTGGCCGGCCGCCTGTCGGATGACGGACGCCACTATCTGATCGCCGGTAAAAAACGCCTCCGGCGGCTCGCCGAGCTGGTCGGTGAGCGCCCGGACGCGGCGCCGGAGCGGATGTGGCCGTCGGCGGCGGGCGCGTGATCTTCCTGGATTGTGTGCGACACGACTCACCTTTCGCGGTGTACGGTGTCGCCGTCGGACGCATGCGGTGGCCGGACCGTTACCATCCGACTCCGGGGTTACCCGGGAATGTGGTCTCGTCCGGCGCGTTACGTTGAAAGTCTGTGCCCCGCCGGTAGAGACGGCGGGACGCTGAGTGCGAAGTTTGGGAGTGCCGTGCCGAGTGACACCAGGACGACGCGTCTGGTCATCGTCGAGTCTCCGTCGAAGGCCAAGACGATCGCCGGTTATCTGGGCCCCGACTATTTTGTCGAGGCCTCCTTCGGCCATGTCCGCGATCTGCCGCGCAACGCCGCCGACGTGCCCGCCAAGTACAAGGGCGAGTCGTGGGCGCGGCTCGGCGTCGACGTCGACAACGGCTTCCACGCGCTCTACGTCGTCTCCTCCGACCGCAAGCAGCAGATAGCCAAGCTGCAGAAGCTGGCGAAGGAAGTCGACGAGATCTTCCTCGCCACCGATGAGGACCGCGAGGGCGAGGCGATCGCCTGGCACCTGGTCGAGACGATCAAGCCCAAGGTCCCGGTCAAGCGGATGGTCTTCCACGAGATCACCAAGCCGGCCATCCAGGCCGCGGTGGCCAACCCGCGCGACATCGACCGCGACCTGGTCGACGCGCAGGAGGCCCGCCGGATCCTCGACCGCCTGTACGGGTACGAGGTGAGCCCGGTCCTGTGGAAGAAGGTGATGCCCCGCCTCTCCGCCGGGCGGGTCCAGTCGGTGGCGACGCGCATCGTGGTCGAGCGTGAGCGTCAGCGCATGGCGTTCCGCACCGCCGAGTACTGGGACATCCTGGCCACCCTCGCCGTGCAGGGAAAGCGGGAGGGCCCGCGCAACTTCAACGCCACGCTGATCGCGCTGGACGGCGACCGGATCGCCACCGGCAAGGACTTCGAGCCCACCACCGGCCAGGTCCGGCCCGGCGCCGGCGTGGTGCACCTCGACGAGGCCGGCGCCCGCGGGCTGGCCGCCCGCCTGGAAGATCGGCCGTTCACGGTCACCCGGGTCGAGGAGAAGCCGTACCGCCGCCGCCCCTACGCGCCGTTCATCACCTCGACGCTCCAGCAGGAAGCGGCCCGCAAGCTGCGGTTCTCGGCCTCGCAGACGATGCGCACCGCGCAGCGGCTGTACGAGAACGGGTACATCACCTACATGCGTACCGACTCGGTGAACCTCTCCGAGACGGCCTTGACCGCCGCCCGCCGGCAGATCGGCGAGCTCTACGGCGCCAACAACGTGCCGCCGCAGCCGCGCCGCTACACCGGCAAGGTCAAGAACGCCCAGGAGGCGCACGAGGCGATCCGCCCCGCCGGCGACAACTTCCGCACCCCGGGCGAGGTGGCGAACGAGCTTTCCGGCGACGAGTTCCGGCTGTACGAGCTGATCTGGCGCCGCACGATCGCGTCGCAGATGACCGACGCCGTCGGCAACTCGGTGAGCGTGCGGATCCGGGCGATCTCCACCTCGGGCGAGGAGGTCGACTTCGCCGCGTCCGGCAAGACGATCACCGACCCGGGCTTCCTGCGCGCCTACGTCGAGTCGTCCGACGACGAGAACGCCGAGGCCGAGGACGCCGAGCGCCGCCTGCCCACCCTGGTCAAGGACCAGCCGCTGACCGCCGAGGAGCTGGCCGCGACCGGGCACCACACCACGCCGCCGGCCCGCTACACCGAGGCGTCGCTGGTCAAGGCCCTCGAGGAGCTGGGCATCGGCCGCCCGTCGACGTACGAGTCGATCATGCGGACGATCCAGGACCGGGGGTACGTGGAGAAGCGCGGCCAGGCCCTGATCCCGTCGTTCCTCGCGTTCGCGGTGATCGGCCTGCTCGAGGGGCACTACCCTCGACTGGTCGACTACAACTTCACCGCGGCCATGGAGACCCAGCTCGACGACATCGCTGGTGGCGACCACGCGGCGCTGGACTTCCTGACCTCCTTCTACTTCGGCAGCCAGACGGCCGGCGGCGCCGACGACACCATCGCCGCCGCCGGCGGGCTGAAGAAGATGGTGACCGAGAACCTCAGCGCCATCGACGCGCGCTCGGTCAACTCGATCCCGCTGTTCACCGACGACAGCGGCCGCAACGTCGTGGTGCGGGTCGGCCGCTACGGCCCCTACCTGCAGCGCCAGTTGCCCGAGGCGACCGAGGAGTCGCCCGAGGACCGGGTCTCCATCCCCGAGGGGGTGGCCCCCGACGAGCTGACCCCGGAAAAGGTCAACGAGCTGTTCCTCGGCGGTGGCGGCGAGCGGTCGCTGGGCGAGGACCCGGCCACCGGCGAGCCGGTGCAGCTCAAGTCGGGCCGCTTCGGGCCGTACGTGCAGGCCGGCGAGCGCAAGTCGTCGCTGTTCCGCAGCCAGTCTCCCGAGACCCTGACGCTCGAGCAGGCGCTGCGGCTGCTGAGCCTGCCGCGCGCCCTGGGCAAGGACCCGGAGGGCGCCGAGGTCGTCGCGGCCAACGGCCGATACGGGCCCTACGTCAAGCGTGGCGACGACTTCCGGTCGCTGGAGAACGAGGACCGCCTCTTCACCGTCACGCTCGACGAGGCGCTCGCCCTGCTCTCCCAGCCCAAGTCGCGGCAGCGCCGGGAGGCCAAGCCGCCGCTGCGCGAGATGGGCCCCGACCCGGTCACCGAGAAGCCAATGGTGATCAAGGAGGGCCGCTTCGGGCCGTACGTGACCGACGGGGAGTACAACGCCTCCCTGCGGCGCGGGCAGACGCCCGAGGAGCTCACCGTCGAGCAGGCCTCCGAGATGCTGGCCGAGAAGCGGGCGAAGGGCCCGGCGCCCCGCAAGAAGGCCACCGCGAAGAAGGCCGCGGCCAAGAACACCGAGCCGGCCGCCGTCAAGAAGACCGCCGCCAAGAAGGCTCCGGCCAAGAAGGCGACCCCGGCCAAGAAGGCGGCGGCCGCCAAGAAGGCCACCCCGGCCAAGAAGGCCGCCCCCACGAAGGCGACGGCCTCCGCCGAGTGATCAGCCGAGCACCCGGTCCAGGTATTCGTTGCTGAAGACCCGGGCCGGGTCGATCCGGTCGCGCACGGCCACGAAGTCGTCGAACTTCTCGTAGACCGGGCGCAGGTCCTCGGCCGTGCGGTAGTGCAGCTTGCCCCAGTGCGGGCGCCCGCCGAGCGGCCGGCAGACCGCCTCGACCGCCCGGAAGTACGGCTCGTAGTCGACCCCGGTGAACTGGTGCACCGCCACGTACGCCGACTCGCGCCCGTACCCGTGCGAGAGCCAGATGTCGTCCGGCCCGGTGAAGCGCACCTCGACCGGGAACTGGACCTTGAACGGCAGGGCCGCGATCACCCGGGGGAGCGCGTCGATGACCTCGGGCAGGGCGGCGCGCGGGATCTCGTACTCCATCTCGGTGAAACGCACCCGCCGCGGCGTACAGAAAACCCGGTCGGACCGCTCGGTGTAGGTCCGCGCGGTCAGCGCGCGGGCCGCGACGGCGCTGGCCGTCGGCACCACACCGGGCACCGCCCGGCCGAGCCGGCAGACCGCGCCGAAGACCGTGTTGGACAGGAACTCGTCGTCCATCCAGCCGCGGAACCTCGACAGCGGCCGGTCGTGCGCCGGCACCTTGTTATTGATCTTCAGCTGGGCCCGGTCGGTGTACGGGTACCAGTAGAACTCGACGTGGTCGTTGGCCGGGATCCACTCGTCCAGGCCGGCCAGCACGTCCGCGAGGGCCATCGGCCGCTCGTCCGCCAGCAGCGTGAACGCGTCCACGCACCGCAGCGTCACCTCGACCAGGATGCCCAGCGCGCCCAGCCCGAGCCGCGCGGCCGGGAAGATCGGGTCGTCTTTGCCCACCTCGAGCACCTCGCCCACGCCGGTCACCAGCTTGACCGCCTCGACGCACGAGGCCAGCGTCGAGTGCCCGGCGCCGGTGCCGTGCGTTCCGGTCGAGATCGCCCCGGCCACCGTCTGCTGGTCGATGTCGCCGAGGTTGGGCATGGCCAGCCCGTGCTCGGCGAGGATCGCGTTCAGCACGTGCAGCGGCATCCCGGCCTGGACGGTCACCAGCGGCGCATCGACCGACACCAACCCGGCCAGGCGGTGCAGGAACAACCGCTGGTCGTCGGCGACAGCGATGGCTGTGAATGAGTGCCCGCTGCCCACCGCCTTGACCCGGCGTCCGGAATCGGACGCTGCCTTGACCTGGGCCGCGACCTCGTCGACAGTGCCAGGAGTCAGCACATCGATCGCGTGGGCCCGCTGATTGCCGCCCCAGTTGGACCAGCGGCGCGCGATGACAGGGGTCGTCATTATGGCTTTGTCCTCCGTACGAGCGGACAGTCGCACAAAACTGGGCGTGTGGAGTGTCCTCCGCGTCCCGTCGATGCCCCTCGCTCGTTGATCCGAGTAACGTTCCGATTATCACGCTTGAGAGGGAGTGGCGACGCGTGTCGACACCAACCGTCACCACCGGGCCGTTGCGGCGCGTCCCGGTGCAGGGCAGAAGCGTTGCCCGGGTCCAGCGCATGCTCGACGCCTGCGCGGAGCTCGTCGATGAGGTCGGCTACGAGGGGCTGACCACGACGCTGCTCGCCGAACGAGCCGAGGTGGCTATCGGCTCCGTCTATCAGTTCTTCCCCGACAAGCGGGCGATCGTGCAGGCGCTGGCCATGCGCAACATGGACGGGTACCTGCAGGGTTTGTCCGCCCGCTTCGGCAGCGAGACCTTCGCCCACTGGTGGGACGGGGTCGACGCGGCCATCGACGTGTACATCCAGATGCACCGCAGCGTGCCGGGCTTCCGCACGCTGCACTTCGGCGACGTCGTCGACGTTCACCTGCTCGACGTCGAGCGCGACAACAACGCGGTCATCGCCGATCGGCTGGCCGAGCTGCTGGTCGACCAGTTCCAGCTGATCGACCGGGCCCGCCTGCGGTTCGCGCTGCAGATCTCGGTCGAGGCGGCGGACGCGCTGATCAAGCTGGCGTTCCGCCGCGACACCAACGGCGACGAGTCGGTGCTCACCGAGGCGAAGGCCCTGATCCGGGAGTACCTGCACCGCCACGTCACCGCCTGAGGGGCCGAACGGCTCACCCCAGGAACGCATGGCCTTCGCCCCGATACGTCGGGGCCGGCGACGCCGTCTCGCCGTCGATCAGCTGGAGCTCGTTGACGTGCTCGCACAGCTCGCCGGCCTTGGCGTGGCGAAACCACACCCGGTCGCCGGTGCGCATCGCGTCGGCGGCCGTGCCGAGCAACGGCGTCTGCACCTCGCCGGCGCCCTCGTCGGGCTTGAACCGCAGCCCCTCCGGTAGGTAGGGCTGCGGCAGGCGGGACCGTTCGGCCGGGCCCGACGCGATCCAGCCGCCACCGTGCACGGTGGCGATGCGCGGCGCCGGGCGCCGCACGACCGAGAGCGCGAAGAAGGCGGCCGGGGTGGGCTGCCATTTCCGGTACGCGTCGAAGAGCGTCGGCCCGTACAGCCCCGAACCGGCGGTGACCTCGGTGACCGCCGGGTCCGAGCCGGTGGCGGCCACGCTGCCGGTCCCGCCGCCGTTCACGAACTCGAGGTCGGCGTGCTGCCGCACCGCCGCGACCGCCTCGGCGCGCCGCTTCAGCAGCTCGGGGAACGACCGGGACTGCATGAACTGGATGGCCCGTCCGCGTAGCGCCTGGCGGGGCGGGGCGTCGCCCACCCCGGCGATCTGCGCCTCGTACGACATCAGCCCGACCAGCCGGAAGCCGGGCCGCTCGACCAGGCGGCGGGCGAGCGCGCCGGCCTGCGCGGCCGAGTGGACCGGCGAGCGGCGCACACCCACGTGCAGCGGCCCGGGCTTCCACGACGAGTCGAGGTCGATGCAGAGCCGTACGTCGGGCCGCTTGCCGGGCGGGGTGACCCGGTCGACCACGTCCAGGTGGGCGGGGTGGTCGACCATGAGAGTGATCGACCCGGCCAGGGCCGGGTCGGAGGTCAGCGCGGCGATCGCCCGGCGATCCACTGTGGGGTACGCGACCAGGACGTCGTCGGTCACCCCTTCGCGTACCAGCCAGACCGCCTCGGCCAGCGTGTACGCCATCACGCCGTGCCAGCCCGGCTTGGCCAGCACCCGCTCGAGCAGCCGCCGGCAGCGCACCGACTTGCTGGCCACCCGCACCGGCTTGCCACCGGCCCGGGCCACCAGCTGGGCCGCGTTGTCGTCGAAGGCAGCCAGGTCGACCGCGGCGATCGGCGTCTCGAGGTCGCCGGTCGCCCGATCGAGGCGCTTCTGCAGCGTCCTGCGGTCTCGGGGGATCACGCGAGCACGGTAACGCTTTCATCGAGCAATGCGAAAGACCTTCACTTTTGCGTTACCCGAACGTGCGAAACCTGTCCGGTCGAGGTCGCCGGTTACAGTGCACCCTGCGGGAATCACGGGAGGTACGGCCATCGACACCGAAACGCGCGAAACCGGACCTGTCGACTTGTCGGGGGTCGCGGCGCTGCGCTCAGTGCTGCGCATCCGGCCGTTCCGGCGTCTCTGGCTGGTGCTCGGCCTCGCCTCGTTCGGCGACTGGATCGGGCTGCTCGCCACGGGCATCTTCGCCGCCGCGCAGTTCCAGAGCAGCGCGGGGCAGGGCGCGGCGTTCGGCGGCACGATCGCCGTACGCCTGCTGCCCGCGCTCCTGCTCGGGCCGATCGCCGGGGTGTTCGCCGACCGGTTCGACCGCCGCTACACGATGGTCATCACCGACCTGCTGCGATTCGTGTTCTACGGCTCGATCCCGATCGTCGCGCTGGTCGGGGCCTCGCCCGGGGTGATCGTCGCCTGGGCCACCATCGCCACGTTCATCGGCGAGACGATCACGCTGATCTGGATCCCGGCCAAGGAGGCCGCGGTACCCAACCTGATCCCCAAGTCCCGCATCGAGATCAGCAATCAGCTCACCCTGGTCACCACGTACGGCATCACGCCGATCCTCGCCGCGCTCGCGCTCTCCGCCCTCACCGCCGGGGTCCAGCAGTCCGGCGTGACGCTGCCGGACTGGGCGCAACCGGTGCAGCTGGCGCTGTACCTCAACGCGATCTCCCGCCTCGCCACCGCGCTCACGGTCTTCTTCGGCATCAAGGAGATCGGCGGCAAGAGCGCCGAGCGGCAGCGCGAGGCCCAGCAGAGCATGTTCCGGCAGTTCCTGGACGGCTGGAAGTACATCGGCAACACCCCCCTCGTACGCGGTCTGGTGCTCGGCATCTTCGGCGCGTTCGCGGCCGGCGGCGTCGTGATCGGCGCGGCCAAGACCTTCGCCACCTCGCTGGGCGCCGGCGAGGCCGCGTTCTACCTGCTCTTCGGCGTCATCTTCATGGGCCTCGCGGTGGGCATCGGCCTCGGCCCGATGATCATCCGGGAGTTGTCCCGGCGCCGCTGGTTCGGCATGAGCATCGTGCTGGCCAGCGGCTCGGTGATGTTCCTCGGCGTCGCGTTCCACCTGTCCATGGCGCTGGCCGGGGCGCTGCTGGTGGGCGCGGGGGCCGGCATGGCGTTCCTGGCCGGCACCACGCTGCTGTACGGCGAGGTCGACGACGCGGTCCGCGGCCGGGTCTTCGCGGTGGTGCAGATCGGCGTGCGGATGGTGCTGCTGCTGGCCATCACGCTCTCCGGCTTCCTGGTCGGCCTGGGCAGCTCCCGCCGGATCGACCTCGGCGCGATCAGCGTCGACGTCAGCAGCACCCGGGTGCTGCTGCTGGTCGCGGGCGGGATCGGCATCTGGGTCGGCATCAGCTCGTTCCGGCAGATGGACGACAAGCGCGGCGTACCGGTGCTCGCCGACCTGTGGGGCTCGATCCGTGGCCGCCCGCTCGCGCCGGCCGAGGAGTTCGTCCGCGCCGGGGTCTTCGTGGTCTTCGAGGGCGGTGAGGGCGCCGGCAAGTCGACCCAGGTGGAGCGGCTCGCGTCGGCGCTGCGCGAGCAGGGTCGCGACGTGGTGGTCACCCGCGAGCCGGGCGCCACCGACGTGGGCGCGCGCATCCGCCAGCTGGTGCTGGACAAGAGCGAGTCGCCGGCGCCGCGGGCGGAGGCTTTGCTGTACGCGGCGGACCGCGCGCACCACGTGGCGACCGTCGTGCGTCCCGCGCTGGCTCGCGGCGCCGTGGTGGTCAGCGACCGGTACGTCGACTCGTCGCTGGCGTACCAGGGCGCGGGCCGTACCCTGCCGGTCTCCGAGATTTCCTGGCTCTCCTCGTGGGCGACCGGCGGCCTCAAGCCCGACCTGGTGGTGCTGCTCGACGTCGACCCCGGGGTCGGCCTGAGCCGCGTCGACGCGCGCGGCCAGGGCCAGGACCGCCTCGAGGCCGAGTCCCGCCAGTTCCACGAGCGGGTCCGGTACGCTTTCCTCGACCTTGCCGCCGCCGACCCCAAGCGCTACCTGGTGCTGGACGCGGCCCGCCCGGCCGACGAGATCACCGCCGCGGTCGCCGGACGCCTCGACGGGCTGCTCGCGGCGTCGCCCCCGCACCCGGCACCGGCGTCCACCGCGCTACCCGACGGCCCCGACCTGACCGCGCCCGACCTGACCGCGCCCGACCCGACCGCCCCCGACCCGACCGCGCCTAGCACCCCGTCTGGCGATGTCGAGCGTGACGCCGCTCGGCGGGAGGGCGCCGGGCGCGCCGGGCGCGCTGGGGACGCACCTGGCGCGCATGAGTCGGCGCTCGAGGAGATGGCGGAGCTGCTCGGGGTGGAGGACGAGAAGCCGCCGCACCGGAGGTGACCGCGGTGCCTAGAGCGCGCGCAGCAGCGCGTCGCTGAAGGCCTCGAGGTCGTCCGGCTTGCGGCTGGTGATCAGCTGTCCGTCCACGTGGACCTGCTCGTCGACCCAGGTGGCGCCGGCGTTGGTCAGGTCGGTGCGCAGGCTCGGCCAGCTGGTGAGCGTGCGGCCGGCCACCACGCCGGCCTCGACCAGGGTCCACGGGCCGTGGCAGATCGCGGCGACCGGCTTGCCGGTGGCGACGAACTCGCGGACGAACCGCACCGCGTCGGGGTCGGCGCGCAGGAAGTCCGGGTTGGCCACGCCGCCGGGCAGGACCAGCGCGTCGTAGTCGGCGGGATCCGCGTCGCCGGCCTTCCGTTCGACCCGGTAGGTGCCGGCCTTGTCCATGTGGTTGACGGCCTGGATCTCGCCGTCCTTGATCGAGACGAGCTCGGCCCGGCCGCCGGCGCCCTCCACGGCCTTGCGGGGTTCGGTGTACTCCACCTCTTCCACGCCGTCGGTCGCCAGGAAGGCCACGCGCTTGCCCTGAATGGAAGTGCTCATCGTGTCGTCCCTTCGTCGTGTATCTGCTATCGCCGTTCCCACCGGACGCAGCGGCAAACGACGGACGCCGAGTTCTCCGGCGGCGGGGCGAGGCGGGCGGAGCCCGCGAGCCCGAGACGCCACGACGGGTCAGCCCGGCGCGGGCGGCACCTGGCGCGACGGCGCACGGACCTCGCCGTGCGCGGCGTCAACCGGCCGATGCTCGTACCGGTAAATGCTCTTTTTTAATAGCCGCGATTGCCGGCGGCGGCCTTGGCGAAGGCGGGAGTGCGGCCGTGGGCCAGCTCGCCGCCGAACCACAGGCCGAAGCCGGAGATGGACAGCGCGACCAGTTCGATCAGCAGCAGGCCGACGCCGGCCGCTCGGTCGTCGTTGCCGACGCGGACCATGAGGATGACGGCGAACAGGACCAGCACGCCCATGTTGATCAGGACGCGCAGCACGCCGATGCGCTTCGCCACCGGGCGGCGGACGAAGGCGAGGTCGATGGCGCCGGCCACCATCGCGAGGAATCCGCCGACCAGGCCGGCCACGATGTTCCAGTACGCCAGCGCGCCCAGCAGGCCCGGGCCGCCGAGCAGGTTCGCCACGTCGAAGATGACGGCCATCGAGAACAGTCCCAGCGGAAACATCACCAGGATGGGTTGCACCGCTTGACCCGCGATGCTCAGGCGGCTCTCCATGCGGTCATCGCCCTTCCTACCTGCGTAAATCCTCGGTTCGTCGTGGCATCCGTGTTGAGGCCTACCCGGTGCATACGTCAATGAAACGCCGCAGAAGGGCAGGAGTGACGCGCGCTACTCCGGCTAACCGGCTTGTACGCAATCTGCAACATAGCTGATTGAGAGGTAGCGGAGAGCGGGGTGGCGTGGTTCACTATCAACAGAGCAACTGCCCCCAAAAAACGGCAACAGTCCCGAGCAACGGGCGGAGTGAAGGGGAGACACCTCGACGGCACCCGGCGGCAACCGGGTGCCGTTCTCACCTCTGGAGCTCCGTCGTCGAGACGACACTCGACAAGAAACAGCGACACGAGCGAGGCGGGGAATTCTCTCTTTGCCCATGGTGGCTCGCATATCCCTGACTCGCAAGGCAGCCAGGGAGGGAGTTCGCCATGCGTATCTACTACCGTGCGCCTGACGTGGTCGTGACCAGCGAGCTCTTCGTCCGGCACGGACCGTCGCCCGGACGATTCGCGATCCACGACCTGCGCGATGTCGGCATCTCACCCGCCGTTCCCGAGGGTGTCCGCCCCGGAGCCGTCGTTCTCCCCGCCGCCGCGGCCGTCCTGGTCGCGGCGGCGGTCATCTCGGTGGCCGGCGGGGTGCTGGTCGCGCTCGCCATCGCGGTGTTGGCCGGCGCGGCCGGCCTGGTCTACGCGATGGTGTGCCAGCACCGGCCCCGGCGCTGGGAGCTGCGCGCGACCTGTCGAGGCCGCGAGGTGATGCTCTACGCCTCAACCGATGCCCGGGTGTTCCACCAGGTCGGCCGGGCGCTGCTGCGGGCGATCGAGGCCGAGCGGGAGTCGCCGCCGTACGCGGACCGGGCCGCGGCCGCCTGAGGACGTCGGCTTCGTGCCACGTCTTCTCGCCCGCGCGGGTCTCATCTGCGGAAATGCTGATCGCGTCGGATCGGCTTGTGCGCAGTCTGCTAGATGGCAGGTTGAACGGTAGCGGTGAGACTGGTGGCCATGCTGTACTCGACGCAGACAGTCCGGAGGGCGGATTTTCGGAGGGGAGATCCAGAACGGCACCTGGCGGCAACCAGGTGCCGTTTTCCTTCTGCGGGAATGCTCGCCCGAGTCAAGCGAGGTGGGAATTCTCTCTGCGCCGCCACCGCGGCCCGCACTTCCTTCCTCGCCGGAACAGCAGGGGGAGGACGGAAATGCGCACCTACTATCGCGGACCCGACGCCGTCATCACCGAAACCCACTTCGTCTGGCAGAGCCCGCGCGTCAAGATCTTCGCCATCGAGGACCTGGACGACGTCCGTCTGGAGCGCGCCGTGGCGGGCGCCCCGTCGGGGGTGGAATTCGCCCTGGGCTTGGGCCTGCTCCTCCTCGCGGTCGTCGCCGGCTTGAAGTTCGGCGCCCTGGCGGCCGCGCCGCTGATCGTGGCGATCGTCGGAGTCGCCCTGTTCGCGCTGCGGCGCCGGAGCAGCGGGCACGCGTGGGAGATCCGGGCGAGATACCGCGCCGAGGACGTCACCGTGTACACGTCGCCCGACCCGCGGATCTTCAATCAGGTGACGCGCGCGCTGCGACGCACGATCGAGCGACGCGCCGTCCGGCACTCCTATGGCCTCGTAGCGGGGTAGTCGCCCCGTCTTTACCAGGGACGATAGCGCACCGTCAAGAATTGATGACGCAATGATCGGCTCGAAATTTGAGGAAACGCCGTATGCGGATTTCCCATCTGGTACGACGGTAAGTAAGCTATCGCGCGACCTCGCTGGATGCGGCATGGCATCCAGCGACGTCGCAGGTTATCGGCCGTACCCATCATCGTCTTCTCGAAGCTGAAGGACCTCATGGTCGAGGTTGACGCGCTCACTGATGCGCGACGTCGCTTGCGCGCGATGCGGCATGCGCCGGTGGCGCGCCCCGTCGGGGTCGCCGGGAAGACGGGCCGCCCCGCGCGTCGCACGCGCCGGACCCGGGCCGCGGATGCGGCTTCCGAGGATTTCACGATCACCAGAGTCGCTGCGATCGGCTTGGTCGCGCGCTGTGAGGATCGTTGGCAAAAGCTCTGGAAAACAGCCGATCGGAAGAATGACACGATCATTTTGTCTGGAGGCGCATCAGATGAGTTGGGATGACGACAGCATCGTAACCATTCCAGGGATCGCAAGGTTCTAGCACGCGAATAATACCGCCGACTCGGAAGGTCAGGCTCAAGTGAACACCGATCAGATGCCACAGTGGCAGAAGAGCAGCTACTGCGGCAGCAGCGCATGCGTCGAGGTCGCGCAGACCTCGGACGCCGTTCTTGTTCGCGATTCCAAGAACCCGCAGGCCGCACCGCTCGCCTTCACCGCCGATGAGTGGGTGGCCTTCGTCAAGGGTGTCAAAGCAGGGGAGTTCAACTAAACGACTCGCCATCGGCGGCTGCGCGGGGTACCGCAATCGCTCGTCTCGCCGCGGGCCGTTCTGAGGGTCGGCCGCCGCACATGGATTCGACGCAATATGTTGTTCCGGTGCGGCGGTGTATAACATGGTGCCATTGCTGATCACGCGGGGCGACCAGCGAGCCGGCAGGTCCGATGCGCGGCAGGGAGGGATTGGCGAACAGCAGTGGCCGACGAGGTTTCGCCGACGATTGCGCGCTATAAGGTGCGCCTCGCGATACGTGACGCCCGCGAACGCGCCAATGTGACTCAGCCGCAGGTGGCCGAGGCCATGGAGTGGTCGCTCAGCAAGGTCATTCGCATCGAGAACGGCGATGTCAGCATCGCGCCCAACGACCTCCGGCCCCTGCTGACCTACCTCGAGGTCCGGGATCGCGGCACCGTCACCGAGCTGCTCGAGCTGACCAAGATCGCGCGGAAGAGGCCCCGGGGCGAGTGGTACCAGAAGCCCGGCGTCAAGGAACACATGACCGGCCCGATGCTGCGCCTGGTCGAGTTCGAGGCCGAGGCGGTGGAGATCCGGTACTACCAGGTCTATTACATGCCCGGCCCGCTTCAGGTGCCGGCGTACACCTGGGCCAACCTGGCGAACTTCGAGCAGGGCGACATCCCGCTGGAGACGCGCCGGCTGCGCGCCCAGGCCCGGGAGCGTCGCCGCGAGGCCGTTCTGTCCCGGCTCGGCAACGGGCTCCGCATCTATGCCCTGCTCGACGAGTCGGTGCTCCTCCGGCCGATCGGCGGCCCCGACGTATTCCTGCAGCAACTCCAGGACCTGCACGATCTCATGTCCGCCGAAAAGATCAATTTGCGGGTGCTCCGGTTCGACAGCGGCTACACGGTGACCAACAATGCCACGTTCGACCTGCTGACCCTCGAATCGGGGAAGGATGGCGAGCGCAACGAGGTGCTGTATGTGGAGACCGGGTTGCAGGACGAGATCGTCGATGATCGTTCGGTACCGAAGTACCACGATCGTTTCGACAAGATCTGGCATGCCGCCGCCACCGAGGACGAGACGCTCGAATTCATCGCCGACCGCATCAAGGCTCTCCAGGATCAGGTACGGGCGACGGGCTGACGAGGGATGGGATGTCGGTAAATGCGACATTGCGCCTTAATCAGGCAGTACGACGTGCGGCAATTTGCTCGTTCTCGGATGAATGTGGCATAGGCGCATATTCACTCATGTGAACTTCTCCGGGCTCTTCCGACGCTCCCTTACCGTGGATGGCGGGAATCGTCTGGAGGTGTGGAAATTGAACAGGCTGACCGAACACACACAGTGGCGACGATCATCGCGGTGCGGCAACAACGCCTGCGTCGAGGTGGCCGAGGTCGATGGCCGGATCCTGGTACGCGACTCGAAGAATCCGGGCGGGCCGGTGCTGTCGTTCACCGTGGCGGAATGGCGTGCCTTCGTCGACGGGGTCGGCGTCGGCGAGTTCCGCTTCTGAGTCCTTCATCATTCGCCAACGTCCCTCGTACCGGCAGCCGCCCCTCGCCGGGCGGGGCATACTGGCGCAGGTGAGGGCCTACCCGAACGCCACCGATACCGGACGCTTCGCGGTCTTGCACGACGCGGCCGAGACGCTGCTCGACGATCTGCACGAGCGCTACATGGTGGAGCGGCGGGAGAGCAAGGAGTGCCTGGGGGCCGAGGAAGCGCTGGTGCGGATGGTGCGGCTCATTCCGCGTACGCCTGCGGCCGGGCCCCTCGCGATCGCCTTCACCGACTTTCCGGGGCTGATGGTCCGCCTGGGCCGCTGGTGGGTCGACATCCTGCCGGCCTGCGGATGCGACGCCTGCGCCGAGGACCCCGCCGAGCTCATCGGCATGCTGCGCGGCCAGGTCGGGGCGCTGATCGAGGGCGGGCTGTGGGAGCGCGTCCGGCGCGGGATCGGCGGTTCCTGGTTCGAGACCCGGCTGACCGGCGTCGGGCTTACCGCGCGCCGCGAGGGGCCACTGACCAGCCGGGACGCGCGGGATGCCCGGCGCGGCGGATTCGCCGCCCCGGTGCTGTGGGCCCCGTGGCCGCGCCGCCTATGCGCCTAGGAATTTGACCGCGGCGCGGATGACCGGACGCTCGATGGCGCTCGCCATCGCCAGCTCGCCCCGGCAGAACATCTGAAACGCGCGCCAGCCGACCGGAACAGCCATGGCGGTGTGGATCAGCATCGGCCGTCGCATCTGGACGGCGAGCAGCCGGCGGCCGGCGGCCATCTCGGGGGCCAGCTCGTTTTCCACCCGCTGCTCATAGGCGGCCAGGTCGCCGGACGCGGCCGCGGCGCCGGCCCACGAGCCGGAGCGCAGGGCGAAGCTGATCCCCTCCCGGGTCCACGGCTCGAGCAGGCCGGCCGCGTCGCCGGCGACGATCACCCGGCCGCGGCGCAGCGGCGCGTCCGGGCGGCGGCAGCGGGTCAGGTGGCCCGAGTCGCGCACCACGCGGCGGCCGGTCAGGCCGAGCTGGGCCACGAAGTCGCGCAGGTATCGCTTGGTCTCGGCGCCGTGCCCCTTGGTCATGATGACGCCGACCGTCAGCTGGTCGTCCTTCGGAAAGACCCAGCCGTACGAGCCGGGGACCGGGCCCCAGTCGAGCAGCACCCGGCCGCGCCACTCCCGGCGGTCCTGCTCGGTGGCCGCCAGCTCGAGCTCGAGGCCGAGATCCTGCTGGTCGAAGGAGACGCCGACGTGGCGGGAGGTGACGCCGGCCGAGCCATCCGCCCCGATCACCGTCCGGGCGACGATCTCCTCGCCGCCGTTCGCGCCGGCCAGGCCGACCGTCGCGGTCTCGTCGTCCTGGGTGATCGACCGGACCGGGGACTCCTGGCGGACGGTGGCGCCGGCCTTGACGGCCGCCTCGTACCAGGCGTGGTCGAAGTCGTCGCGGCGCACCATGGTGAGCAGCGGGCCGCCGCGGGCGCGCCGGGTGAAGGTGCGCTTGCCGCCGCGGGTGAAGGTGACCGCGTCGATCGTGTCGCGGCCCGGGACGGTCCCGAGGCGGGGCTCGGCCATCGCGAGGGACGTGCCGATCAGGCCGCCGCCGCAGGTCTTGTAGCGCGGATGGGTCGAGCGTTCCAGCACGATCGTGCGGGCGCCGGCGGTGGCCGCGGCGTGCGCGGCGGCCAGTCCGGCGGGTCCGGCCCCGACCACAGCGACATCCCAGATCACGAGCGGAGAGTCTAGCCAGGCGGGTTGTGTACGAGCGTACATATGCTGTGTACGATCGTACCTATGGACACGGTGGTCGCCGTCGGCAACCCGGCGCGGGTGATCAGGTCGGTGGAGCCGTGACGACCATTCCCGCGGCCCGGGCGCCGCGGCGATACGACCCGGAGCGCAAGAGCCGGATCGTGGACGCGGCGATCGACGTCGTGGCTGCCCATGGCGTCGCGGGCACCACCATGCGCCGGATCGCGGCCGCCGCCGACGTGCCGCTCGGCTCGCTGACCTACCACTTCGACGGCCTCGACGACCTGCTGGCGCACGCCTTCGAGCGGCACGCCGAGCGGATGTCGCCGCTCTACCAGGCACGCTTCGACGACGTACGCGATCGCGACGGCTTCATCGAGGCGGTAACCGATCTGATCCACGGCGGCGCGGGCATGGGCTCGCGGGACTGGGTCGTCGCGTACGAGCTGTATCTCGCCGCCCTGCGCAACCCCGCGCTCCGGAGCGTGACCGAGTCCTGGATGCGGCGGTCCCGCGCCGTGCTCGAGCGGTTCGTCGACCCGGTGACCGCCCGCGGCGTGGACGCCCAGATCGAGGGCATGGTCATGCATCTGACCCTGTCCACCGCCACCTTCGACCGCGCCGACACCCGCCGGATCGTCGCCCGCCTGCTGGAGAACTCCTGATGAGCACCACCACCGAGATGGTCGCCACGCCGGTCCGGCAGGCGACCCGGGCCGTGTACGCCGCCTTCATCATGCTCGGCTTCGCCGGGGCGAGCTGGGCATCGCGGATCCCGCAGGTCCGCGACGAGCTGTCGCTGACCCCGTCGCGGCTCGGCTTCGTGCTGCTCGCCATCGCGGCCGGCTCGGTCGTGGCACTGCCGCTGGCCGGTCAGATCGTCGCTCATTTCGGCTCGCGCCGCACGGTCACCGCGATGGCGGTGATCCTCTGGATCGCGGTCACCGGCGTGGCGTTCGGCTACCAGTTCGGGGTCCTGCCGGTGGTGCTCGGCCTGTTCTGCTTCGGCTTCGCCAACGGCGCCTGGGACGTCGCGATGAACGTCCAGGGCGCGGTGGTCGAGCGGCGGCTCGGCAAGGCGATCATGCCGCGCTTCCACGCCGGCTTCAGCGTCGGGACCGTGGCGGGTGCGCTGGTCGGCGCGCTCGCGGTGGCGGTGCATCTGTCGGTCACCATCCACCTGCTGGCCGTCGGCGTGGTGGTGGCGATCGTGGTGATCGCCTCGGTGCGCTCGTTCGGGCCCGACGAGGATCCCGCGGACGTCGTGCCCGACCAGCCCGCGCACGCCGTTTCCGCGCCGGCCGGCCGGCTGCGCCGCACGCTCGCCACCTGGCGCGAACCGCGGACCGTGCTGATCGGGCTGTTCGTGCTGGCCTTCGCCTTCACCGAGGGCGTCGGCATCGACTGGATCAGCGTCGCCATGATCGACGGGTACGGGGTGTCCGCCGCCGTCGGCACGTTGGCGTTCGCGGTGTTCCTGGCCGCGATGACCGCCGGCCGGTGGTTCGGTCCGGGCTGGCTCGACCGGTACGGCCGGGTGCCGGTCGTACGGGTGCTCGCGGTGGTCAGCGTCGCCGGGCTGGCGCTGTTCGTCTTCGGGCCGTGGCCGGCTGTGGCCTTCGCCGGGGCGCTGTTGTGGGGCTTCGGGGCGTCGCTGGGCTTCCCGGTCGGCATGAGCGCGGCCGCCGACGACCCGGCGCATGCGGCGCCCCGGGTGAGTGTCGTGGCCACGATCGGCTACTGCGCCTTCCTGGGCGGGCCGCCGCTGATCGGCTTCCTGGGCGACCACTTCACCGTGCTGAAGGCTCTGCTCGCGGTGATGGTGCTGCTGGTGGTGGCGATCGCGCTGGCGAGCTCGATCAAGCCGCTGAAGGCACGGACTTGAGCTGCACCTGTCAGATTGGGAACAAGTCGCCTACCCCTCCACCCGCTGTCGCCGCGTCCCGGGCGGCGAAAAACCGAGGTCGCCGCACGTATCGCTCGACAGGCCGCGACTGCTCACAACTTCACGGTGGCGGTACACGACCTGAGCATCACGACACCGCCGGGGCTCGCCGCAGCCCTCGACTACGACGTCATCTTCTCCTGCGTCGACCGCCCCTTGCCTCGCGGCGTCCTCAACGTCATCGCGTAAGCCGACCTCATCCCGGTCATCGACGGCGGCATCGCCCTAGATACGCTGCCAAGCAGGGAAATGCGAGGCGGTACTCGGCGAGCGTATGCACTCGTCCCTGGCCGCCCCTGCATGGTCTGCAATGGGCAACTCCGGGTCAGCGAGCTCAGCCTCGATCGAGCCGGCCTCCTCGACGACCCCGAGTACATCAGCCAATCCGGGATCAACACTGGGGCAGGTGGTCCGAACGTCGCAGCGCTCGCCGCGTCCGTCAGTGTCGGGCTCTTGGCCCAGTTCGCCATAAAGAGCGGCGCGTACTGCCCGTACGAGAACGCGACCGCGCACGGTGATGCACGGCAGGGTGCTCGCTGACGACAAACGCGCGCTGCGAGAGCGAACTTGACGTCGGCGTGCAATTGGTGGAAGTCATCGTCCGGATAAGGGCCTATTGATCCCGGTCGGTCAGCATCGTCTGTAGGCGCTGGGCGAATACCGGCACGCCCGCCTTGGCGAGGGAGTCGGTCACGTCGATCGCGGTCATCAGCGGTCGGCGTTTCTCGTCGGCCAACCGGACAACGGAGTTGAGGACCTCATCCGGCCAGGCGTCGAGCAGTTCACACAGATAGTCGTCCGGCGTACATACCCGCACCCCGCGGGATGTCAGTTCATTCGCCGGGAAGTCAGCAAGATTCCAGGTCACGATCGCAACGGCACGACCGGCGACGGCGGCGGCCATGTGTACCCGGTCGTCGGGGTCCTTGCCAGGCATCTGGTCGATCAGATGGACGTACGCATGCTCGAGCACCTCGCTGTCGCCGAAACACTCACGGATCGCGGCCGTGATCGCAGCGGCCGAGGCAGCCGATCGGCGTTCGGCGCGCACGATGACCCGTTCCCACTCGGCCAATAGTGCCTGTGTCCAGAGCACCTCGTGCACGCCGTCCTCGGTCAGCGCCAGCATGAGGTCCATGACTGAGAACGGAAACAGCACATTGGTGTCGACGAAGACTCTGGTCATCGCGAGCGCTGCCGGATCAGTAGGGGAGATCGGCGGCTTGAACCGCGTCCGCGATACGTCGGCGGCCCGCCCGGCGGCGTTCGCGCCGTGCCTGGAACTCCAGCACGTCCGCAAGACTCACCACTCGGTGCTTGCTGTCCGGCAGGTGTTCTGACGGGATGTCGCCGGCGTCCAGCAACCGGGCCACGAACGGCCGGGACAACCCGAGCAGTTCCCCCACTTCGGCGGGGGTAAGGCGGACTTCGGTGGCAAGCACCGTGACGCCGTGGCCTTGCGACAACTGGCCCGCGGAGGCAACCAGCACCGCCACCAGGGACTCGGGCAACGCGATTTCCTCCCCGTCTGGCATTCGGAGTATCGCCTGGGAGGCCCCGGCTACTGCTCGACTGACTGCCGCCACCCGCTCACGATCATCCGAGGTCGGCTCGACACGAGTCGCCTCACCCAGCACGCTGGAACGCGCCATCTCAGCCTCCTCGCACTGGCCATATCCGAAACAACTGTAACCGACGATGAGTCTGGCGCCTATATAGCCGCCGTTCCGAACACGGTCCCGGGCCGCCGACGATGACGCACACGGAAGAAGATGCCATCGGGCGAGACGCGGCGAGCAAACCGCTGGCCAGCCGGGGCCTAGAGGTGCCGACCAAGACTGCTCGGACAGCGGGATCCGGCCCACAAACTCGGGGAGATTTGATGCGCTGAGGGCAGTACCGAGGTGATTTTCGGGGGATGACTCAAATCTTCATCGATAAAAAAGATGCCCTGACCTGCCTCTCCGCTGGTCAGGTCATCACTCTGAGCCGCCTGACGGAATCGAACCGTCGACCTACGCATTACGAGTGCGTCGCTCTGACCGACTGAGCTAAGGCGGCAACGATGGATAAGTGTACGGTATCCGTCCCCGGAGCCCGGACCCGGGCGCTGCTTTGTGTCGCCCCCCGAGACTAGTCTGCCAGGCGTGACCGACGATCACTCCCGGCCCGCCGAGGCGGAGCCCGTCGTCCCGCCCCGCCCGCGCAGCATGGATCCTCAGGAGCTCGGATTCACCCCGCAGCGCCCGGTGGGCTGGCTGGCGCCGCTGTTGCTGCTCAGCACCGGGCTGCGTGCGCTGCTGGCGACCCTCTTCGGGGCGTACCTCGACAAGCGCGAGCTGCAGAACTCGCTGGACGGCGAGTGGTTCGACCATTCCGCGACCGCCGACGGCGAGATGTGGCTCGACTACGTGGCCGATCTGGGCGACGGCTTCCACGCGACGTACTCGGTGGCCTGGCTGCTCGCCCAGCCCCGCCTGGAGATCGACGGCGCCGAGCTGCCCCGGGGCCGGCTGCTGCTGATGGGCGGCGATCAGGTCTACCCGCTGGCCAGCGGCGACGGGTACGAGAGCCGGATGAAGGGCCCCTACCGGGCGGCCCTGCCCGAGCCCCCGGCCGGCGAGCCGCGGCCCACGCTGTTCGCGCTGCCCGGCAACCACGACTGGTACGACGGTCTCACCGCGTTCCTGCGGCTGTTCGCGCGCCGCAAGGACGGCCACATCGGCGGCTGGCGCACCCAGCAGCGCCGGTCGTACTTCGCGGTCAAGCTGCCCGCCGACTGGTGGCTGTTCGCGATGGACGAGCAGTTCGGGGCGTACATCGACGATCCGCAGCTGCTGTACTTCGAGAAGGCGGCCCGACACGTCGGCCCGCAGGATCGGATCATCCTGATGACCCCTTCGCCCAAGTGGGTCAAGGCGGCGGAAGACCCCGACGCGTACGACGCGACCGACTACTTCATCCGCAGCATCCTCGCGCCGACCGGGGCGAACGTGCGGGTGCTCGTCTCCGGCGACCTGCACCACTACGCCCGCTACGACGGGCCCGACCGGCAACTCATCACGTGCGGCGGCGGCGGGGCGTACCTGCTGGGCACCCACCAGCTGCCCGGCACGCTCACCGTCCCGCCCGAGGAGACGCTGACCCGCAGCAAGAGCCGCAGCCGCGACTACCACTTGAAGTCCCGCTTCCCCGACGCCGCCACCTCCCGGCGGATGAGCTGGGGAGTCTTCGCCCGGGTGCCGGCGCGCAACGCGGGCTTCGCCACCATGCTCGGCATCATCCAGACGCTGACCATGCTGGCCATGGCCGGCGCGGCCAGCCAGGGCGGCAACATCCAGCGGCTGTTCACGATCCCGCTCGGCCTGATGGTCTTCATCATCCTGGCCGGCACGGTCCTGTTCGCCCGCCCGCCCGGCGCCGCGTTCACCCATCATGCCCGGCACTGGTTGTTCGGGCTCGCGCACGGCTTCGCCCAGATCGGCCTGGCCATCCTCGGGACCTGGGTGTGGCTGCAACTGCCGCCGCACAACTGGACCGGCCCGGCGCCGCTGGCCGTGGCCGCGGTCATCTACCTGCCGATCATCGGCTTCCTGTCGACCCAGGTGTGCGCGCTCTACCTGCTGATCGCCGGCCAGTTCCAGGTGAACGTCAACGAGCTGTTCGCCGGCCAGGGCATCGAGGACGCCAAGAGCTTCCTGCGCCTGCACATCGCCGCCGACGGATCGCTGACCATCCACCCGATCGGCATCGACAAGATCTGCAAGAAGTGGTCCGCCGACCCGGACGCCGAGCCGCACGCCTCGTGGTTGCGCCCGGACGCCCCGCTGGTCGCCCGCCGCATCGAGCCCCCGATCCAGGTGCGCTGATCAGCCGTAGCGTTCCTCGTGGCTCTGCCGGGGCCCGCAGACCGAGGCCCGGCTGCACGAGCAGCGGGACCCGTCGGCGTCCATGCGCACAACGACCTCGTCGCGCGGGACGCTGTGTGCCACCACCCGGCCATCGCCCTCGGGGGTGGTGACCCGGCTGCCGACGGCCGGGGCGGAGGCCTGGAACCGTTGGTACAGCGGATGTTCATATTTGAGGCAACACATCAGCCGGCCGCAGGCGCCGGAGATGCGCAGCGGGTTGAGGGGCAGGTCCTGGTCCTTGGCCATCCGGATGGTGACCGGCTCGAAGTCGGTGAGGAAGGTCGCGCAGCACAGGTCGCGGCCGCAGGAGCCGATGCCGCCCTGCACCCGGGCCGAATCGCGCGCCGACAACTGCCGCAGCTCCACCCGGCAATGCAGGGTCGCCCCAAGATCGCGTACGAGCGAGCGGAAGTCGACCCGGTGGGGCGCGGTGAAGTAGATCGTCGTGCGCGGGCCGCCGGAACCGCCCTGGTCGAGGACGTGGTCGACGGCGACCACCTTCATCGGCAGCTCATGCGCCTTGATCAGCTTTTTGGCCGCGACCTTGGCCTCCGCCTTGCGCTTGCGCAGCAGCTCGTCGCGGCGCAGGTCGTCGTCGCCCGCCAGGCCCGCCACCTTGGGGAACCCGGACGTGTCCTCGTCGACCCACTGCGTCGCCCAGACGCACTCCGCCACCTCGGGGCCGTCGTCGGTGGGCACGAGCACCCGGTCGCCGACCTGGGGCGAGAACGCGCCCGGATCGAGGTAGTAGAGACGGCCGTACCGGTTGAAGCTGACCGCGCACAGCATTCCCATGGAGAACACACTACGACGGCGGATCGGCCGTACCAAATGTCGGCTTTGAACTACCCGCTGGGGTTGTCGCATAGATACGACGCAACCGCCCAGATCGACCGTCGTTGGGCAGACCCGTAGACGCCGCCACATCGCGGAACACTTCGGGAGGGAACTGCCATGAAGCCCGCCAGATCGTTGGCCGCCAGAGTCGTAGCGCTTGGATTCGCCGGCTCGGTCGCCGCGCCGCTGCCCGCCTTCGCCGCACCCGCGCCCTGCGAGCACGCCGAGAGCTACGCGGCCCAGTCCGGCGCCGAGCTGCTCCGCATCGATCGGTTCGAGGTACGCGCCGGCGGAACGGAACGGCCGGCGACCGAAGACGTCGAGCACTCGGGCACCGGAGATTGGGGCACCGGAGACTCGGGCACCGAGGACTCGACGCCGCCCGGGGGCGCCGCCGGCCGGGTCCTGGACGGAAGCATCGACCCGACCCGGGACGACCCCGACGACACCGACACCATCAGCGAGGGAATCGGCACGGCGGGAGCGGCGTTCCTCGGCTCGATCCTGCCCCCGGACAACCCGATCCTTCCCCGTACGTTCGCCGCCGATGCGGACGGCGCGGCGGCCTCGCCGGCCGCCGACGAGTCCGATGAGGACACCGGCGGCTGGGGCGGCGGCAGCGTCGTCGGGCGGGCCCCGGAAGGCGACGCCGCGAAGCGCGGCAACGATTCGGCGCGGGTGAGCGATGTCGGGCTGGGCGAGGCGCGTACGGCGATGGTCGCCACCTCGAAGGTCAAGTCGGCGGCCGTGGCACGCCTGCTCGACGGCGAGGCGGCGGCGAAGCCGTCCTGGACGGAGCCGGTGCTGCAGCAGGCGCCGCCGAACCATGCCACGCCGGCGACCCGGTCCACCTCCGCCGGCAAGGCCGGTCCGCTGAAGATCGGACCGGGCCGGCTGTCCGGGCGCGCCCGGTGGGACGCGGCGATGGCCTGTGGCGCGGCGAGCGGGGAGACGGCTCGCGCCGAGTCGGCGGTGAACGGCGCCGGTGTCCTCGGTGGACCGGCGCGCGCGCTCGTACGCGTACCGGAAAAGGCAGCGAGCGTGAGCACGACGGCGCTGGAGGGGCCCGCCGGCAATGCCCACTCGGTGGCCTCGGCCACCGTGACCGCCGGACGCATCGAGCTGGCCGGCGGGCGGGTGCTGATGCGCGTGCTGAAGGCGCCGTCGCTGGTGGCGCGGATGGGGGCCGATGGTGGCGAGGTGCGGTACCGGCCGGCGGTCATCGAGATCTCCGGCGACGGCATCGCGACCAAGCGCCTCGACGCGGCCGGGGAGTCGGCCGATGTGACGCTTCGCCCGGACCGGCAGGCGACCGAGTCGGGCGTGCTCGACGTCGCGGGGATGGGCGGTCTGCGCCCGGACAGCCGGCCGTTGCCGCTGCCGCATGTGCCCGGCCTGCCTTCGGTGAGCGCCCCGAATCCGGTCACCGAGTCGACGCCGGCCGCCGGCACTCGGGTGCACATTGAGCTGGGCGGGGCCCGGCGCGCCGCCAAGGGGCGCGCCATCGCGGCTCGCGCCACCGCGATCCAGGTGTCGATCACCCAGGGCGGGGCGGTCTCCGGCGGTCGGGACAAGTCGGGGTACGGCGGAAAGTCCGCCACGGCCTCGCTCGATCTCGCCTTCGGGCTGCTGGAGGCGGCGGCGGTCGCTCCCGAGCGGGTCACCGCTCCGGCCGACACGTCGGGCGCCGGCGCTGGTCTCCCGATCACCGGTCCCGGGGCGGCCGGGCTGGCGGCGGGCGGCATCGCGCTGCTGCTGAGCGGCGCGGCTGCCGTCGTCCTCGGCAAGCGGCGGCGGCGCTCGCACTCCTGAGCCACCACCTCCGGGCCGGAAGCGAAATGGCCCAGATGGACACCCATCGATCCCCCGACGGCCGAGTCCGCATCGACGGTCGTGCCGTCCTGCTCCGCCGAGCGTCCCGATCCGGCCCGAGAGCCGAGACAACGGTCGATGAATGGCGTTGAGTGGGCAACACCTGCGGGGGGTGCAGGAGGACGCGGCGTCGCATTCGGAGCAACGAAATCCGAATGCGGCGCCGCGCCCACGTCCGGATCGCTTTTTATGGCAGGCGCATCACTTTTGTGCGGGCGCGTCGGGATCCGCGGTGCGGCTCGCACAACGGGCCCGAGACCGCGTGACCGGTCGTCACATCGGGCCGGTCGTTACATAGGGCCGGGAGTCACATGGGCCGGGAGTCACATGGGCCGGTCGTCACATGGGGATGGCCTCGGCCAGTTCCGCTGAGGCCTGGAGCAGGTCGTCGGCCTCCGCGTAGCTGTCCGCGATCGCCCGCAACACGTAGGCGCCGACCTCGGCCGCCGCTTCCGGCGCGTCCTCGGCCGCCAGCGTCAGCGCCTGCTCCGAACTGAGCACCGTGGCCAGCGCCGCCGCCAGGTCGGCGCGTGCCCGGGTCATCCAGTCGATCAGCGCCTGGGCCAGGTCGGCCGAGGCCTCCAGCCGCTCGTCCAGGCTGTCGCCGTCGCCGCTGAGCCGATCGGCCACCCGCCGGCGCACCTCGGCGTAGGCGTCGGCGGCCTCGCCCTCCCACCCGTCGGGCGGCGGCAGCGCGGCGGCCACATCGGCACATGCCCGCGCGTCGGACCGCAGCAGGCCCACCGCGTCGTCGAACTCGCCGGGGTGCAACGCCGCCACCGCGCGGGCCGCGTCGCCGGGCAGCAGCCGCACCCGCCGAAGCTGGCGCCACACGTCGTGATCGGCCGGCGCCCCCATCGTGCCGAGCAGATCGTCGACCCGCGTCAGCAGTGGGGCCGCGGCAGCGAGCACCGCGTCGAGACGGTCCATCACACCTCCCGGCCGAGCACGTCGTCGATCCGCGTCAGCAATGGCGCCGCGACCGCGAGCACCGTATCGAGACGGTCCATCACACCTCCCGGCCGAGCCGTTGTCGCACGGCCTCGTCGGTCTCGGCGTATGCCCGTCGCGCCGCTCGCACCGCGCCCGCCGCCTCGGCGAGCCGCCCGGCGAGATCGGCCGCCTCACGCCCGCGCGCCTCGAGCACGGCGGCCCAGCGGCGATGCAGCTCGCGTCCGAGGCGGCCGGGCATGCCGGCGTCGTCGGCGCCGAACGCGGACGGCGCGATGGCCAGCGCCGGGAGCCGGCGGTCGACCGTCGCAAGCGTGTCGGCCGCCCGGTCGAGCCGGTCGGCGAGGTGACTCATCTCAATCCTCTTTCAGCGGGTGCAGCCGGCCGAAGAACTCCTCGTGGAGCTTGGCCCGGGCCCATCGGGCCGCCTCGGAGGCCTTGGTCACGACGGCCTGGATCTCGCGGGCGAATTCCGCCGTGCCCCGTTGCTGGAGCGAGCCGGAGATGCGCACGTCGGTGATCTCTCCCTGGGCCGTGACCACGACCTCGATCGAGTCGTCCGGCGAATGGACCGACACGGAATGCGACGCCACAACCTGCTCGAACTCACCGCGCAACTCATCAAGGCGTCGATATCGATCGATTGCATCGTCGATCCACGCCTCGTCGATCTCGCGCGCCATTCCCCCTGGCTCCTCACCGCACGTCAGCACGCCGTCGCTTTCCGGGACCAGACCGTACCCGGAACGGTCACTCCTTCGCTACGCCCAGTTGTCCTCTGTGGATAACCCGTTCCGGGGGTCGCCGACCGTCGCCGATTAAGAAATGTCGGACCCGCGCAATACCATCTGTGCCGTGACAGACGTCTTCGCTGACCTGGTGGGCCAGGACGAGCCGGTCGAGACGCTGCGCCGCGCCGCCGCGGCCGCCGCCCGGGTGGTGGCCGGCGAGCAGGTGGCGGCGGGCGCGATGACGCACGCCTGGATCTTCACGGGTCCGCCCGGCTCCGGTCGCTCGGTCGCCGCCCGCTCATTCGCCGCGGCCCTGGAGTGCGAGCGCGACGGCATCGGCTGCGGCGAGTGCCACGGGTGCCACACCGCGCTCGGCGGCACCCACGCCGACGTCCGCTTCGTCGTGCCCGAGGGCCTGTCGATCGGGGTCAACGAGATGCGTGCGCTGGTGCTGCGGGCCGCCAGCGCCCCGTCCGGCGGCCGCTGGCAGGTGGTGGTCATCTCCGATGCCGACCGGCTCACCGAGCAGGCCGGCAACGCCCTGCTCAAGGCGATCGAGGAGCCCCCGCCCCGCACGGTCTTCCTGCTGTGCACACCATCCACGCACCCCGACGACATCTCGGTGACGATCCGCTCCCGCTGCCGGGTGATCGCCCTCCGCCAGCCGCCGGCCGCGGCCGTCGCCGAGGTGCTGGGCCGCCGCGACGGCGTCGCACCCGACGTCGCCTCCTGGGCCGCCGCGGCCGCCCAGGGCCACGTCGGCCGGGCGAAACGCCTGGCCAACGACCCCGAGGCGCGCGGGCGCCGCGACGCCGTGCTGGCCGTCCCGCGCCGGCTGACCGGCGTCGGCGCGTGCTACGAGGCCGCCTCCGCCCTGATCAAGGCGGCCGAGGCCGAGGCGGCCGAGGCCATCGCCGCGTCCGACGCGGCCGAGCGCGCGTCCCTCGAGCAGGCCCTCGGCGCCGGCGGCACCGGCCGTGGCGCGGCCGGTGCGATGCGCGGCGCCGCCGGCCAGATCAAAGACCTGGAGAGGCGGCAGAAATCGCGGGCGACCCGCTCGAAGCGGGACGCCCTCGACCGGGCGCTGGTCGACCTGGCCGGTTTCTACCGCGATGTGCTGGTCACCACGCTGAAAGCGCCGGTCCCGATCGTGCACACCGATGTGGCGCGGCAGTGCGAGGCGGCGGCCGGCAAGTGGACCGCCGAGAGCACCCTGCGGCGCCTGGAGGCGGTGCTGGCCTGCCGCGACGCCATCGACCAAAACGTCAAGCCCGACATCGCGGTCGAGGCGATGATGCTCACCCTCTGGCGCGGCTGACCGCGAGCAGGCGGCTCAACGAACGAAGCCCAGGTCACTGACCTGGGCTTCGTCGTTATCGAGACGGAGTCGGCTACGCCACGAAGCGGGAGCGGCGGCGGCGTCCGATCAGGTAGCCCGCGCCGCCGAGGAGCAGGAGCGCGCCGCCGATGCCGGCCACGGCCCCGATGTTGGAGCCGGTCACCGGCAGGCCGCCGCCCTCGCCGCCGGCGGTGCCCGAGGCGGCGGAGGAGGTGGCCGCGCCGGTGGGGGAAGCGGGGATCGGTGCGGCGGTCTTGGTGGCGGTGGGCGTGACGGGCGGTGGCGCCGTGGGCTGGGACGCGCAGTCGAGCGCACGCGCCGCGTACAGGCCGTCGTTCAGATAAGTCAGGTAGGTGTCGACGGTCCCGGCGTCGAGCACCTTTTGCGCCTCCGCGTTGACGTTGGCGCCCGCGTCGGTCAACGTCCGGACCACCTCGACCCGCAGCGCCACTGTCCAGGCTTGCGGCATGCCGGTCTTGAGGAATGCCCGCAGCTCGTCCGCGGTGCCGTCCAGCCGCTCCTGCACCTCGTCCGGCAGGACGGGCAGCGATTCGGCCTTCGCCTCGGCCTGGATCTGGTTGGCCAGGAGCCGGATCTGCACGTCGGTGGCGGTGTCCAGATCGATGGTGACAAGCTCGCGGATGTCCTTGAACACCCTGCGCTCGACCGTGTGGCAGGCGCTGTCCAGCCCGGCCGCATCGGTTCGGGCCATCGCCGGTGTCGCCGGAATCAGAAAGGCGAGCGCTATCAGCACGCCGGCCGAGGTCTTCCATCGCATGTGGGTTTTACCTCCCCGTTGCAGGTCAGAGCACGGGGATACTACCGGCATCGATCAAAGAGGCAAGTAGGGCCTCGCCGGGTCAGACCTGGGCGGAACGCGCGGCGCTGGCGGCCAGCCACTCCTCGTCGGCCGCTTTCTTGAGGGCCTGGCCGTCCTTGCCGTCGTAGCGGAGGAATCGGGGCAGGGCCGCGGCCAGGGCGAGGGTGCCGGCGACGCACAGGACGCCGCCGAGCCAGATCGAGCCGGTCACGCCCAGCCGGGTGCGGGCCATCATGCCCGATCTGAGCTGGCCCAGCAGCGGCCCGGTGGTGTAAGAGAGCATCTCGATGCCGGCCAGCCGGCCACGGAGGTGGTCGGGGATGGTCTGGCTCCACATGATCGAACGGAAGATGCCGGAGATCATGTCGGCGCCGCCGGCGAAGGCCAGGCAGAACAGCGTAAGCCACAGCGTGTCGGAGACGCCGACGCCGACGATGCCCACGCCCCAGAACGCGGCGGCGATCAGGACCATCAGGCCGTGGCGGTGGACGCGTGCGGTCCAGCGCGAGGTGAGGGTGGCGATGAGCGAGCCGACCGAGGGGGCGGCATAGAGCAGGCCGAGGATGCGCGGGCCGCCCAACTGGGTGGCGAGGAAGGGGTAGAGGGCCTGCGGCATGCCGAAGAACATGGCGTTGATGTCGACCAGGTAGGTGCCGAGCAGCTCGGGACGGGACCGGGCGTAGCGCAGGCCGGTGACGACCGAGCGGATCGACGGGCGGTCGGCGGCGGGCGGAGGCGGCACGGCGCGGACCAGGGTCAGGCAGGTCAGCGAGACCGCGAAGGTCAGCAGGTCGAAGGCGTACACCCAGGTCAGGTCGACCGCGGAGATCAGCAGGCCGGCCAGGGCGGGGCCGCCGAGTTGGGCGATCTGCATGCTCAGCGACTGCAGCGCCATCACGGCCGGCAGCTGTTCGGGCTCGACCAGGCGGGGCACCATGGCCTCGACCGCGGGTCGTTGCAGGCCGTCGACGCAGGCCGCCAGCGCGGCGATCACGTAGAGCAGCCACAGGTGCGGGCGGTCGGAGAAGGCGTTCAGCAGCAGGATGCCGGTGAGCACGGTCAGTCCGAGCTCGCCGCCGCGGACCAGGAGGCGGCGGTCGACGTAGTCGGCCAGGGCGCCGCCCACGAAGGCCATGACCAGCAGCGGCACCAGCTCGCAGACGCCGAGCAGGCCGACCATCAGCGGGTCGTCGGTGAGCTTCGCGACCTGGTACGGGATGGTGACGTACGTGATGAACGACCCGAAGGCCGACACCGAACCGCCCAGAAAGACCAGCCGGTAGTCGCGGGACGTGCGAAGTGGGCTCAGATCGAGCCCCAGGCGCTTGCTCACGTGGCGCGATGCTACGTGGCGGCGCCCTCGGAGCGCGACGTCATTTCAGCACCAGGCGCCCGGTGGCCTCGAAGGATGCAAGATCCTTGAGCGTCTCGTCGACCACGTACGACTTGGCGGGCAGCTTGTCGAGCGGGAAGAACGCGGCGTCGACGGACTCCTCGGTCTGCCGCTGGAGCTCGCCCTCCCAGGTGTGGATCCGGAAGCTCATCAGAATCTGCTGGTACGTGTGCCCGTAGTCGTTGGTGTATGTGTACGCGCTGTAGAACGCGAACGGGGTGAGCGACGTCGCCCGCAGCCCGGTCTCCTCCCACACCTCGCGGATCGCGCACTCCTCCATGCTCTCGCCCAGCTCCATGGCGCCGGCCGGGATCGCCCACCGGCGGTTGTCGGAGCGCTGAATCAGCAGCAGGCGGTTCTGATCGTCGATGATCACCCCGCGAGCGCCGACGAAGAGGATCGTGTCGGTGTCGCCGATGCTCGCCCGCACCTTGCCCAGATAAGACTCAGCCCACGTCAGTGCCACGGGGCAACTTTAGTCATGCGGACTTCTTGGCCGCCTTCTTCGCCGGGGCCGCCTTCTTCGCCGGGGCGGCCTTCTTCGCCGAGGCGGCCTTCTTCTTCGGCGCCGGCTCTTCGCCCCGGGCCTTCTTGGCGCGCTCGACGGACGCCTTCAAAGCGGCCATCAGGTCGATCGCGGCGGCCGGCGCCTCCTCGGCCTCCTCGGGCTGCACGATCTCGCGGCCCTCGACCTTGGCGTCGATCACCTCTTGCAGGGCGGCCCGGTAGTTGTCGGTGAACTCGTCGGGCTTGAAGCTGCCCGCCATCGAGTCGATCAGCGACGAGGCCATCGCCAGCTCGGCCGGCCGCGTCTCGATGTCCTCGTCGAGGAAGCCGAACTCCGGCCGGCGCACCTCGTCGGGCCACAGCATGGTGTTGAGCACCAGCACGCCCTCATGCACCCGCAGCGTGGCCAGCTGCTCCCGCTGCCGCAGCGCGATCTTGACGATCGCCACCCGGTCGGCGTCCTGCAGGGCGTCGCGCAGCAACACGTACGGCTTGGCGGCCTGCCCCTCCGGCTCGAGGTAGTACGCCTTCGCGAACAGGATCGGGTCGATCTGGTCGGCCGGGACGAACTCCAGCACGTCGATCGCCCGGGACGTGGTCAGCGGCAGGTCGGCGAAGTCCTCGTCGGTGAGGATCACCATCTCGCCGCCGCCGATGTCGTAACCCTTGGCGATGTCGTCGTAGCTGACCACCTCGCCGTCGATGGAGCAGGTGCGCTGGTACTTGATCCGGCCGCCGTCGGTGCGATGCACCTGGTGGAACCGAATGTCCTTCTCCTCGGTCGCGGAGTACAGCTTCACGGCGATCGACACCAGGCCGAACGAGACCGCGCCCTTCCAAATCGCGCGCATGGTCAAATATCCCCTCGTCAGGTTCCCCTGGTCAGGATCGCACTACTGAGACGCCTGCGTAAGCCTATGGTGATCGAGTGCCTGGTGCGCCGCTGTCTCCCATGCTCGCCACCGCGGGCGCGCTGCCGGTCGGCCCGGACTGGAGCTACGAGTTCAAGTGGGACGGGGTGCGCGTGCTCGCCCTGTTCGCCGGGGGTCCGCCCGAGCTGTTCGCGCGTTCCGGGGCGGTGGTGACTGCCGCGTACCCGGAGATCGCCGACCTGCACCTGCCGGAGGGCACGCTGCTGGATGGCGAGATGGTGGTGCTCGACGCGAACGGGCGGCCGTCGTTCACGGCGCTGGCCGAGCGCATGCACGTCCGCGAGCACGGCCGGGCCGCCCGGCTCGCGGCGAGCCTGCCCGTGACGTACATGATCTTTGATCTGCTCTATCACGACGGCATGGACCTGACCGGCCTGCCGTATCTCGCGCGGCGCGAGAAGCTCGAAGAGCTCGAGCTCGCCGGCCCGCGCTGGATGGTGCCGCCGTCGTTCGGCGACGGGCGGGCCACCGAGATCGCGGCCCGCGAGAACCACCTCGAGGGCGTGGTCGCCAAGCGCACCGACTCGGTCTACCTGCCCGGCACCCGCTCGCCGGATTGGATCAAGGTGAAGTTCGACCGCACCGGCGACTACGTGATCGGCGGCTGGCGGTCGGGGGCGCGCAAGTTGGGCGGCCTGCTGGTCGGGGTGCCGGGCCCGGACGGACTGGTCTTCCGCGGGCGGGTCGGCGGCGGCATCGGCGCGGTGGCCGAGAAGGAGCTGTTGTCCCGGCTGGAGCCGCTGGCCCGGCGTGATTCACCGTTCGCGCCCGGTGCGGTTCCGCGCGAGGATGCCAGAGGCGCCCACTGGGTGGACCCGCAGCTCGTGGTCGAGGTCCGCTACGGCAACCGGACGCCGGACGGTCGCCTGCGCTTCCCGCGCTTCCTGCGGTTGCGCGACGACAAGAGCCCGCAGGAGTGCGCGGAGGAGGACGAGGATGGCGCCTGAGCGGTTCCACGTCACGATCGACGGACGCGACCTCGAACTGTCCAACCTCGACAAGGTGATGTACCCGGCCGCGGGCTTCACCAAGGGCGAGGTCATCGACTACTACACCCGTGTCGCGCCGGCGCTCCTGCCGCATCTGGCCGGCCGCGCCGTGACCCGCATCCGGTATCCCAACGGCGTCGAGGGCGCCCACTTCTTCGAGAAGAACAAGCCCGGGGGTACGCCCGAGTGGGTGCGCCTGGAGACGCTGCCGGTGCCGGGGTCCACGAAGAGCCGCGAGACCATCGACTTCGTGGTGGTCGACGACCTCCCGACGCTGGTCTGGCTGGCCAACCTGGCCGCGCTGGAGCTGCACACGCCGCAGTGGCGGGTCGGCGCCGATCCCGATCTCCTCGTCGTCGACCTCGATCCGGGCGCGCCGGCCGGGCTGCGGGAATGCAGCGCGGTGGCGGTGCTGATGCGGGACCGGCTGGCCGAGGACGGGGTGGCCGCGTACCCGAAGACGTCCGGCAAGAAGGGCATGCAGCTGTGCTGTCCGATCTCGGGGACGCAGGACGCCGAGACGGTCTCGGCGTACGCGAAGCGGGTCGCCGAGGAGCTGGCGGCCATGGTGCCCGCCTCGATCACCGCGAAGATGGCCAAGGCGATCCGCCCCGGCAAGGTCTTCATCGACTGGAGCCAGAACGCGGCGGCCAAGACGACGGTCACGCCGTACTCGCTGCGGGCGCAGGAGTTCCCGACCGTGTCGACGCCGCTGACCTGGGACGAGGTCGAGGCGATCGGAACCGGCTCGGCGGAGCCGCACCACTACCGGGCCGACGAGGTGCTCGATCGCATCGAGAAGCACGGCGATCTGCTGGCCGATCTGATGACCCCGGGCCCGGTGCTGCCGGCGCGGCATTGAGCTACCTTGCGTCGCAAGATACTGTGTGAGGCATGGGAGACTTGGCGACCAGCCTGCGCCGCGGAACGCTCGAGTTCTGCGTGCTCGCCATGGTTGAGCTGGAGGACCGGTACGGCACCGAGATCGTCCGCCGGCTCGGCGAGGAGCCGGGCCTGGCCGCGAGCGAGGGCACGATCTATCCGCTGCTCTCCCGGCTGCGCCGGGTCGGCTGGCTGGACAGCAAATGGGCCGAGTCTCCGTCCGGCCCGCCGCGCCGCTACTACGGGCTGACCGCCGCCGGGCGGGCCGCGCTCGAGCACTTCCGCACCGAATGGGTTTCGTTTCGACAGACCGTCGACCGTCTCGTGGGAACCGGTGAGGCCGTATGAGGACCCAGCACACCGACGTCGTCGCCGAATACCTGCGCGAGGTCGACCTGCGCCTGGCCGGGCTGCCCGCGCAGCAGCGGCGCGAGCTGCTCGCCGACCTGGCCGCGCACATCGAGAACGAGCGCGCCGACCGCCACCTGCGCGGCGAGGCCGAGCTGATCGAGGTGCTCGAGCGGCTCGGCAGCCCCGAGGTGGTGGCGCGGGCCGCCTATGAGGAGGCCGGCCCGCTGCCGCCGGTCGCGCAGCCGCCGCTGCCACCGCCGCCGCCGATGGTGAAGGAGCGCGCGCCGTGGGTGCTGCCGGTGGTCGGCGCCGGGGCGATTCTCCTGGTGATCATGCTGGCGGCGTGCTTCGGCTTTTTCGCCTTCGCCCGCAGTGAGCAGTCGCCGCCACCGGCCCCGATCAGCGTGACGCCCGAGCGAGCGACGGAGCTGCCGACGCCGGCCTTCACCCGATGAGCGGGCCCAGCACGTCATCCGCGTCCACGATGGTGTACGCGTAGCCCTGCTCGGCCAGGAACCGCTGCCGGTGCGCGGCGTACTCGGTGTCGATCGTGTCGCGCGAGACCACCGTGTAGAAGTGCGCCTGCCGCCCGTCCGCCTTGGGCCGCAGCACCCGCCCGAGCCGCTGCGCCTCCTCCTGCCGGGAGCCGAACGTGCCGGACACCTGGATCGCCACCGCCGCCTCGGGCAGGTCGATCGAGAAGTTGCCCACCTTGGAGATCACCAACGTCTTCAGCGAACCGTCGCGGAAGGCGTCGAACAGCCGCTCGCGCTCCTTGTTGGTGGTCGAGCCCTGCACGATCGGGGCGTCCAGGTATTCACCCAGCTCGTGCAGCTGGTCGATGTATCCGCCGATGACCAGCACCTGCTCGCCCGGGTGCTTGTCGACCAGCGCCTTGACCACGGGCAGCTTGGTGCGCGCGGTGGCGGCCACCCGGTAGCGCTCCTCGGCATCGGTCACCGCGTACGTCATCCGCTCGGACTCGGTGAGGGTGACCCGCACCTCCACGCACTCGGCCGGCGCGATCCACCCCTGCGCCTCGATGTCCTTCCACGGCGCGTCGTAGCGCTTGGGCCCGATCAGCGAGAACACGTCGCCCTCGCGCCCGTCCTCGCGCACCAGCGTGGCGGTGAGCCCGAGCCGGCGGCGGGCCTGCAGGTCGGCGGTGAACCGGAAGATCGGCGCGGGCAGCAGGTGCACCTCGTCGTAGATGACCAGGCCCCAGTCGCGGGCGCCGAACAGGTCGAGGTGGGTGAACGCGCCGCCGCGGCGGGCGGTGAGCACCTGGTACGTCGCGATGGTGACCGGGCGGATCTCCTTGCGCTCGCCGCTGTACTCGCCGATCTCGTCCTCGGTCAGCGAGGTGCGGGCGACCAGCTCGCGTTTCCACTGCCGGCCGGCCACCGTGTTGGTGACCAGGATCAGCGTGGTCGCCTTCGCCGTGGCCATCGCGGCCGCGCCGACCAGCGTCTTGCCGGCGCCGCAGGGCAGCACCACCACGCCGGAACCGCCGGCCCAGAAGCCGTCCACCGCCTCCTGCTGGTACGAGCGCAGGTGCCAGCCGTTCTCGGCCAGCGAGATGTCGTGCGCCTCGCCGTCCACGTACCCGGCCAGGTCTTCGGCCGGCCAGCCCAGCTTGAGCAGGGCCTGCTTGAGTCGGCCGCGCTCGGACGGGTGCACCACGATGGTCTCGTCGTCGATGCGGGCGCCGAGCATGCCGGCCAGCTTCTTCGATTTCGCCACCTCGACCAGCACGATCTTGTCGAGGCCGCGCAGCACCAGCCCGTGCACCGGGTCGTTGGCCAGCTGGAGCCGGCCGTAGCGATCCATGGTCTCGGCCACGTCGACCAGCAGCGCGTTGGGCACCGGGTACCGCGAGAAGCGGATCAGCGAGTCGACCACGCTCTCGGCGTCGTGGCCGGCGGCCCGCGCGTTCCACAGCCCGAGCGGGGTCAGCCGGTAGGTGTGCACGTGCTCGGGCGAGCGCTCCAGCTCGGCGAAGGGCGCGATCGCCATCCGGCACGCCTGCGCGTCCGGATGGTCGACCTCGAGCAGGAGAGTCTTGTCCGACTGCACGATCAGTGGTCCGCCGCTCACCAAAGCCCCCTAGCAATTGCCGACCCTCCAGTTTGCCACGGGAAAATCGCATGCAACCGGCCCGGCGATCCGCACGTTTCTTTAATGGGGGTCGCGCGATGTCTCGGGGGCGTGCGACCCTCGCTCACTCCTGCTCGGGCACCGCCGCGGTGATCCGGTGCAGGGCGAACGTGTGCAGCGTCTCGGTGCGCTCGTCCTCGGCGCGCAGGTAGCCGGCGCTCAGCGACACCGGGCGCACCAGCCGGGACAGCGTCGCGCCGTGCGAGTCGACGTACCCGACCCACACCCGGGCCTTCTCGCGGACCGCCTGCTGCAGCACCGCCATCGCCTCGCCGTGCCGCTGCACCGCGGTGAGCCCGGTCACGGCCTGGCCGTTCGCCGCGCGCACGGTGACCGGGGCGCGCCGGGCGGCGCGGGTGGCGATGTCGCCGCGGCGGATCTGCTCGACCACCCCGGCAAGCCGGGGCCCGGCGAGGATCGGTGGTCCGGCCTGGTCGGAGAGTCGCGCTGCCAATGGCGTACGGGTCGGGGCGCGGCGCACCTTGGGACGCGACAGCACGGCCGCCCCGCCCGCGTCCTCGGCGACCGGGGCGAACCCCGCATCCCGCAGCTGGCCCAGCAGCCGGGCCACCGGGGCCGGGCTGACCAGCACCGTCGGCGCGATCTGCCGCAGCGCCAGCGGGACCAGCCGCTTGTCGGCGAGCACCTCGGCGATCAGCGCCTCGTCGTCGCTGCGCAGGTAGGACCCCACCGAGCCGGCGCGCAGGCCGCCGTGCCGCCGGGCAGCGTCGTCGATCATGTACGTCAGCGTCTGCGGCACCGGTGTGCGTGAGCGCCGCTTGAACAGCGCGTGCAGGTCGTTGGCCGTGTACCCGACATCGAGCGCCCGCCGCACGCTGGCCGCGGTCACCCGGAACACGCTCGCGCCGCCGGCCGACTCGGGCTCGGCCACCACGTCCAGCTCCGCCGCCAGCTCGGGCTCCGGCGGCCCGGGCACCACGACCGACAGGTCGGCCTGGACCAGGATGTGATCCACCGGGGCGGGCAGCAGGCCGTCCAGGGTGCGGACGGCGTCGCTCGGCTGCCGGGCCGCCGCGGCGCGCACGCCGAGCGGATCGCTCTCGGCGTCGTCGTCCAGATCTTCCAAAAGCAGTCTCGCGTACGAGGTCAGCGCGCCCAACGCGGTGACACCCAGCACCGCCGCGCCGGCCAGGGCGTCGCGGTGGGCCGCCTCCCGGCCGCGGGCCCGCCGGGGCGCCTGCCAGGCCAGCAGCTCGAGCACCTCGTCGGCCGCCGGCGCGACCCCCGGCGCGAGGTCGGCCAGCACCAGCAGCGCCTCCCGCCGCGCCAGCGGCGCCCCGGCCCGCTCGGCCTCGGGGGCGAGCGCGTTGATCGGCCGGTCCCGGTCGTCGCGGGTGCCGATCAGGCCGGGCTGACGGGTCAGCGACAGCCAGGCCCGGGCCAGCGTGTGCCAGCGCTGCGCGATGCTCAGCGCCCGCCACAGGTCGTACGCCCCGGTGGGCAGGAAGATCTCGTCGGCCGGGCCGGCCGCGCGGCTCACCGTCACCGAGCGGGCGGAGCCGTGCGCGTCGGCCTCGCCGAGCAGGCCGGCCGCGTACACGATCTCGAGCAGCAACCCCGCCGCCGGCTCGTCGAGGCCGGCGGCCCGGGCCAGCCGGCGCAGATCGCGGACGCCGAGGCCGCCCGCGCGCAACACCGGGGCAGGCTCGGCGCCGAGCGCGTCGAGCAGCGCCTCCGCGCTCCGGACCGCCTCCATCACCTGGCCGGCGCCCGCCGAGTCGACCGATTTCGGGTCGCGGGAGGTGCCCTCGGGCAGCGGTGGGAACGGGCGCAGCGCGCCGAGCGGCCCGGTCTCGCGGCGCAGCAGCATGCCCACCTCGCGAGGCAGCTCGACCAGCTCGCCGTCCGGCCGCGGGGCGCGCCCGGCCTCGCTGATCGGCACCAGGATGTGCTCCTCGACGAGCCAGCGCACCGGCTCGGTCATCGCGTCGCGGCCGGCTCCGTCGCGGCTCCCTGATTCGCGGCCGGCTGCCTCGCGGCCGGCTGCCTCGCGGCCCGTTGCCTCGCGGCCCGTTGCCTCGCGGCCCGCTGCTTGGCGGCTCGTCGCGTCGCGGCTCAGCACGCCGATCGGCGGGCCGGCGGCCAGGCGGTCGAGCACCGCCCGGCTGGCCGGCGGCGCGGCCATGACGGTGCGGCGCAGCTTGGCCCGGTCGGCGACCAGGGCGGCGGTCTGGGCGTCGAGGTAGTCGGCCGGGCGGCCCAGGCCCGCCGGGTAGGGGGAGGTGACCTCGTCGACCGCGCCGGTGACCTCCAGCGCCTCGGCGGGGCCGTGCAGCAGGAAACGGGCCCGCAGCCGATCCACGGCGGCCCGCACGTCGTCGGGCGAGACCCCGCCGCCGGCCAGCTCCAGGATGGCGTCGACCGAGGTCAGCGCGGTGTCGGCGGCGCGGCTGAGCCGGGCCGCGTCGAGGATACGCAGGGTGAACTCGTCCAGAGCGTCGAGGCAGCGGGCGACCGAGCCGCGGGACTGGGCACGCACGGCGAGCGCCGAGACGTCGGCGGGCACGGGCACGACGAGGTCGGGGCGCAACTGCAGGAGCGCGCCCAGGGCCTCGTCGGTGAGCGAGCGGAGCTGATCGGCGAATGTGGTGGCCATCGTTCTCAACGCTAGCCGCCGTGGGACGATATTGAGGTGCCCGGGCGATCCGCCCGGCTCTGGGAAACACCTGAAGGGGAGATCCGTGGCCGCTCAGAACAAGTTGCCGGGTACCGATGTGCGGGGCGGCGCCGGAGCGCGTCCGTCGACCGGCGTGGCCCCCGACAAGGGCCCGCACGCGGTCTCCGAGCTGCTGGCCGACCGGGCCGCCGCCCCCTCGCCGTTCGGCGACGACCTGACCTTTCCGCTGCCGGTGGAGCATTTGACGTACATCCCGTCCACGCCCGCGTGATCGGGGTCGGCTTCGATCTGGACATGACCCTGGTCGACTCCCGGCCGGGGATCCACGCGGCCTACCGGGCGCTGACCGCCAAGACCGGTGTCTTCGTCGACGCCGACCTGGCGGTCACCCGGCTCGGCCCGCCCTTGCGCAGGGAGCTGAGCGAGTGGTTCCCGGCCGCGGACGTCGAGGAGGCGGTGACCACGTACCGGGCGCTGTACCCGGATTACGCGATCACGCCGAGCGTGCCCACCCCGGGCGCGCTCGCGGCGCTGGCCGCCGTGCGCGAGCGCGGCCTGCGGGTCGTCGTGGTGACCTCCAAGCAGGGCCGCCTGGCTCGTCTGCACCTCGATCACCTGGGCATGGTCGTGGACGAGCTGGCCGGCGACCTGTTCGCCGAGGGCAAGGCGGCCGCGCTCACCGAGCACGGCGTCCGCTGGTACGTCGGTGACCACGTCGCCGACATGATCGCCGCCCGCACCGCGGGGGTGCCCGGCATCGGCGTCACCACCGGGCCGTGCTCGGCCGACGAGTTGCGCACGGCCGGCGCGGCGCACGTCCTGCCCGACCTCACGGCCTTTCCGGCCCTGCTGAGTCAGATTGCAGTTGGGTAGTAGCCCGCCGCTTCAGTAGCCTTGCGGTGAGCGGTTGTTTCCATTGAGTGAAGTTGAGGTCAGCGGTGCCCACGGGTCGAGTGAAGTGGTACGACGCGGCGAAGGGATTCGGGTTCGTCACCAGCGATGAGGGCGGTGATGTGTTCCTGCCCAAGGGTGCGCTGCCTACTGGCGTGGCCGAACTCAAGGCCGGTCAGCGGGTCGAGTTCGGGGTGGTCGACAGTCGCAAGGGCGCCCAGGCCATGGGCGTCAAGCTGATCGATGCGCCGCCGTCCCTGGCCGAGCTGCGCCGGCGCCCGGCCGACCAGCTGCACGGCATGATCGAAGACATGATCAAGGTGCTCGAGCAGCAGGTGCAGCCGGGCCTCTCGCGCGGCCGGCACCCCGACAAGAAGACATCCCAGAAGATCGCGCAGCTGGTCCACGCCGTCGCCAAGGAGTTCGAAGTTTGATCGCAAGCGCCGCCGGTGAGATGGCAGTCGATTTCCCGACGGCCGCGGGGTTTGCGGACGGCGGGAAATCGCCTGCCATCTCACCGGTTACTAGGCGCTTGCCCGCGGAGCGAAGCGGAGCCAGCTAGCTCAGCTTTACTTCAGGCGTCAGACCCGCCGCTGCCGAGCGCTGCAACAGGGCGTCGGCGGCGGCGAGTCCGTCTCGGCCCAGGTCCAGGGTGAACTCGTTCACGTACAGGTCGATGTGCTGCTGGACGACCTCGGGCTCCATCTCCTGCGCGTTGGCCAGGACGAAGTCGTGGCTGGCCGCGGGATTGGCCCAGGCCATGCTCACCGACTTGCGGATCCACTCGGTCGCCTCGGCCGGGTCGGCCGAGCCCCGCTTGGCCAGGATCGCGCCGAGCGGGATCGGCAGGCCGGTGTCGGCCTCCCACCACTCGCCGAGGTCGGCCAGCGCGACCAGGCCGTAGCGCTGGTACGTGAACCGGGCCTCGTGGATCACCAGGCCCGCGTCGTACGTGCCGTCGGCGACGCCCGGCATGATCCGGTCGAACGGGACCACCTCGATCTTGGCCGGCCGCTGGTCGGCCGCCCACAGGCGAAACAACAGGTACGCCGTCGTGCGGTCGCCGGGGACGGCCACCGTGGCGCCGGTCAGCTCCTGGCCGGCCGAGCGGGCCAGCACCAGCGGGCCGCAGCCCCGGCCGAGCGCGCCGCCGGCGGGCAGCAGCTCGTAGTCGTCGAGGAGCCAGGGCAGCGCCGCGTAGCTCACCTTGACCAGATCGAACTCGCCGCGCTCGGCCGCCGTGTTGGTGACATCCACATCCGCGAAGGTCAGGTTGACCTCGGGGGTGCCGGGAATGAGCCCATGCACGAGAGCGTGGAAGACGAACGTGTCATTGGGGCATGGAGAGACGGCTAGTGAAAGGGCCACGCGTCCACGCTAGACCCGTCGCGTGGGCCTCGTGGGTCACGACAGCTGTCTACCTTCCCACATCGTGAAGTTATCCACAGGCTGTCCACAGGGCCGTCGAAGCTGTGGACAACGCGGCGAACGCGTCCTTGAGCCGCCAGGCGGCGCGGTCGCGGGGGCCGATCGGATTGGAGATCGCGCGCAGTTCCGCGAAGGGCAGACCGGCCGCGGCGACGGCCACCCCGAAGCCCTCCATCGCCTCGGCGACGGCCCGCGGGAAGCGCCGGCTCAACGCCTCGGCGGTGGCGGCGGTGCCGGTGACCGTGGCGAGCGTCAGCACATCGCCGGCGATCGCCTCGGGCAGCGCGGCGGTCAGTCCCTTGAGCAGCAGCGGATCGGCCGGCCGCACGCTCGTGCCGAAACCGAGCTCCTCGATCGGCAGGAAGCCGTCGGGCGACTCGGCGCCGAGGTCGGCGGCGATGCTGCGGGCGCCGATCACGGTGGCGCCGACCGGCGCCCGGCCGGGGAACCCGCCGGCGATGCCGGCGCTGATCACCGCGCGGTAACTGCCCTTCGCGAGCAGCCGCGCGGTCCCGGCGGCGGCCGCCGCCGGCCCGACGCCGACCGATTCCACCACGACATGGCTTGGATCGGCCCCGGCCCGCACGGCCTCGGCCTCGGCGGCCACCGCGGTGACCACCAGGATCGGGTGGGCCATCAGGGGCGGTCCTCGTCGCCGTCGCCGTTCGCCGGACGATCCACCGAGCTCGGCCGGTACACGTGGTAGCCGGGTGGGGCCGGCGCCGGGCCGGCATCGTCCACGGTCGCGGCCGGGCCCGCCGCCCGGCTCCGTTGGGCCGGCTTCGGGGCCGGCTCGGCCGGAGGCGGCGGGGGAGCGGCTGGCCGGGCCGGTGGCGTCTCCTTGCGCTTGCCGAAGCCCCATCGGCGGCCGCTCGGCTTGTCCGGAGGACCGGGGACCGGGTCGATCCGGGTGCGGTCGGCGGGACGGGCCTGGGTCGCCGTGCCGGCGCCACGCCGCGGGGCCGGGGCCGGAGCCGGGTTGGGCTTGTTGCGGACCGGGACGGTGGGCGCGTCCGGCCAGGGGTCGGCCGGCTCAGCGCGGTCGGTTCGATCGGTGCGGTCGGCGGCGGCCGTCGCGGCCTCGGCGGGCTGCTCGTCGGGGCTGCCGGCCCGGCCGCTCAGGTGTTCGCTGTGGAGGCGGGCCGCGGCCCAGCCGGCGCGCACCGCCATGGCGACCGCGATCAGCGCGGCCACCGCGATGCCGAGGCGGCCGGGGAGCGGGATGATGCCTATCCCGCCGCCGGCCACCCAGGCGATCATCAGAACCGTCTCGGAGTGGGCGAACGCGCTGGCGCGCAGCCGCTCGGGGACGCGCTCCTGGATGCTCGCGTCGATGGCGAGCTTCGAGATGCCGCTGAAGATCGCGGTGACCAGCGCGAACAGGGCCAGCATGGCGAGGCTGTAGAAGATCGCGGAGAGCACGGCGACGCCGGCCGTGATGGTCAGGCCGGCCGACTGCAGGGCGAGCGGGCGGCGGATGCGCAGCCGGGTGCCGGCCGCGGTGGACAGGAACGTGCCGACCGCCAGCGCGCCGCCGATCAGGCCGACCGCGACCTTGGTGCCGACGTCGCGGCCGAGCAGCATCGTGTCGAGGTCGCCGGCCATGATGACGAAGGCCAGGAACAGCAGCAGGAAGCCGTAGAGCAGGCGCAGGCTGGCGCTGCCGATCAGGGTGGCGATCACCAGCCGGCCGGCGAGCGGCCGGTCGCCGCCGCGGCCCAGGCCCAGCGCGGCCCGCCACGGCCGGGGCACGGCCTCGGGCGGGTCGGAGTCGGCCCGCGGGGGCAGGCGCAGCGAGATCACCATGCCGACCACGAAGATGACCGTGGCGACGCGCAGCGGCCACTGCGGACCGATCTTGAAGGCGAGCAGGCCGAGCGGGGCGACCACCGCGCCGGCGAACGTGCCGTAGACGCTGGCCCGGGCGCCGACCTGGGACAGGCCCACGCCCTCGGGGAGCAGCCGCGGCACGGCGGCCGAGCGGGCCACCCCGTACGCCCGGGACAGCGCGAGCACCCCGAAAGCCGCCGGATACAGGCCCCAGCCGAAGAGGTGATCGGAGATCACATAGGCCAGGAACGCCCGGCCCAGCATGGTGGCGGCGAGCGCGTAGCGACGGCCGTGCCGGAAGTGGTCGAGCAGCGGGCCGACCACCGGCGCGAGCAGCGCGAACGGGATCATCGTGATCAGCAGGTAGAGCGCGACCTTGCTGCGCGCCTCGCCGAGCGGCACGTTGAAGAAGATCGTGCCGGCCAGGCCGATCGCGATCAGCGTGTCGCCCGCGCAGGAGATCGCATGCAGGTCGAAGAGCCGGATCATGCCGATCTCGTTGGCGGCGCCCCGGGCGCGCACGGTGCCGACGCGGCGGGTGGCCCACGCGCCGCCGCGCACGGAACCGCGCACCATCATCCGGGCGGCCTTGATCCCGGTGCCGACGGTGCGTCCGAGGGTGGGAAGCAGCGGCATGGAACCATCCTGACTGATCGGGGCGACCCGCGTCCGCTCCCGCGGCCGTGGAATTCGGGGGAGTCGCTGCGGCTCAGGAGTCCCGGTAGGGGACAATGGAGTCGTGACGACCAGGACCACCACGCGTGCTGCCCGCCTCGACCAGGTTTGTGCCGATGCCGTCGGGGTGGCTCGTGGTGCGATCACCGAGGTGGATCCGGCCGACATCGGCGAGCACCTCGAGGCGATCGCCGAGGGCGACCGGGTCGTGACCCACTTCTTCGAGAGCCACCTCGCGGGTTACCGGGGCTGGCGCTGGGCGGTCACGGTGACCAGGGTCCCGCGCAGCCGGCACGTCACGGTCTGCGAGACCGTCCTGCTGCCCGGCCCGGACGCGCTGCTCGCCCCCGGCTGGGTCCCGTGGAACGAGCGTTTGCAGCCCGGCGACCTCGGCGTGGGCGACCTCATGCCGACCGCGCCCGACGACGATCGGCTGGCCCAGGGTTACGTGTTGAGCGACGACCCCGCGGTCGAGGAGGTCAGCTGGGAGCTCGGGCTCGGCCGGTCCCGGGTGATGTCCCGCGAGGGCCGCATCGACACCGCCCAGCGGTGGTATGACGGCGAGGCCGGCCCCGAGGCGCCGATCTCCGCCGCGGCGCCGCGCAACGCCCGCTGCGGCACCTGCGGCTTCTACCTCCCCTTGGCCGGCTCGCTGCGGGCGATGTTCGGCGTCTGCGGCAACCTGTATGCGCCCGACGACGGCAGAGCGGTCAGCGCCGACCACGGCTGCGGCGCCCACTCGGAGGCCCTGCTCGGCTCGGCGGAGCAGCCGGTCGAGGAGCTGCCGACGGTGTACGACGACAGCGAGGTCGAGTCGGTCGCGGTGAGCCGCGGCCACGGCTCGGTGGAGAACGAAGAGCCGGCCGAGGACTACGGCCACAGCTAATTCTCGCGAAACTCCGCGTGGGTGATCGCGCGCCGGCGCTTGCGGTTGCGGTCGTGGATGATCATGGTGATCAGGCCGGGGATGCCGACGAGGAAGCCGGCGATGCAGGTGTCGAGCCAGCTGTCCGGGCCGCTCGCCAGCCAGATGACCAGGCCGGCGATCGCGAAGGCGGCCAGGCCGGCGATCGCGAACGGGACCATCGGCGGGTCCAGCGGCTCGACCCGGGGTTTCGGCTGCGTCACACGGAACAGGGTAGATCATTTTACCGGCCTGGACTTTCCGCAGGTCATTGCATCTGAAAGCATGCGCGAGTCGTAGTTTTCCGACACCTGCGGAGGACCCCATGTCGACGGTCGCCACCGATAAGGGTGCGCGCAACGCTTTCGACCGATATTTCGAGATATCTGCGCGCGGATCTCACCTCTCCCGCGAGATCCGTGGTGGCTTCGCCACGTTCTTCACCATGGCCTACATCGTCGTGCTCAACCCGCTGATCCTCGGGTCGGGGGCGGACGGCGACGGCGGGCGGCTCCCGCTGGCGGCGCTCGCGGCCGGCACCGCGCTGGTGGCCGGCGTGATGACCATCCTGATGGGAGTGGTGGCCCGGTTCCCGCTGGCGCTGGCGGCCGGGCTCGGCGTCAACGCGCTGGTCGCGTACGAGATCGCCCCGGAAATGACCTGGGCCGACGCGATGGGGCTGGTGGTGATCGAGGGCGTCCTGATCGCCATCCTCGTGCTGACCGGCCTGCGCGAGCTCGTGTTCCGCGCGGTCCCGACCCAGCTCAAGACCGCGATCGGGGTGGGCATCGGCCTGTTCCTGATGATCATCGGGCTGGTCGACGCCGGGTTCGTGCACCGGGTGCCGGACGCCGCCAACACCACCGTGCCGGTCGAGATGGGACTCGGCGGCACGCTGCTCACCTGGCCCTCGTTCGTCTTCGTGATCGGTCTGCTGTTCACGCTGGTGCTGTTCGCGCGCCGGGTGAAGGGCGCGATCCTGATCGGCATCCTCGGCAGCACGATCCTGGCGATCATCGTGGAGGCGATCGCGGGCGTGGGCTCGTCGGCGACCAACCCGCACGGCTGGTCGCTCAACGTGCCCAAGCTGCCCGAGAAGGTGGTCAGCTCGCCCGACTTCTCGCTGATCGGTCACTTCAACGTGCTCGACTCGTGGTCGCGGGCCGGCTGGCTGGTCTGCGTGATGTTCGTCTTCACGCTGCTGATCACCGACTTCTTCGACACCATGGGCACGATGGTCGCGATCGGCCAGGAGGGCGGCATGCTCGACGAGAACGGGATGCCGCCGCGTACGCGGGAGATCCTGCTCGTCGACTCGGTGGCCGCGGCCGCCGGTGGCGCGGCGAGCGTGTCCAGCAACACGTCGTACATCGAGAGCGCGGCCGGCGTCGGCGAGGGCGCCCGGACCGGCGTCGCCAACCTGGTCACCGGCGTGCTGTTCCTGCTGGCCATGTTCCTGGCGCCGCTGGTGCAGGTGGTGCCGTTCGAGGCCGCCTCGACGGCGCTCGTGGTGGTCGGCTTCCTGATGATGATGTCGGTGCGGCAGATCGACTGGACCGACTACTCGATCGCGGTGCCGGCGTTCCTGACGATCACGCTGATGCCGTTCACGTACTCGATCTCCAACGGCATCGGGGCCGGGGTCATCTCGTACGTCCTGCTCAAGGCCGCCGTCGGCAAGGCCCGGGAAATTCACCCCATCCTGTACGGCGTCGCCGTGCTCTTCGTCCTGTATTTCCTCCGTGGTCCCCTGGAGACCTGGGTCCTCTGACGCCTACCTAGACTTCCGTCTACCGGGCCTGCTCAGCGGGCCCGGTGACGGCGGTCATACGCTAATCGGATGGTCGTTAGCCTAGCTCATTAGCTAGGCTAAGAATCGTGATGGAGTGGCCGGTGGCTACGGAGCGAGGGACAGCGGACGAGCTGGCCAGGACGCTGCGCGAGGCCATCCAGCGGCTCAACCGGCGGGTCCGGCAGACCCGCGCGGTCGGCGATCTCACGTCCAGTCAGCTCTCCGCCCTGACCAGCCTCCAACTGGCCGGCGCGCTGACCCCGCGCGAGCTCGCCGACGTCGAACGGGTCCAGCCCCCGACGATGACCAAGATCGTCGGAAAGCTGGAGGACCGCGGGCTGGTGGCCCGCACCCCGCACCCGACCGACGGCCGGCAGGTGATCCTGGCGCCCACCGAGCAGGGGCGGGAGATGTACGCCCAGTTCGAGAAGGCGCGCAACGAGTGGCTGGCCGACCAGCTGGCCACCCTCAGCGCCGAGGACCGGGACGTGCTGCTCCGGGCTGCGGAGATCATGCAGCAGGTCGCCCGGGCCTGACCGCTTCCCGGTCGCCGCGCTTCATCACATCGTGATGACGCGTACGACCGAGAAGGAGGCGCAGCCTCGTGCGGGCAGTGCTGAGTACCACGTTCAGTTCCTTGCGGGTCCCCAACTACCGGCTCTTCGCCACCGGCCAGCTCGTGAAGCTGGTCGGCGTGTGGATGATGTTCACCGCTCAGGACTGGCTCGTGCTCGACCTGTCCGGCAACTCGCCCGGCGCGCTCGGCACGGTGGCGGCCCTCCAGTTCCTTCCGGTGCTGTTGCTCACCCTCTACACCGGCCGGCTCGCCGACCGGTACGACAAGCGCAAGCTCCTGGTCGCCGCGAACGCCGCGTTCGCGATCACCGCGATCGTCTTCGCCGTCCTGGTCGCCGCCGGCGTCGTACGCCTCTGGCACGTCTTCCTCTTCGCCGGCCTGCTCGGTATCGCCAACGCCGTCGAGACCCCGGTCCGGCAGGCGTTCGTCTCCGAGCTGGTCGAGCTGCCGCTGCTGCCCAACGCGCTGGCGCTGTCGGCCGCGACCTTCAACACCGCGCGCATCGGCGGGCCGGCGCTGGCCGGAGTGGCGCTGGCCCTGTTCCACACCGGCCCGGTCTTTCTGATCGCGACCCTGCTGTCGATCGCGCCGATCTTCAGCTACACCCGGATGCGGCCGGCCGAGCTCTACCGCACGGACACCGGGATCAAGAAGGACGCCCGGGTCATGGACGGCCTCCGGTACGTGCGCAAGCGGCCCGACCTGCTGCTCCCGATCACCCTCATGGCGATGGTCGGCATGATCGGCTTCAACTTCCCGGTCACCCTGGCCGCGCTCGCGAAAATCAACTTCCACGCCGGCCCGTCGTCGTTCGGACTGCTCACCACCATGCTCGCGGTCGGCGCGCTCGGCGGGGCGCTGGCCGGCAGCGCGCGGCGGGCCCGGCCGGGCGCGTACCTGGTGCTCGGCTCGGCGCTGGCGTTCGGCGCGCTGGAGTTCGCGGTCGGGTTCGCGCCGAGCTTCGTGGTCGCCATGGCGGTCCTGCTGCCCACCGGCTTCTTCTCGATGTTCCTGGCCCAGGCGGCGAACCACCGGGTGCAGATGGGCGTCGACGCCGAGTACCGCGGCCGGGTGATGGCCCTGTACGTGCTGGTCTTCCTCGGGACGACGCCGATCGGGGCGTCGGTGGTCGGCTGGTGGGGCGACCACTTCGGGGTGCCGTCCAGCATCTGGGGCGCCGGGCTGTTGTGCTTCCTGACCGCGGTGGTGGCGCTGGTCTGGCAGCTCCGAGTCAGCGGCGACCGGATCGTCGTGCGGATGCGGCCGGTGCCCCGGCTGCAGGTCGTGCGGCCGGCTCGCGACGAGGCGCCGGCCGAGAAGGCTCCGGTGGTCCACCTGCCCTTGCCCGAGACCGGACCCTCCCCGGCGCTTTCCACCCGGTGAGCGGGTCGTCCCGCCGCCGCTAACCGGACGACGGCATGCCGGCCGGACGCTGCGCCGCCGCCAGCTCCAGGGCGGCGCGGCGCGGGTCACCGGCCCAGCGGCTGGCGAAGGCGTCGAGCAGGCGCCACCCGGCCCGGTGCAGGGCGCGCTGGCGGGCGAGGTGCGCCTCGGCCCCGTCCGGATGCGGACCGCAGAAGACTCCCACCGGCTCCGCGCCCGACCCGATGCAGAGGTCGACCGTCCACGGCCCGACCCGGTAGCCGGCGCGCACCTCGACCTCGAGCCGTTCCAGTTCGGCCGCGAGCTCGCCGCCCCAGCCGCCATCCCGTCCGGCGGAATCGGGCGGGGACAGCGGCTTGGCCGCGTAGTCGAAGTAGTCGCCGATCAGGCCGTCCGCCGCGGCCAGGGTGGTCACCACGACGATCCGGCGGCGGGCTCTGGTGATCATCACGTTGAAGAGGTGCGGGTCCGCGACGAAGCGGCGCCGCCCGGCCGGATCGGTGGGCAGCAGGCCCAGCGACACGACCACCACCTCGGCCTCGCTGCCCTGGAAGCCGTGCACCGTGCCGACCCGGAGCCCCAGCTCCTCGATCTGCTCCACCGAGTACGCCGCCACCAGCGCCGCCTCCAGGGCCTCGGCCTGGGCCCGGAACGGCGAGATCACCCCGATCCCGCGGCGGCCCTCGGCGACCAGGCCGCGCACCACCTCGAGCACGGCGCCGACCTCGCCGGCCCGGGAGGCCGACGGCGCCCGCACCACGTCGATCGCGTCGGTCGCCTCGGCCGCCGGCGTACGGGTCATCACCTCGATCCGGTCGCCGTAGAAGCGGTGCGCCGAGAAACCGATCAGATGCGGCGCGCTGCGGTGGTGCTCGGTCAGCCACGTGGCCGGCGCCGCGCCCGCGGCCAGGTCGTAGGCGCTGACCCGGCGCACGTCCAGCCGCTCGTCCGCGCCGTGCCGGTCGAGCACCTCCGCCACGTCGACGTCGCTCACGAACGACACGAACCGCAGCTGCCGCGGGTCACCGACGATCAGCGCGCGCCGGGCCCGGGCCAGCACCGGCGCGGCCCGCACCTGGTCCACATGGGACGCCTCGTCGATCACCACGAGGTCGAACATCCCGGGCGACGCCGGCAGCAGATCCTCCACGTCGGCGACCGTGCCGATCCACAGCGGCAGCGCGCGCACCAGCGGCGGCGCGTCCAGCTGGGCCAGCAGCTCGCGGCGGCGGTTGCGGCCGGCGCGCAGGGCGGCGGCGAGCGCGGCGGCGCCCCGGCGGGCGTCCCGGTCCCAGCGCTTCTCGCTGCGGGCCGCGTGCCGCATGGCCGTGCCGACCGCGGTGGCCAGGTCTTCCTCGGCCGCGTGCAGGGCGAGCCAGTGCGGCGCGAGGTCGGTGCCGCCGGTCGCGGCGAGGCGGGCGGCGGCACGCTGCGCGGTGGCCGCGGCGATCGCCTCGGTCACCCGTTCCCCGGGTACGCCCCGGCGCACGCGCAACCGTCGACGGGCCCACCAGCCGGCCAGCCCTCGCCGCCCGAGCCGGGCGGGGTCGAAGTCGTCGGCGAACGCGCCCGGCACCTCCGCGGCCAGGGCGGCCAGGCGTGGCTCCCAGTGGGGCAGCTCGGCCGCCCGCGACTCCTGGTCGAGGGCGTCGGCTATGCGGGTGCGCGTACGGCGTACGAAATCATGTTTTTGGTCGACGGCCGTGACGTCCGCACGCAGGTCTCGTTCGCTCGGTCCGCGCTCCGCACCCGCGGTGAGCTCGGCCGCCAGGCTCTCCCGCCGCCCGGCGTCGCCGAACAGCACCGGCGTCGGCCCCGGAAAGCGGGCCAGCAGCGCCGCCAGCACCTCGGCCGCGTGCGGCGACTGCGTCGCCACCAGCACGGAGCCGCCCCGATGCACCACCTCGAGCGCCGCCGCCACGACCGTATGGCTCTTGCCGTTGCCCGGCGGACCCGACACCACGGTGATCGGCGCGGTCCGGGCTCGCGTCACCACCTCGGCCTGCGCCGCGGTCAACGGCAGCGGCGAAAGGACGGGCGCGTCGTCCGGCTGGTCCGGCGCTGCGGAGTCGTAGATCGCCGCGAGCGCGGTCCCGTCCAGGTCGCGCCCCGTCCAGCTACGCAGACTGTCCTGAAGGCCGCCGCCGAAGACGTCCCGAGCCACGTAGAGCGCGGCCCGGGCGACCAGCACCACCCGGTCGGCCGGAAGGCGGCGGGCGTCGTCGACCAGCGCGTCCACCGTGAGCCCGGTCGCCGCGGCCGCCGAGCGCAGCCACGCCTTGCTTCCGGTCGCCTCCAGCCAGCCGGGGGCGGCCAGGCCCGGCGCCGACTCCAGCGCCGCGGCCAGATCGCGGTCGGTGACCAGCGGCGTGACCTCGACGTCGCCGGCCGGAACGACGCGGTAGCCGGTCAGGCCGCGCTCGAGGCGCACCGGCTGACTCAGCAGCGGCACCCGGATCTTGCGGGCCTTGCCGTCCACCTCGGCGCGGCCGGCCAGGAAACCCCAGCCGCGGCGCAGCAGCCGTTCGTCGCGATGCAGGGCGTCCAGCGCGGCCAGCCGGTCGATCTCTTTGCGGCGGCGGGTGCGCTCGGCGTCGTCGAGCCAGGCGAGCGCCTGGCCGCCCCGGGTCACGTCGAGCACCCGGTCGCCGCCCGCCGGCGCCAGCTCGGCGAGCACGGCGAGAACGGTCGAGGGGCGCATGGCGGGCTCGACAGTACCGCCCGCCCGCACCCGCGGGGATTGGCAGATCGGGTCGGCCGAACGGTCATTCCGGTCCGGCCGGTGTCCGTCCTACGTTTTGAGCGTGGCGCACATGGTGGTGCTTTCGGCGGCGTTGGTGACGCTGCTGTTCCTGCCGTGCGTCGGCATGGCCGTCTTCTGCGCGGACGACGCGGGCGCGCGCCGCTGGTGGACCCGCCGGGGCCGGCGCGAGATCGTGACGCTGCGCCGGCTCGACCGCGCCCTGCGCGCCTCCGATCCGGTCCCGTCCTTGTCGCTGCTCGACACTCCCTCGATCGAGCAGCTGGCCTTCGACCTGCGCCGGCTGGCCCAGCAGCGGTGTGGCGGGCCCAGCCAGCACTCGGAGAAGTGGCGGGCGGCCGTGTTGCGGGCCTACGACGAGCGGCTGCGCCTGGCGTGCCGGGCGCTCGGGCTGGTCGAGCACCTCGGGCCGCTGCAGGGGATGGATCGCGACCTCGAGCGGTTGCGGGTGGAGAGCGAGCTGCGGGCCGCGGGGCTGGCCCTGCGTTAGCGCGGCCGGCTCACCCACCCTGTTCCAGCGGCCAGGCGCGCAGCGTGCCGTATTCGCCGTCGTGGCTGTCGACCAGCGCGAACTCCGTCACCGTCCACGAGTCGCCGGCGTATCCGGCCAGGGCCTCCCGCACCGCGCGATCCCCGCGATAGGTCACCGTCAGATGCGGCTGGTATGGCCTATCCGCCGAGCGGAAGCCGGCGGCGGTGAGCGCGTTCCGGACGTCCTCGCGCAGGTTGCGCAGCGCCGCGAGGTCGCCGCCGACCGCGGCCCACGCCGCCGTGCCGAAGCGACCGCCGCCGGCCAGGCGCAGCGCGAAGCTGCCGGAGACCGGCACCTCGTCGAGCGCGGCGGACACCTCGTCGGCCGGCGCCTCGCCGAGGAAGACCAGCGTCACGTGCCATTTGGACGGCCGGGTCAGCTTGGCGCCGGCCGGCAGGCAGGCCCGCAACGGCTCGACCGCCGACGGGGGCGGGAAGACCGCGACGAACAGCCGGGTCAGGACGACTCGCGAGCCGCCGGACCGCCACCGAACAGCACGTCGTCCCAGCTCGGCAAGCGCTTGCGCGGTTTCGTCTCGTCGGTGGACTCGCCCTGCTGCTGGCCGGCCTGGCCGACCGTGCGCCGGGGACGCAGCACCGCGAGCGACGGCACCGCCGGCACCTCCTTGGGCAGGTCGGCGTCGTCGTCGAAGGCCGAGCCGGAACCGCCGCCGAGCAGCGCCGCGGCGCCGCCGGCCACCGGCCGCCGGGGCTCGCTGGTCTCCAGGCCGCGTCCGCCGCCGAGTGGCCGGTCGAGGCCGGCGAGCAGCGCGTCGCGCCCGGCACGGATCGGGTCGCGAGTGGGCCGCGCGGCGGGAGTCTCGGCCGCGGGCAGCCCGTGCCCGCCGCGGGCGGGCTCGGCGGTGCGGCCGGCCCCGGGCAGGCCGTGGCCACCGCGGGCGGGCTCGAGGAACGTGCGCTCGGGCACCGGATCCTGACCCAAGATCTGGGTCGGCCGCTCGGCGCACAGGTATTGCGCCATGTCGTCGTGCGGCGAGACGACCTGGCGTCCCTTGTCGAGATCCCAGATGGCCTGCGCGGTCGCCTTGCCGGACGGCCAGGTGGCGACGATGCGCCAGGTGCCGTCGTCGCGCCGGAACGCGTCCCACGAGATCTTCTCGGTGTCGATGCCGTGCTGCGCGAGGCGGCTGTCGACCACCTCGGCGAGCGGCGCGCCCGAGTCGGAGGTCTTGAGCCGGGTGCGGCGCGCGTGCTGGGCCAGCATGGCCCGCTCCTGCAGCACCGGACCGGCATAGCGCAGCACCCGGTCGACCGGGACGCCGGCGATGCGCGCCACGTCCTCGGCGGACTCGCCGGAGCGGATGCGGGCCTGAATGTCGCGCGGAGACAGCGACGGTGGGGCCTCCGGCGCCGTCACGGCCGTCACGGCCCCCGGCGAGGTGGGGTGGGCCTCGTGGGAGACCGCGCTGTTGACCCGGTCGTCGAGGGGGAGGGCCAGAAGCCGGCCGACCTCGTCGGCGAGCACCAGGGCCTGACCGTCCTCGGAGAGGGCGACGAAGCGTACCGGCCGCATGCGTTGCCTCCGTCCCGTCGCGTTGGCCTGTGCTCCCGAGAGTCCGTCACCCGGGCGCGTTCTGGAACACGGTACGCGTCAACCTCACCCTTTGGGGGATGACGCGCCGGAGTTCAAACGCCCTTCACATTCGCTGACCTGCGGAGATGATCTTCAACATCACAGATCAACCCCCATAAGCCCCCATTCGCGTACGGGCCGAGGAGTGACCAGAAGCACGAACGGTTACGCGGGGGCTCGTTTTCCACAGTCGCGGGTTATCCACAGGCTGCACGCCCATGACACGCAACCACGCCATTTCCCGGGGACAATGACCTGTGGGGGCTCCCCCTGGGAGGGCGGGCCGCGGGGGTGGGCCATGATCGACAGTTGGTCCTGAATGGGCGACTTGTCGCTTGAGCTGGGCCCGCCATAGCCCGGGTGGCGCGGTGTCGCGGGCCCGGTTGCGGTGGCTGTCCCACGGTGTGGCGGCGTCTCTCGGATGGTGGCAGCGGCTCCAGCATGTGGGATCGTGCCGGAAATATACGCCTATATCTCTGGCGGGGCCGGCCGGGAGCGCTCAAGTTGGTGACTTCGTGCTCGCATCGAGCGGCAGGTCTTCAAGATTCACCAGAGGACGGCAACGACAGCATCGGGGGCGGTATTGCGCGGCCGGGGCAATGGGCAGTCCTGCCCGATCAGGGACAAACGCCACCGGGCCGGCCCGCCGTGACTGGCTGCTACGACCGAGCCGGGCTACCCACGGCGGCGACGGGTCGCCAGGCGGGCGCGCCTTCAGGTGGGGTGCTGGGCGGGGCGCCGCGGGGGTCGCTGGGCGGGCCGCTTGGTGGGGTGCTGGGCGGGGCGCCGCGGGGGTCGCTGGGCGGGCCGCTTGGTGGGGTGCTGGGCGGGGCGCCGCCGGCGCTGCCCAGCATGCCGAGCAGGCGCCGGCGGTCGAAGCGCAGGCCCTTGTCGTGGACGCGGCGCACGAAAGCCGCGTTGTCCGGATCAAGAAGCATCCCGCCAGTGAAGCGAACCGAGCTGTGGAGAGCCTACGAAAGCCGCTCGGCCACGTAGTCGATGCAGGCGGTCAGCGCGGTGACGTCGGCCGGGTCGACGGTCGGGTAGAGCGCGATCCGCAACTGGTTGCGGCCGAGCTTGCGGTACGGCTCGGTGTCGACCACGTCGTTGGCCCGCAGCACCTTGGCGATCGCGGCCGCGTCGACGCCCTCGTCGAAGTCGATGGTCGCGACGGCCGCCGAGCGCAGCGCCGGGTCGGTGACGAACGGCGTCGCGTACGAGCAGCGGTCGGCCCAGCCGTAGATGGCCGCGGCGCTCTCGGCGCTGCGCTTCACGGCCCAGGCGAGGCCGCCCTGCGCGTTCATCCAGTCCAGCTGCTCGGCGGCGAGAAAGACGGTGGCCAGGGCGGGCGTGTTGTACGTCTGCTCGAGGCGGGACTGCTCGATGGCGGTGACCAGGTCGAGGAACTGCGGGATGTACCGGCCCGTCGACTTGATCTCGAAGGCGCGCTCGATGGCGGCCGGCGACATGAGCGCCAGCCAGATGCCGCCGTCCGAGCCGAGCGCCTTCTGCGGGGCCAGGTAGTACACGTCGGTCTCGCGCAGGTCGACGTCGAGGCTGCCGCCGCCGGACGTGGCGTCGATCAGCATGAGCGCACCGGGGTCGGCGCCGGCGACCCGGCGGACCGGCACGGCGACGCCGGTCGAGGTCTCGTTGTGGACCGACGCGTACGTGTCGACGCCGGCCTCGGCGGTGAGGAACGCGGCCTGCCCGCCGGGCGCCTTGTGCACGGTCGGATCGGCGAGGAACGGCGCGTCGGCGGCTGCCTTGGCGAACTTGGCGCCGAACTCGCCGAACTCGGCGAACTGGGCCTTCTCGCGGATCAGGCCGAACGTGGCGGCCTCCCAGAACGCGCTGGTGCCGCCGTTGGCCAGGATCACCTCATACCCGTCGGGGAGCGCGAAGAACTCGGCGAGGCCCCGGCGCAGGCGGGCGACCTGGTCCTTCACCGTCTTCTGCCGGTGCGAGGTGCCCAGGTAGGTGCGCGACACCGCGGCCAGCGCCTCGACGCCCTCGGGCCGCACCTTGCTGGGGCCCGAGCCGAAGCGCCCGTCGACCGGCTTGATCTCGTCAGGAATCCGGATGCTATTCACGGTTTGCCTCGGCCCTTCCGCCGCGGGTCAGCTCAGTCACGGTCACACATTATGCGGGAGACCGGCGCGGCGACCGTCACGCATTTCGGGCCGGCGCCAGCGCCGCCCAGCCCTCGACGTCCTGCGGCTTGCGCGGGTTCGGGCCGACGTACCGCAGGCTGGGACGCAGGATCCGGCCGAGCTTCTTCTGCTCGAGGACGTGCGCGCTCCAGCCGGCCACCCGCGCGCAGGTGAACATCGGCGTGAACATCTGGGCCGGCACCTCGGCGAAGTCGAGCACCACCGCCGACCAGAACTCGACGTTGGTGGCGATCACCCGGTCGGGCTTGCGGGCCCGCAGCTCGGCCAGCGCGGCCCGCTCGACCGCGGCGGCGACCTCGTAGCGGGGGGCGCCGAGCTCGCGGGCGATCTGCCGCAGCACCCGGGCCCGCGGGTCCTCGGCGCGGTAGACCCGGTGGCCGAAGCCCATCAGCCGCTCGCCACGATCAAGGACACTTTTCACGTACGCCTCGGCGTCGCCGCCCCGCTCGACCGCCTCGATCATGTGCAGCACCCGGGACGGCGCGCCCCCGTGCAGCGGGCCGGAGAGCGCGCCGATGCCGGCCGAGATGCAGGCGGCCACGTCGGCGCCGACCGAGGCGGCGATGCGGGTGGTGAAAGTGGACGCGTTGAGCCCGTGCTCGGCGGCCGAGATGAAGTAGGCGTCGACCGCCTTGACGTGCCTCGGGTCGGGCTCGCCCCGCCAGCGGCGCATGAACCGCTCGACGATGGTCGACGCCTTGTCGATGTCCTTCTGCGGGACCGCGGGCAGGCCGAGCCCGCGGGCGGACTGGGCAATGAACGACAGCGCGGTCACCGAGACCCGGGCGAGGTCGCGCCGGGCCTGGTCGTTGTCGATGTCGAGCAACTGCCGCAGGCCCCAGTACGGGGCGAGCATGGCGACCGCGGACTGCACGTCGACGCGGATGTCGCCGGAGTGGACGGGGACCGGGAACGGCTCGGCGGGCGGCAGCCCGGGACCGAACTTGCCGTCGACCAGCAGGCCCCAGACGTCACCGAACGAGACCGTGCCGATCAGGTCTTCGATGTCGACGCCGCGGTAGCGCAGTGAGCCACCGGCCTTGTCGGGCTCGGCGATCTCGGTCTCGAACGCGACGACGCCCTCGAGGCCCGGTTTGAAGACGGCGCCGGTAAAGTCGGACAATTGAGACAGGGCTCCCTGCGAGGAAATGCTACGAGTCTTTCATATTGCCCGCTTGATGGGGGCGATGCGATGTGCTCTCGGCGACACCCATCCTTACCGGGCTGACGTAAGGGCCGCTCGGACTTACGGTCGTTGTGCCGAAAAGTGTTCAGGGAGCGCTCGTGACTGTGGAACCCCCCTCGCCCGCGGCCATGCGGCGCGACTACACCGAGCGTGGCGAGCTCCTGGAAACGGACCTCGCCACCAGCTGGACCCGGCAGTTCGAGGCCTGGTTCGCGGACGCGGCGGCCTTCGGCCTGCCGGAGCCGAACGCGATGATCGTGGCCACGGCCGCCGCGGACGGTCACCCGTCGGCGCGAACCGTTCTGCTCAAGGGGTACGACGAGCGCGGCTTCACGTTCTTCACCAACTACCAGTCGCGCAAGGGCGCCGAGCTGGCCGCCAACCCGTACGCGAGCCTGGTCTTCCCGTGGTTCGCCATGCAGCGCCAGGTGATCGTGACCGGGGCGGTGCAGCGGGTGCCGCGGGCCGAGACCGAGGAGTATTTCGCCTCCCGGCCGCGCGGATCGCAGCTGGGCGCGTGGGCGAGCCCGCAGTCGCGGGTGCTGCCCGGCCGGGCCGCGGTCGAGGCGGGGCTGGCGGCGGCGCGGGAAAGGTTCGGTGACGGGCCGGTGCCGGCGCCCCCGCACTGGGGTGGGTTGCGGGTCGTGCCGGAGACCGTGGAGTTCTGGCAAGGGCGCTCCAACCGCCTGCACGATCGACTGCGCTTCCGGCGTACCGAAAATCGGTCCTGGATCGTCGAGAGGCTGGCCCCTTGAGCCAGGAAGCCGTGGAGTCGACCGAGGAGCTGGTCGAGGAGAAGCAGCGCAAGTCCTGGGTGATCGACACCCGGCCGCTCCGGGCTCCGGCCTATCGCCGCATGTGGATCGGGAACGGCGTCTCGTTCTTCGGCTTCCAGTTCACCGCGGTGGCGGTGCCGGTCGAGATGTACGCGATCACGCACTCCTCGGCGTGGGTGGGCCTGCTCGGCGTCGCCGGCCTGATCCCGCTGCTGATCTTCGGGCTGTGGGGTGGCGCGGCCGCCGACGTGATCGACCGGCGCAAGCTGCTGCTGGCCAGCTCGACGCTGGCCTGGCTGTCCACCGTCGGACTGCTGGCGCAGGCGCTGATCGGCGTGCGCAGCGGCTGGCTGCTGCTCGCACTGACCGCGCTGCAGTCGGCCGGCTTCGCGGTGAGCTCGCCCACCCGGCAGGCGATCGTGCCCCGGATCGTGCCGACCGGCCTGGTCCCGGCGGCCAACACGCTCAGCTACACGACCACGACCGCGGGCGGCGTGCTCGGCCCGCTGGCCGCCGGTCTGATCTTCGGCGTGGCCTCGACCGGCGCCGGCGTGACGGTGGCCTACCTGGTCGACGCGGTGCTGTTCACGATCTCGTTCTGGGCCACCTGGAAGCTGCCGCCGATCCCGCCGATCGTGCACGCCGAGGACGAGGAGAAGCCCTCGGCCGGCCTGCGCGGCATCGTCGACGGCCTGCGCTTCCTGACCACCCAGCCGGTGCTGCTGCTCTCCTTCGCGGTGGACATCATCGCGATGGTGTTCGCCATGCCCCGGGCGCTGTTCCCCGAGGTGGCGGCCGACCGGTTCGGCGGCGGCGCGGCGATCGGCTGGCTGTACGCCGCGATCGCGATCGGCTCGGTGGTGGCCGGGCTCACCTCGGGCTGGATCGGCCGGGTCAAACGGCAGGGCATCGCGCTGGTGGCGGCGGTGGTCGCCTGGGGCCTGGCGATCGGCTTCGCCGGGCTCGCGCACTCGCTGTGGCTGATGGTGCTGCTGCTCGCGGTCGGCGGCGCGGCCGATCTGGTCAGCGCCGTGTACCGGCAGTCGATGCTGCAGACCTTCGCGCCGGACCGGCTGCGCGGCCGGCTGCAGGGCGTCTACATCGTGGTGGTGGCGGGCGGGCCGCGCCTGGGCGACCTGCGGGCCGGCGCCACCGCCGGCTTCGCCGGAGCGACCGGGTCCTGGGCCGGCGGCGGATTCGTGGCGGCCGGACTGGCCGTGGCCCTGGGGCTCGCGTTCCCCGCTTTGGTGCGCTACCGGCCCCCGGCGGAGGACCCGGAACGACTAGTGTCCAAGCCATGACGAGTGTCGTGCCGGCGATATCCGGAACCCAGTGGTCGATCGAGTCGGGCGGCACCCGGGCCGTCATCGTGGAGGTCGGTGGCACGCTGCGCCACTACTCCGTCGGTGACGTGCCGGTGCTGGACGGCTTCGAGGCGGACGAGCTGTCGCCGGCCTCGGCCGGTCAGATCCTGGCGCCCTGGCCCAACCGGATCCGCGACGGCAACTACACGTTCGAGCAGCAGACCCACCAGCTGCCGCTGACCGAGCCGGGCCGGCACAACGCGATCCACGGCCTGGCCAACTGGGCCCGCTGGAGCCTGGCCGAGCAGACGGCCGACGCGATCACCGTCGAGTACGAGCTGCCGGCGCAGATCGGCTACCCGTGGTGGCTGACGCTGCGCGCCCGCTGGTCGGTCTCGGCCGACGGCCTGCGCTGCGAGCAGGAGGTCGTCAACAACAGCCCGTCGAACGCGCCGTGGGGATTCTCGGTCCACCCGTACGTGCAGCTTCCCGGCGTCGCGGTGGACGACATCCTGCTGCACGTCCCCGGCAAGACCCGCATCCTGGCCGACGGGCGGCTGCTGCCGATCGGCGCGGTCGGGGTGGCCGGCACCGAGTACGACTTCACCGAGCCGCGCAAGATCGGCGACCTGGTGCTCGACACCACGTTCGGCGACATCGAGCACGACGCGTCCGGCATCACCGAGGTCACCATCGCCGACCCGGCGTCGCCGGCCAAGGTCGTGGTCTGGGCCGACGACAAGTTCAAGTACTGGCAGGTCTTCTCGGGCGACACCCTGGACGACGAGCGGTTCCGCCGCTCGGTGGCGATCGAGCCGATGACCTGCCCGCCCGACTCCTTCCGCACCGGCCGCGACCTGACCGTGCTGGCGCCCGGCGAGCGCTGGACGGCGACGTGGGGGATCCGGAGCTGATGGAGTTCGCCGAGGTCGTCCGCAAGCGGCGGATGGTGCGCACCTACGACCCGGAGCGCCCGGTACCGCCCGAGATCGTCGACAAGATCGTCAAGCACGGCCTGCGGGCGCCGAGCGCCGGCTTCTCGCAGGGCTGGGGCTTCCTGGTGCTGACCGAGCCGGCGGATCGCGATCTCTATTGGTCGGTCACCACCGGCGGCGAGGCCGAGCCGGTGTGGCGCGGCGACTGGCTGACCCGCATGCGGATGGCGCCGGTGATCATCGTCTGCCTGGCCAACAAGTCGGCCTACCTGGATCGCTACGCCCAGGCCGACAAGGGTTGGACCGACCGGTCCGAGAAGCACTGGCCGGTGCCGTACTGGGACATCGACACCGGGTTCGCGGCGCTGCTCATGCACCTCACCGCGGTCGACGAGGGCCTCGGCTCGTGCTTCTTCGGCATCCCGGTCGAGACGACGCAGAGCTTCAAGGACGCGTTCGGCGTGCCCGGCGAGTTCCACCCGATCGGGACGCTCACGGTGGGTTACCGGGCGCCCGACAAGAAGTCCCCGTCGCTGAAGCGGGGGCACCGCCCGGTCGACGAGGTGGTGCATCATGGCCGATGGGCGCGGCTAGGCTAGCCGGTAACTTGGGTGCTTGGGGCCGGCAACTTGGGTGCTTTTGGGAAGGGGGCAACCGGCGTGATCTTCAAAGCCGTCCGGGACGGAGCCCCGTATCCCGATCACCACACCACGCTGAAGGCCTGGGCCGAGATTCCGCCCAGGCCGATCCGGCTCGCCGACCTGATCACCACGAAACGCGAGCTCGCGCTCGACAAGCTGCTGGCCGAGGACTCGACCTTCTACGGTGACCTCTTCCCGCACGTCGTGGAATATCAGGGTTCCCTCTACCTCGAGGACGGGCTGCACCGCGCGCTGCGGGCGGCCCTGCAGCAGCGCAACCAGATCCATGCCCGCGTCCTGGTCGTCGAGGGCTGACCATGCCGGTGTCCCCGCTGGATCTGCTCGATGTCGACAGCCTGCTGACCGACGAGGAGCGCGACATCCGCGCGCTGTGCCGCCGGGTCGCCGACGACCGGGTACGCCCGCACGTCGCCGGCTGGTACCAGGACGGCGCCGCCCCGGTCCGCGAGCTGGCCCGCGAGTTCGGCAAGCTCGGCCTGCTCGGCATGCATCTGACCGGGTACGGCTGCGCCGGCGCCTCCGCGGTGTCGTACGGCCTGGCCTGCATGGAGCTGGAGGCCGCCGACTCGGGCGTCCGCTCGCTGGTCAGCGTGCAGGGGTCGCTCGCGATGTACGCGATCTGGCGGTTCGGCTCGGCCGAGCAGAAGCAGCGCTGGCTGCCCGGCATGGCCGCGGGCGAGCTGATCGGCTGCTTCGGACTGACCGAGCCCGACCACGGCTCCGACCCGGCCACCATGTCGACCCGGGCCCGGCGCGACGGGTCCGGCTGGGTCCTCACCGGCGGCAAGATGTGGATCACCAATGCGCCGCTGGCCGACGTGGCGGTGATCTGGGCGCGAGCCGAGGAGGGCGTGGTCGGCTTCGCGGTGCCCACCGATACGCCGGGGTTCGCGGCCCGCGAGATAACCAACAAGATGTCGCTGCGGGCGTCGTCGACGGGCGAGATCGTTCTGGACGACGTGCGTCTGCCGGACGAGGCCCGGTTGCCGGCCGCCGCCGGCCTCAAGGCGCCGCTGTCCTGCCTCACCGAGGCCCGATTCGGCATCATCTGGGGGGCGCTGGGCGCCGCCCGCGACTGTCTTGCCACCGCGCTCGAGTACGCCGGGAGCCGCGAGCAGTTCGGCCGGCCGATCGCCGGATTCCAGCTGACCCAGGCCAAGCTCGCCGACATGACCCTGGAGCTGCAGAAGGGCTTCCTGCTCGCGCTGCACCTCGGCCGGCTGCGCGACTCGACCGGCTCGCTGCGTCCCGAGCAGGTCAGCGTCGGCAAGCTGAACAACGTCCGGGAAGCCATCAAGATCGCCCGGACCTGCCGCACGATCCTCGGCGGCAACGGCATCAGCGGCGAGTATCCGATCATGCGGCACGCCGCGAACCTCGAGAGCGTGCTCACGTACGAGGGAACTTCGGAGATCCACCAGCTGGTGATAGGTCAAAAATTGACCGGTCTGAGCGCGTTCGACTGAGTCGCTGCGCGGCTTGCGAGTGCGAGTGTCGTACCCCCCTCGTACCTTATGGGTATGGCTCAGTCACCGGATGTCGACGAACCGACGAAGGAATATCCGGCCGTCCCCGACGAGCAGCCGGCCGCTGTTCCCGATCCCCCGCGCAAGAGCATCGTCGCTCGCGTCCTCATCTTCTTCGGCGTGGTCTTCGCGGTCATCGTCGCCGCCTGCTTCGGGCTGCGCTCGCTGAACGTGCTGCCCAGCTTCGACAACCCGTTCGACCGGCAGACCACCGACCGCAGCCAGCCCGTGCTGCTGCAGTCGATGCGCGACCTCAGTCGATACGTGGCCGCCGACGGCACCTTCCAGGTGATCGTCGACCTCCAGGAGGACCGCAAGTACGTCCCCGACTGGCTGATCAACCGGCGGGTGCTCTTCGTCGGCTCCGGCACCGTGGAGGAGTATGTGGACTTCTCCACGCTCTCCGACAAGGCGCTCGAGGTCGACAACGAGAAGAAGAACATCAAGATCACCCTGCCGCCGCCGCAGCAGGGCGACGCCGCGCTCGACTTGCAGAAGAGCTACGTCGTCGAGGAAAATCGCGGGCTGCTGACCAGCATCGGCGACGCGTTCAAGTCCGACACCGACAAACAGCAGCGGGTCTATCAGCTCGCCCAGCAGCGGATCACCGAGGCGGCCCGGTCCAGCGGCCTCGACCAGCGGGCGAGGGACAACACCCAGCACATGCTGGTGAGCCTGTTCAGCCGCCTCGGCTATACGTCGGTGACGATCGAGTTCACCACGCCGTGAGACCGCGCCGGGCTCGCCGGCGCGGAACGTCCGCACCGGGAACGCCGGCGGCGAGCCCGGCACGGGTTCACTCGTTGGGCATCAGAGCCCAGAGGATGAGGTAGATGACGAACTGCGGTCCGGGCAGGAGGCAGGAGATCACGAAGATCAGGCGGACCGCGCCGGACGAGAGTCCGAAGCGGCGGCCCAGTCCGGAACAGACGCCGGCGATCCAGCGGTCGTCGCGCGGGCGGGCGAGGCGGCGGGTCACGATCACTCACTCCTTCAGGTTCTTTGTCGGTAGCTCGAAGGTAGGTGCGCCGCGAGCGGCTTCCCTCAGTCCGCAGGTGGAGCCGGTCGGCCGCGTTCCCGTAAGGGTGACCCGTACCCGAGACCGGCTCGCTGTTAACCTGGACGCCGATTACGGGCCCCGGGTCGAGGCGGTGACAAATCCGTGACGCTGGCCGTACTCTCCGCCGGCAACGGCAATGCCCTCGATCCCAGCGACGCCGGCCGGTTGGCGAACGATTTGGTCGGCGCGCTGCACGCGGCGGGCGCCACGGAGGTGGAGCGCTTCGGCGATCCCGTGCGGCTGCGGGCGCTGTCCCGCCGGGCGTACGACACCGATCAGCGGCTGCTGATCTGCGCCGACAACCTGGTGGCGCACCCCGGCCTGCTTCGCATGCTGGCGACCGAGCCGGGTGGTCGCACCACCGCGCTGGTCGCCGCCGACCCGGCCGGTGACCTGCGCGACGACCGCGGCAAGCTGCTGCCGGCCGGGCCCGGCGGCGGCACGGTCCGTTACCTCGGCGCGCTCTGCCTCGCCCCGGCCGACCTGCCCACGCTGGACAAGGTCGCCGACCGTCCCGACCTGCTGTCCGCCCTGCTCGACGCGGGCGTGGTGCCGGTGGCCACCCCGGTGCGGCTGCTCCGGGCCGAGCAGGTGCACACGTCGGCCGAGCTGGCCCGGGCCCGCGCGGCGGTCGTGGCCGTCGACGAGGACGCCGCGCTCCTGCGTCTGGCCGTCAAGGAAAAGGACGACTTCTTCACGACGTACGCGGTCAGCACCTGGTCGCCGATCGTCACCCGGGCCGCCGCTCGCCTCGGCCTGTCGCCGACCGCCGTCACCTGGATCTCGGTGCTGTTCGCGGTGGCCGCCGCGCTCGCCTTCTGGCAGGCCTCCCGGCCCGCGATGATCGCCGGCGGAATACTGCTCTACCTCGGCTTCGTGCTCGACTGCGTCGACGGCCAGCTGGCCCGGTACACCCGCCGGTTCGGCGCGTTCGGCGGCTGGCTCGACACGATAGCCGACCGGGCCAAGGAATACGCCGTGTATGCCGGCCTCGCGGCCGGCGCCGAGCGGATCGGCCTGCCGTACGCGTGGCCGCTGGCGATCATGGCGATCCTGCTCCAGACCGTCCGGCACATGACCGACACGTGGTACGGCGCGCTGCACGACGAGGCCGCCGCCCACCCGCGGGCCCAGGCGGCCGGCGGGGTGGGCGCGCGGTTGTCCGCGGCGTCGAACCGGGTGCAGGGCGAGACCGGGTCGGCGGCGTACTGGCTCAAGCGGATCGTGGTCTTCCCGATCGGCGAGCGCTGGGCGCTGATCGCCGTGCTGGCCATGCTGACCAACGGGCGGGTCGCGCTCGGCGCGGTGGTGGCCGCGGGACTGCTCGCGTTCGCGTACACCCTGGCTCTTCGCTCGTTGCGGTCGATCTCGATGCGGGTCGGCGTGCTCGACAAGGTCGACACCATGCGGCACCGCGACGACGGGCCGCTCGTCCGGCATCTGCTCGCCTTCCCGGGCGCCCCCGCGCCGCTCGCCTTCGCCGCGCTCGCGGCCGTCACCTCGCTGATCCTGGTCGCTTCTTCGGTGCTGTCCGGCTCCTCGTCCGAGGCGGCGGCCGGCGCCGTGGCCCTGGTGCTGCTCGGGGCCGGCATCCCGGCGAAGGCCCGGCACGACGGCCCGCTCGACTGGCTGGTCCCGGCGTTCCTGCGCGCCGCCGAGTATCTCTACGTGGTCGCGGTCGGGCTGGTCGGCTCGGTGCCGCCGCCGGTGGTGTTCCTGCTGCTGTTCACGCTGGCCCTGCGCCACTACGACCTGACCGCGCGGATGGAGAAGGGCGCCCCCGGGGCGCGCGGCGCCGGTGCGCTGCTCGGCTGGGACGTGCGGGTGGTGGTGCTCGCCGCGCTCGCGCTGGCCGGGCACGCCACGCTCGCCGAGGCCGGGATCGCGGCGCTGGTGGGCGCCTCGTTCCTGGGGCACGCGATCGCCGACTGGCGCCGCTCGTGAGCTTTCTGAGCATCGTTCTGCCGGTCTACCGGGTGCAGGGCTATCTGGCGCAGTGCCTGGACTCGGTGCTGAGCCAGAGCTTCGAGGACTTCGAGATCGTGGCGGTGGACGACTGCTCGCCCGACTACAGCGGCCGGATCCTGGCCGAGTACGCGGCCCGCGACCCCCGGGTCCGGGTGATCACCTCGCCGGCCAACGTCGGCCTCGGCCGCGCCCGCAACCTGGGGCTCGAGCACGCCGGCGGCGAATACGTCTGGTTCCTGGACAGCGACGACTGGCTGGCCACCGGGGCGCTCGCCGCGGTGGCCGCCCGGCTGCGGGCCACCGACGCCGACGTGCTGGTGGTGGGCTGGGACCGGGTGCACTGGGACGGCTCGGTGCAAACCGGCTCGGCCAAGCGTCTGCTCGGCGACGCGCCCCGCGTCTTCTCGGCGGAGCAGTGGCCTCGGGTGCTCGAGACCCTGCACGTGGCGTGGAACAAGGTGATCCGCCGCGAGCTGCTCCGGCGGCTCGGCCTGGCGTTCGAGGCCGGCTGGTACGAGGACGTCTCGTTCACGTTCCCGCTGATGCTGGCGGCCAGCCGGATCAGCGGGCTGCCGCGCACCTGCGTGCACTACCGGCAACGGCGGACCGGGGCGATCACCCAGACCGTGGGTGAGCGGCACTTCGAGGTCTTCGACCATTGGGAGCACGCGCTCGCGCTCTGCGCGAAGTACGCGAATCCCGGCGACGAGGTGCGCGGGCTGCTGTTCCGCCGGATGCTGTGGCACTTCATGCGGGTGCTGCGGCACGACAACCGGGTGCCGCCGGCCTCGCGACGCCGCTTCTTCGCCCGGATGCGGGAGATGTATCGCCGGCACCTGCCGCCGGCCGGCTTCCCGTCGCCGGGCGGGGGAGAGGGACTGCGCTACCGGCTGGTCGCCCGGGGGTCGTACCCGGCGTTCCGGGCCGCGGAGATCGCCATGCGGGCGGCCCGCGCGGTGTTGCGCCGGCCCCGCCCGAAGGTCGCGAAGCGCTTCTGGCAGGTCCTCGGGCGCCTCTACTACTGGCTGCAACTCGTGTTGCCGGTGGACCGCTCGCTCGCGCTCTACGCGGCGTACTGGTATCGCGGCGTCACCTGCAACCCGGCGGCGATCGCCGCGAAGGCCGCCGAGCTCGTCCCGCAGTTGCGCGCGGTGTGGGTGATCGAACCCTCGCGGGTGGCCGCCGTGCCGCCCGGCGTCGACCACGTGGTGGCCGGCACGCTGCCCTACTACCGCGCGCTGGCCCGCGCCCGCTATCTGATCAACAACGTGAACTGGCCGAACATGATGGTCAAGCGGCGCGGCACCACGCACGTGATGACCCACCACGGCACCCCGCTCAAGATGATGGGGATGGACCAGCTGGATCATCCGGCGGCGGTGCGCGACACCGACTTCGCCGGTCAGATGCGGCGCGCCGACCGGTGGGACTTCAGCGTGTCGGCGAACGCGCACACCACGATCGCCTGGGAGCGGGCGTATCCGTGCGGGTACGAGACGCTGGAGGCCGGCTACCCGCGCAACGACCGGCTCGCCACCGCGTCCTCTTCGGACGGTGCCGCGATGCGCGAGCGGCTCGGCATCGGCGCCGGCAAGCGGGTGGTGCTCTACGCCCCGACCCATCGGGAGTGGCTGCCGGAGGGTGCGTCCGTGCTCGACGTGGAGCGGCTGGCGTCGTCCCTGGGCCCCGAGACGGTGCTCCTGGTGCGCGCGCACTACTTCTATGCGGGCGTCTCCCGCCCGGTCGGTGGCAGCGAGCGGATCATCGACGTCTCGGGGCATCCGGACGTCGAGGATCTCTATCTGGCGGCCGACGTCCTGCTCACCGACTATTCGTCCGCGATGTTCGATTTCGCGGTGCTTGACAAGCCTTTGGTAATTTACGCACCGGACTGGCAGGTCTACCGCGAGTTGCGCGGCGTCTACTTCGACCTGATGGCGATGCCGCCGGGCCCGGTCGCCACGACGTACGACGACCTGGTGGCGATCTTCCAGGAAGATCGCTGGGGCGACCCGGCGCGCGCGGCGTTCCGGGAGCGGTTCTGCTACCTCGACGACGGCCGCGCGGCCGAACGGGTGGTTCGCCGGGTCTTTCTCGACCAGCGATAGTTCGGTGTAATCGATCCGTTACTGTGGGCAAATGGCACGTTCACCCGATGGCGGCATATCGATACTCCTCGTCAAAGTGAGCTAGATCGCCGGACATCGTGGGACCGGGATCATTGCGTACTTTCCCGGTAGGAGGTAGAGACGGTGTCCACCGTCTTGCTCAAGGACGTCACCAAGGTTTGGCCCGATGGCACGGTTGCCGTCAATCATGTGAGCCTCGACGTCGACGACGGCGAGTTTCTCGTGCTCCTGGGCCCGTCCGGCTGCGGGAAATCGACGATTTTGCGAATGATCGCGGGCCTGGAGGATCCGTCCGAAGGGGACATTCTCCTCAATGGCGACCCGGTGCTCGAATTGGCGCCGCGGGACCGCAGCATTGCGATGGTGTTCCAGGACTTCGCTCTTTATCCGCATATGACGGTGAACGAAAATATCGGCTTTCCGCTGCGTTTGTCCGGTATGGAGCCGAACAGCCGGCTTGAGCGGGTCGGCGATGTCGCGAGCGCTCTCGGCATCGGTGACGTGCTCAACCGCAAGCCCAGTCAGCTCTCCGGCGGCCAGCGCCAGCGCGTCGCCATGGGCCGCGCGATCGTGCGCCGCCCCGGCCTGTTCCTGATGGACGAGCCGCTGTCCAACCTCGACAGCGGGCTGCGCGCCGAGCTGCGCGCCGAGATCACCGGCCTCACCCGCGAGCTCGGCGTCACCACCATGTACGTCACCCACGACCAGGCCGAGGCGCTCACCATGGCCGACCGGGTGGCGATCCTGCGCAAGGGCGTGCTCCAGGACGTCGGCACCCCCACCGAGGTGTACGGCCGGCCGGCCACCCTCTACGTGGCCGCGTTCCTCGGCTCGCCCCGGATGAACCTGCTCGAGGCGTCCGTCTATGTGCATCTCGACCAGTACGTCACGCTGAACTTCGGCGAGCAGGCGCTGTACCTGCCGTGGACCGACATCCGGGCCCGCGCGGTGGCGCACTACCACGGCGAGCGCATCGTGGTCGGCATGCGGGCCGAGGCGCTCACCCCGGTGGCGCCCGAGGTGCAGGGCGACGTGCTCCGCGGCCGGATCCGCTACCTCGAGCACCATGGGCACGAGTCGCTGGCGTACCTCGACATCGGGGCGACCGCGATCGTGGTGGACGAGATGGGCACCGGCAAGCCCGACCCGGAGCCGAGCGGCACGCTCCGCAAGTTCGGCGGTGCGCTGCAGAAGCTGACCGGCCGCGGGAGCGCCGCGGCCACCGCGGTGCAGACCCGCGAGGAACGCACCAGCGTGCTCGACCCGGGGCGGCACCACCGCCGCCCGGCCGAGCTGGCGGTCCGCCTGGCGCCGTATCCGGCCGTCTCACCCGGACACCCGCTGTCGGTCGCGGTGCGCATGGACATGCTGCATTTCTTCGACGAGCGCGGCGATCGGATCGACATCGGCTGGCGGTGACGGTCGCCGCCCCCAACCGATTCCGTGCGTCGGTGCGATGGCGTATCGACGCGGCAACTCGCATCTCTTCCGAGAGGCCTCGTGCCAGGGGACGAGCACACCGCGTAGGCTGCACCACGGTGGAGGAGAGAATGGGACAGAGCGTGCGATCGGCTCCGGGTACTTCGGCCCCGGGCTCTTCTTCTCTGGACCCGTCGCCCAGCGAGGCGCCGCAGCTCCTCGACCGGCGCTTCGGCCGCGACGAGATCGCCGTGGTGCGGCACGAGGTGTCCGGCCGGCTCGCCGCCGCGGGCCTGTCCGGCGACCGGCTCCAGGGCTTCGTGCTCGCGGTCAACGAGGTGATCACCAACGTCGTGCTGCACGCCGGCGGCCAGGGGCGCGCGGTGCTCTGGCTGGCCGGGGGCTCGGCGTGGTGCACGGTGACCGACGCGGGCCCCGGCATCCCCGCGCACTTTCTGCGGCCGCCCGAGGTGCCCGACTCGTTCGAGGTGGGCGGCCGGGGGATCTGGCTCGCCCATCAACTCTGCGACGAGGTGACCGTGGCCACGGGCCCGATCGGCACCACGATCGGGCTGCGGATCGCTCTGCCACGCCGGGCGACATCCGCCTGAAACAGCAGGTTGAACAGGGCGTAAAGGTCCCGGAAAATGTGAAGCCGCCCTTCGGGACTCGCGACGAGCCGCATGCGACTACATTGGGCGCGTGCTCGGACTACCTCCGCATGTGACGGCATGCCTTTTTGATCTTGATGGCGTGCTCACGCAGACCGCGCTTGTGCACAATGCTGCGTGGAAACAGACGTTCGACACGTTCCTCAAGACGTGGTCGGCACAGCACGGGCAAGACTTCGTGCCGTTCGACTCCGGCGCCGACTACCACGACTACGTCGACGGCCGGCCACGCGCCGATGGTGTCCGCACCTTCCTCGCCTCTCGCGGTATCACCCTGCCCGAGGGGGCTCCGGACGACGGTCCCGACCAGCTGACCGTGAACGGCCTGGGGAACAGCAAGAACGTCCTCGTCCTGCAGAAGATCAAAGAGGGCGCGGTACAGGTCTACGAGGGCTCCGTCGAGTACCTCAAGGCCGCCCGCGACGCGGGACTGCGCCGCGCGGTGGTCTCGGCCAGCGCCAACTGCAAGGACGTGCTGGAGGCAGCCGGTATTGCCGACCTCATAGAGGAGCGCGTGGACGGCGTGACCGCACGCGAGCAAAACTTGCCTGGCAAGCCGGCACCCGACACTTTCCTGTACGGGGCCAAGCTCCTGGGTCTCCCGCCGGCGGCGTGCGCCGTCTTCGAGGACGCTCAGGCCGGCGTTGCCGCAGGCAGGGCCGGTAATTTCGGGATCGTGGTCGGAGTTGACCGCGTCGGGCAGCATGACGCTTTGGTGGAGCACGGGGCCGACATCGTTGTCACGGACCTGTCCGAACTCCTGACGCGCTGACCCCGTATCAGCGTTTATATCTTTCGACGTCTTTCTCTTTTCATTCGCGAGAGGCACCACCGTGATCCGTGAACGGGCATATCCCGTGGACCCCTGGCACATCCGGGAGACCCGGCTCGACCTGGACCTGCTGGCCCAGTCCGAGTCGGTGTTCGCGTTGGCCAACGGGCACGTCGGGATACGCGGCAACCTGGACGAGGGCGAGCCCCACGGCCTTCCGGGTACGTACCTGAACTCGTTCTACGAGCTGCGCCCGCTGCCGTACGCCGAGGCCGGCTACGGATTCCCCGAGTCCGGCCAGACGATGATCAACGTAACCAACAGCAAGCTCATGCGGCTGCTGGTCGACGACGAGCCGTTCGACGTGCGGTACGGCGAGCTCCGCTCCCACGAGCGGGTGCTCGACCTGCGGGCCGGCACGCTCGAGCGCAACGTCGAGTGGGTCTCGCCGTCCGGCCAGGCGATCCGCGTGCGTACCGTACGGCTGGTCTCGTTCACCCAGCGCGCCGTCGTCGCCTTCCTGTACGAGGTGGAGCCGCTGGACGCCTCCGCCCGGCTGATCCTGCAGTCCGAGCTGGTCGCCAACGAGCAGTTGCCGCCGATGAGCAAGGACCCGCGGGTGGCGGCGGTGCTGGACCACCCGCTGCAGGCCGAGGAGATGCTCGAGCAGCGCACCGGCGGCCTGCTCGTGCACCGCACCAAGGCCAGCGACCTGCGGATGGCCGCGGCCATGGAGCACCTGGTCGACGCGCCCGGCAAGCACGCGATCACCACCGAGGGCCACCCCGACTGGCTGCGCACCACGGTCGCCACCAAGCTCGAGCCGGGCCAGAAGCTACGGGTGGTCAAGCTCGCCGCGTACGGGTGGTCCGGAAGCCGCTCGCTGCCCGCCATCCGCGACCAGGTGGGCGCCGCGCTCGCCAGCGCCCGGCTGGACGGCTGGGAGGGCTTGGTGGACGCCCAGCGGGAATACCTCGACGCGTTCTGGGACCACTCCGACGTCCGCGTCGACGGCGACCCCGAGGTGCAGCAGGCCGTCCGCTTCGGCCTGTTCCACACGCTGCAGGCGGGCGCCCGGGCCGAGCAGCGGCCGATCGGCTCCAAGGGCCTGTCCGGCCCCGGCTACGACGGCCACACGTTCTGGGACGCCGAGACCTTCGTGCTGCCCGCGCTGACCTACACCCAGCCCGCGGCGGCGGCCGACGTGCTGCGCTGGCGGCACTCGACGCTCGATCTGGCCCGGGAGCGCGCTCAGACGCTGGGCCTGCAGGGCGCCGCCTTCCCGTGGCGCACCATCCACGGCCAGGAGTGCTCGGCGTACTGGCCGGCCGGCACCGCCGGCTTCCACATCGGGGCGGACATCGCCGACGCGGTCCGCCGTTACGTGCAGGCCACCGGCGACTACGACTTCGAGCGCGAGGTCGGCCTCGAGCTGCTGATCGAGACCGCCCGGCTGTGGCGGTCGCTGGGCCACCACGACCGGCACGGCCGCTTCCACATCGACGGCGTCACCGGCCCCGACGAGTACACGGCCGTGGTGGACGACAACATCTACACCAACCTGATGGCCCAGCAGAACATGTTCAGCGCGGTCGAGGCGGCCAAGCGCCACCCCGACCTGGCCCGTCAGCTCGGCGTGGACGACGAGGAGATGGCCTCCTGGCGGGACGCGGCGGCGGCCGTGCACATCCCGTACGACCGGGAGCTCCAGGTGCACCAGCAATCGGAGGGCTTCACCCGGCTGCAGGAGTGGGACTTCGAGAACACGCCCCCGGAGGCGTACCCGCTGCTGCTGAACTACCCGTACTTCGACCTGTACCGCAAGCAGGTGGTCAAGCAGGCCGACCTGGTCATGGCGATGTACATCCGGGGCGACGCGTTCACGCCGGAGGAGAAGCAGCGCAACTTCGCCTACTACGACGCGCGGACGGTCCGGGACTCCTCGCTCTCGGCGTGCGTCCAGGCCGTCCTGGCCGCCGAGGTGGGTCATCTCGAGCTGGCCCACGACTACCTGGGCGAGGCCGCGCTGATGGACCTGCACGACCTGCACCAGAACTCCCGCGACGGCGTGCACGTCGCGTCGCTGGCCGGGACCTGGATCTCGCTGGTCGCCGGCCTCGGCGGCATGCGCGACTTCAACGGCCAGCTGTCGTTCGCGCCGCGCCTGCCCAGCCGGATCAGCAGCCTGGAGTTCTCCCTGCTGTGGCGGGGGCTGCGGGTGCGGGTGAACGTGACCGCCGACGAGGTCACCTACTCGCTGCGCAACGGTGGCGGCTCGGCCCGCCTGGTCTTCACCCACCACGGCAAGGAGATCGAGGTGACCCAGGTGAAGCCGGTGACCGTGCCGATCCCGCCGCAGGGCCCGGTCGGCCCGCCGCCCACGCAGCCGGCCGGCCGGGCGCCGGTCCGCCGGGCGCCGCAGGACTGAGGGTTGTTCGGGGCCGGCCTCGAGTTGCACCTCGCCGTACGTCAGCGGCTTGGTCTCCACCGCCCCGAACAACCCTCACTGACCGAAAAGGGCCCCCAGCGGGGCCCTTTTCTTTAAAGCATCGAGACGTGTACGTGGTCCTTGTGGCTGCTCGCGCCGTGATAGGCGTGCCAGCCGGTGGCCGGGAACCAGATCTGCGCGTACCAGATGACGTAATAGATGCCCAGGCGATCGGCGTTGCGCACCAGGAACGCCATCAGGTCGTTGCCGTAGTTCTTCATGTCGGCGTTGTGCGCGACCGAGAATCCGCTCTTCTGCAACGACCAGTCGCAGGCCCGGCCCTTCGGATGCTCGAACGGGCCGCCGTCGCGGTGACAACCGACGAAGCGATTGAAGCCCGCCTTCTTCACCTCTTTGTACATGTGCAATGTACGGGCGGTGATGCAACCGCTTGTGGTCGGGTCGTTCACGTTGCATTTCTCGGCGGAGAATCCGCCGTCGGAGTTGCGCGGGGCCGGTGCCGCCCGCTTGGACACCGCGTCGACGAAGCCGCCGGTGAGGCTCTTGCCGCCGACCAGCGCGAGCGCCTTGTCGGCCGCCTCCTTCTGCTTCTTCATCGCGACCAGGTTGGTCTGCTGCTGCTTCACCTCGGCGTCGAGCTCCGCCTTCTTGGCGGTGACCTCGTCGATCGCCGTGTTGAGCTCGTGCAGCTTCCGGTCGTGCAGGGCGTTGATCTCCTCGAGCGAGACCGCCTTGGCGAGGAAGTCGTCCGATCCCTGGCTGCCGAGCAGGAAGCTCGCGGCGCCGAGGTGGCCGGTGCGGTACTGCTGCGCCGCGATCGCGTTGACCTCGGGAATCAGCGAGTCGCGCTTGGCCTCGGCCAGGTTGATCTCGATCGCGAGCTTCTTCTGCGTCGAGGTCGATTTCGCGACGGCCGCCTTGGCCTGCACAAACTTGCGGTTCGACGACTCGAGGACCTCGTTGAGGGTGGCGTTCGACTCGATCTCGTCACCCTTTTCGTCGGGCTGGGCCGACGAGGACGACGAATCGTCGGGATCGGCGCTCGCGGGCGCGGCGGGCGCCGCGAAGATCGAGGCAGCCACGAGCGGCGCCAGGGCGAGGGTCAGCCACCGGCGGGGACGTACGGTCATTCAGGTTCCTTCCGGGTTACCGCCGACCGGGTTAGCTGACGGGTTCGGGACGGAAGCGATCCCTACCGGGCCTCGTCTGTCGACTCGGCCCGGATTCACCCCTGCGAAACCTGGGTCCCCGGCTCGCCTCGCGGCGATTGGGCGGCGGCCTGCCGGCACCTCGGGGGCGGTGCCTCGGTGGCAGAGCCGCGGGTGAGTTTACCCGAGGTCGCGCGACAGTTCAGTGCCGGGAAAATGCGAATGTGGTAATCCTTCGGCCACTTTCCGTAATAAGTCGACAGACGGTTATCCGGTGATCGCGTGGAGTGCGAGATCTGTCGATCAATCGATGTCGTGGGTATCGTCGGTCCCGATCCCCGCCCGGGGATCGCCGCCTAATCGCCGCAAGGCGAGCCGGGGAACCACTGCGATTGAGGAAACTCAGCGTTGGGGTGAATCCACGCCGAAGGCGTGGTAGGGAACTTCCGTCCCGAACCCGTCAGCTAACTCGGTCGGCGGCCGACGGAAGGAACAGTTTGTGCGGCACATTACTGTCCGCCGGCGATTAGCGGCGACGCTCGCCATGCTGGTGGCCGCCTGCGGCCTGGCCTTCGCGGTCGCGGGGCCCGCCGCCGCGGCCCCGGGCGACACCGGCGACGACGGCGAGGGCGGCTCCAAGACCCTGATCCAGCAGCTCGAGGCCGCCTCCAAGGGTTACCTCGAGGCCAAGGACGCGCTGGCCGCGAGCAAGAAGCGGCAGGTCGAGCTGACCGCCCGGCTCAAGCAGCTGGACACCGACCTGGCCCCCCGGCAGGCCGCGTTCGACAAGATCGTCCAGCAGTCCTACATGAGCGGCCGGCTCGGCCCGATGAGCGCGCTGCTCACCGCGGACTCGGCCGGCGGGTTCCTGGACCGCGCCGAGACCCTCCAGACCGTCGCGGTGAAGGAGAAGGCCGTGATGGCCGACCTCCAGGCCACCCGCGACGGCCAGGCCAAGGCCAAGCTGGCGATCGAAGCGACCATCCGCGACCAGCAGAAGCAGGTCAACGTGATGGCCAAGCGCAAGGTCCAGGCCGAGAGCGCGCTCAAGGCGGCCAACGCCGGCCAGGACGACCCGCAGCCCAGCGACGGCGGCAGCAGCAAGGGCGCCGGCGCGTTCCAGGGTGGCAGCGGCATGGTGGACGACCCGACCAGCGGTGGCCGGATCACCCAGCGCATGCTGCACGCCATGCGGGAGGCCCAGGCGGACGGCTTCACCCACTACGTGCACTGCTTCCGCGAGCAGAACAGCGGCGAGCATCCCAAGGGCCGGGCCTGCGACTTCGCGGCCGACAAGGGCGGGTTCGGCGGGGTGGCGACCGGCAGCAGCAAGACGTACGGCAACAACCTGGCGAACTACTTCATCAACAACTCGAGCAAGCTGGGCGTGCTGTACGTCATCTGGTTCCGGCGCATCTGGCTGCCGAGCAGCGGCTGGAAGGCGTACACGAGGGGCAACGGCGACCCGTCGAGCGACCACACCAACCACGTGCACCTATCGGTACGCCCGTGAGCGACAGGAGTACGAGACCTGATGAGGCTTGTTCGCGACGGTGGAGACCGTTTGCATCACATGCGCTGATGCGAAGCTCGACGTAGATCGCGAACAAGCCTCATTTCTTCACGAAGGTCTCGTACTCCTTCATCACGTCCTCGGTCGGGCCGTCGGCCTTGATCACGCCGCTCTCCAGCCAGATGGTCCGCTCGCAGGTGTCCCGGATCGACTGCTCGCTGTGGCTGACCAGGAACACCGTGCCGGCCTCGGCGCGCAGGTCGCGCACCCGCTGCTCGCTGCGCTTGCGGAACTTCGCGTCGCCGGTCGCGAGGGCCTCGTCGATGAGCAGCACGTCGTGCTTCTTGGCCGCGGCGATCGCGAAGCGCAGCCGGGCGCCCATGCCGGACGAGTACGTCCGCATCGGCAGCGAGCTGAAGTCGCCCCGCTCGTTGATGCCGGAGAAGTCGATGATGTCCTGCACCTGCCCTTTGACCTCGGCCGGGGTCATGCCCATGGCCAGGCAGCCGAGCGTCACGTTGCGCTCGCCGGACAGGTCGTTCATCAGCGCCGCGTTCACGCCGAGCAGCGAGGGCTGGCCGGCCGCGTAGATCGCGCCGCCCGGCTCGACCGGCAGCAGCCCGGCGATCGCCCGCAGCAGCGTCGACTTGCCCGAGCCGTTGGTGCCGATCAGCCCGATGGCCTCGCCCTTGTAGGCCACGAAGCTGACGCCCTTGACCGCGTGCACCTCGCGCACCGCGGCGCTCTTGGTGCGGGTGACCAGCCGCTTGAGGCTGCTCACCGGCGAGTTCTGCGCGGCCGAGACCGAGCCGTGGATGCGGTAGATGATGTGCGCGTTGTCCGCGATGATCGTGGGGATCCGCTCGTCGTCAGCCACGGCCGTAACCCTTCTCTCCACGCCAGAAGTACGCGTACCCGCCGAGGCCGATGACCAGCGTCCAGGCGACCGCCTGGGTCCAGAGCAGCATCGGCGGCCCGGCCAGCGTCACGTTCTCCATCAGCGCGTGCCGCATCAGCTCGATGAAGATCAGCAGCGGGTTGGCCTGGACCACGGCCAGCTTCCAGCCGTGCAGGTGCTCGGTGAACTGGGTGACCGGGTAGAGCACGGCCGAGCCGTACATCCAGACCCGCATGATGAACGGGACCAGCTGGCGCAGGTCGTGCAGCTTGGAACCGAGCCGGGCCACCAGCATGGCGAAGCCCGCGTTGAAGACCGTCTGCAGGAGCAGGGCCGGGACCAGCAGCAGCCACTCCCAGGTGAGCGGCTCGCCCTTGAACAGCACGATGGCGATCAGCACGGCCATCGAGGCGATCATGTTGCGGGCCTCGACCAGGGTGATCGAGAGCGGCAGGCTGGCCCGGGGGAAGTGCAGCGCCCGGATCAGCCCCAGGTTGCCGCTGATCGCCGTGACGCCGGCCTGCACCACCGACTGGGTGTAGCCGAAGATGAAAACGCCGGTGCACAGGTACGGGATGAAGTTGTCCACGCCGCGCTGGGTGTTCAGCAGCACGCCGAAGATCACGTAGTAGACGGCCGCGTTGAACAGCGGCGTCAGGACCTGCCAGATCATGCCCAGGCGGGTGTTGCCCAGGGCGGCGGAGACCTTGGCGCTCGCGAACTCCCAGATGAAGTGCCGGTACGACCAGATCTGCCGGGTGTACTCCGGCAGGCTGGGCAGTCGTCCCGCTGCGCCTAGTCCGTGTTTCCGGGCCAACTCCTTCGGGGTCGGCCCGGAGTAGGACTCGACGACGGTCGTCTGAGCCATGGGGTGGTGCTCCGATCTCGTCGGCCCGAGGGGGTCATCGGGTCCTGCTGCTTTCCGCGAGAACACAACAATCAGGATGCCAAGCCGCTGTCGATGGAACGGGTTCGTATCGACGTGACGGAAGGCTATCCGACCAAACGGCGGAACGCAACCGTTACGTCCTGGCGTATAGTGATCGCGTGGCGACAACCAAGCGTGCACCCGCCGGGGCAGCGGTGCTCCGGGGCGACATCACCAAGGCGATCCGCGACGCGGTCATGCAGGAGCTGGCCGAGGTCGGCTACGGCCGGCTCTCGATCGAGGCCGTGGCCCGCCGCGCCGGCGTGGGCAAGACCGCCGTCTACCGGCGCTGGGGCAACAAGCTCGAGATGGTCCTCGAGATCGTCTCGGACGTGGCGGGCCGCAGCGTCCCGCTGCCCGACACCGGCAGCTTCGCCGGCGACCTCCAGCTGCTCATGATGATCGTAAGCCGTGCGCTCCAGCATCGGATCGCATCGCAGATCATCCCCGACCTGATGGCCGAGGCCTCCCGCAACCCGCAGATCGCCGAAACCCTCCAGAAGGCGCTGCGCACCCACCAGCAGTCGGTCGGCGACAAGCTTATCGGCCAGGCGAAGGCGCGCGGCGAACTGCCCGCGAGCACCGACCCCGAGGTGGCCGTCGACCTGATCCTCGGCCCGCTCTACTGGCGGCTCGCCGTGGCGCGCACCCCGCTGAGCGACGACTACCTCGACAAGATGATCACCGCCGTGACGGCCGCGCTGCGCGCGTCCAACTGAACCGCAACCTGCTTGCACTCCGAGATCGGCCCGCGCGGCCGAAGTTAGAGGCCGTTCCCCGCACTCGAACCGCCCGCCCCTCCAGGAGCCGCCATGCTCAAGCGCGCCGTCGACACCCACGCCCTGGACACCCACGCCCTGGACACCCACGCCCTGGACACCGCCGCCCTGCTGCGGCGGGCGATGGGCGCCGCCGGCAAGCCGGCGAAGGTCAGAACCACGGCGCCGGTGGGGGTCTGGCTGAGCGCGGACGGCACGGTCCGTCTCGACATCTTCGAGGACGGCACGTACGACGGGCAGATCGCCGGCCGCAAGCGCCACGCACACGGGACCTACCACATCGACGGCGCGACGATGACCCTGAGCGACGACTCGGGCCTGCACACGCCGGTCGTGCTGGGCGAGGGCGAGCTGGAGATGGCCGGTTATCACCTGAGCCTGGCCGGCCGCTGATCCCCCTGGTCGCCGGGTCTGGCGGGCGCTTTGCTTGCGATCGGCGGGCCCACTGACCGCCCCCGCCCCGGCACTGGGTGGGGTTCAGCTAAGCAGCGGGGTGTGACAGTTTCGCGCCGCTGTCCACACCGGCCCGCTGGACGTCGGCGATGACGTCCCACAGGATGCGCGGCGCCGGGGCGCCCTGGATGGTGGAGACCACCTTCTGCCAGCCGCCGCGGTAGGTGACGGTGACCCGGTACGAGAAGAGGTCACAACACGCGTTCAGCCGCCCGTAGGAGCCGCGCAGCCGGAGAAACGCCCGACTGCCGGCCATCCGCAGGGGTCGCCGTCCGCCATGGGTCCAGCGGTCGACCACGTACGAGTCGTGGCGCCCCGCGAAACCGCCCTCCCGGTCGACCTCGATCCTGGTGGCCTGCGCGCGAGCCGAAGCGGCGGCGGCCGAAGTCGCGGCGGCCGGGGCGGCCGGCGCGAGCGCGGTGATGATACAGACGGTGAACAGAGTCCTGATGCCCGTGCGCATGATGTGCCCCCGTATCCGGCGCCGTCGTCGGCGCCTCTGCCACCGACAACATCACGCGAGCCGCGCAGGATGCGTCCCATCCCGGCAAATCCGGCAGCCTTCCTAGAACGTTCTAGTGGTCGGACGTAAACTTCCGGGTCATGCGGGCAGGGGAGCGGCGACCCACGCTGGCCGACGTCGCGGCGGAGGCGGGCGTGTCGGTGGCGCTGGTCTCGATCGTCATGCGCGGCGCGCCCGGCGCCGGCGCGACGACCCGGCAGCAGGTTCTCGAGGTCGCCCGCCGCCTCGGCTACCAGCCCGACAGCCGCGCCCGGCTGCTGCGCAGCGGCGAGAGCCGGCTGCTCGGGGTGGTCTTCGCCGTGCGGCACCCGTTCCACGACGACGTGCTGACCGGGCTCTACGACGCGGCCGACCGGGCCGGGTACGAGCTGACGCTCAGCGCCGTGACGCCGCGCCGCGACGAGCGCACCGCCTTCGCCGGCCTGCTCCAGGACCGCTGCGCCGCGCTGATCCTGCTCGGCCCGCTCGCGCCCACCGCCGATCTGGCCGCCCTGGCCGAGCGCCTGCCGGTAGTGGTGATGTTCCGGGCCGTGCGCCACCGGGCCGTCGACGTGGTGCGCACCGACGACGCGCGCGGCCTGCACCTGGCGGTCGACCACCTGGTGGCGCTGGGCCACCGCCGGATCGCGCACGTCGACGGCGCCCGCTGGGTGGCCGCCGGCGAGCGCCGTCGCGGCTACCAGGACGCGATGCGCCGGCACGGCCTCGAGGATCTCATCCGGGTCATCCCCGGCGGCTCCGGCGAGGAGGACGGCGCCCGGGCCGCCAGGCTCCTGCTCGACGACCCGCCGACCGCCGTCACCACGTTCAACGACCTGTCCGCCACCGGGCTGCTCGACGGCCTGCGCCGCGGCGGCCTCGACGTGCCCGGCGACATCAGCGTGGTCGGCTACGACGACAGCAGCTTCAGCCGGCTCGCCCACATCGACCTCACCACGGTCGCTCAGGACATCGACGCGATGAGCACGCTCGCGGTGACCCGGGCGATCGAGCGCATCGCCGGCACGCCCGTCGCGCACCGGGAGACCGTCATCCCGCCGCACCTCGTCGTCCGCGGCACCACCGGCCCGCCGCCGATGCGATGATCTCGTCGTGATCGATTGGTTGACCGGCGCCGCGTTCACCGCGTTCGGCGCGCCGACCACCTGGGCCGAGTTGCTCGGCTTCGCCACCGGCCTGGTGAACGTGGCCCTGCTCGTCCGGCTACCAGGACCTGTGGCTGACCGCGATCCTGTACGTGGCCTTCCTCGCCCTCTGCATCCTCGGCCTGCGCACCTGGCGGGCCGCGCGCCGAGAGCTGGTCGCGGCATGAGGCGGGTTCTGAGCCGGCGCCGCCGGCCGGCCGCGCGCCGAGAGCTGGTCGCGGCGTGAGGTTCGGGCATGGCCTGATCGTGGGGAAGTTCTACCCGCCGCACCTCGGGCACCACGAGCTGATCAGGGCGGCCGAGCGCGAGTGCGAGCGGGTTACGGTCGTCGTCGCGCCGGCCGTGCGCGAGCTGGTCCGCCCGGCCGACCTCTACCTGCTCACCGACGACGACGGGGTGCCGTTCGAGGACGACGGCCTGCGCGACGGGGAGCATCTGCGGCGGTGGATGACCGGGCGCTTCCGCGACGAGTTGCGGGTTCACGGCGTACGAAATCGGGAATTGACCGGAACTTACGGTCGGCGCCTGCGCGCGGCAGTGCGAGCGACCGACGACCTGCTGGCGCGGGGTTGGACCTTTGCGCCGCCGCTAAGCGCGGCGGCGCCCAAGCCGATCGGGAGGTAGGGACCACCTGCGGGAAAGGGGTCGGATGCGAGGCCGGTCGTTCGCGCTGGCGCTGGCGGGGCTGCCACTCGCCCTGACCGGCTGCGGCGGCCCGCCGGCGCCCACCGCCTCGCCGACGCCGACGCCGACCTCCGGGCCCTGGGTGCTCTTCGAGTCGGGCAGTCCGACGCCCAGCGCGCGCGGCTCCTGGTACACCGGTTCGCGCCCGGCCGGTCTGCCGCCGGTGTCGTTCCTGCCGACCGACTCGGCGTCCTGCACCATCGGCTGGCCCGACTCCGGTCAGGTGCTCATCCCGATGAACATCACCCCGGTCGCGGGGGGATTCAAGGTCGAGTGGCCATCGGCGTACGGGTCTTCCTACCGCATCACCGCCGTCCCGCAGGGTTTGGTGGCCGGGCCGCAACCGGAGCCCTCCTGGCAGACGGTCAAGGCGGGCGCGGGCTGCACGGTATCGACGACGATCAAGGGGCTGAAGCCGGGCGCGCCCTACATCATCTGGCTGGACGCGCCGGACACCCCGCGCGACGTCGACGGCAGTCGAAGCCTCTACAGCGGCAAATCCGGCGTCGTGAAACCCCTGTGACGAACGCCGGCCGGGGCTGATCAGGAGGCGATGGTGTTGCGGCCGCTGAACTTGGCGGCGTAGAGGCGGTCGTCGGCGGCCCGGAAGAGGGCGTCGCCGGTCATGTCGGCGGTCAGGGTGGCCAGCCCGACGCTGACCGTGAGGCGGACGCCGGGGATGATGTCGGAGTGGGCGACCGCGGCGCGGATGCGTTCGGCCACCTCGCGGCCGACGGCCAGGTCGCCGCGGAGGAAGAGGGTGAACTCGTCGCCGGCGTAGCGCACCGGGACGTCCTCGGCGCGGCAGTGTGCGCGCAGGATGCGGGCCACCTCGCGCAGGGCGCGGTCGCCGACCGAGTGCGAGTAGGCGTCGTTGACCGCCTTGAAGTGGTCGACGTCCACCAGCAGCAGGACCAGCGGCGGGGCCAGGCGGCCCGAGTCGATGCGGTCCAGCAGGAGATCGAAGCGGCGGCGGTTGCCCAGGCCGGTCAGCGGGTCGCGGAGGACCTCGCGTTCCGCCCGCGCCCGCGCGGTCTCGGCCTCCTCCTGCTGGCGGGCCTGGCGCAGCATCGCGAGCCGTTGCATGCGCACCCGCCACAGCTCGCGGGTCTGGCCCTGGACCGCGTCGAACAGATCCTGACTGGGCTGGCCGCCGTCGATCTCGAGGGCGGTGCGGGCCAGCTCGTAGCGGATGATCGGCTTCTCGTCGGGGCGTCCGCCGAAGGCGCACAGCTCGCGGGCCGCGATCAGCTCGGTGCGGGCCTCGTGCAGCGCGCCCTGGGCGCGCAGGCTGACGCCCAGCGCCAGGTGGGCCATGCGGGCGTGCTGGAAGCTCTCGGCCTCGCGCAGCGGCAGGATCGCGTCGCGGGCCAGCTTTTCCGCGGGGATCACGTCGCCGAGCTTGGCCAGGGCCAGCGCCAGCATGGCGGCCGGGCCGTCGTCGTCGGGGCGCTGGTCGACGTGCCGCCGGGTGATCTCGGCGCTGCGGCGCAGGCGGCTGGCGCTCTCGTCGTGCCGGCCGATGTGGTCGAGGCGCAGGCCCCAGTAGAGCAGCGTGGTCGCGTGCACCAGGTCGAAGCCCGAGGTGGCCTCGCTGAGCTGTTCGTAGCTGGCGGACGCGGTCTCGTACATCTCGGCGGCGGTGGCGGCCTCGGCGAACGAGCAGAGCGCGGAGATCCGGCGGTCGCGGCCGGGGTGCGGCAGGTCGAGCAGCACCGAGGCGCGGGCCAGGTTGCGCATGCCGTCGACGTAGCGGGACCGCAGCACGTCGAACTGGGCCAGGTCGCACAGGGTCTTGGCCTCGCCGAGCGCGGAACCGGCGGCGCGGTGCATGGCCAGCAGCTCGGCCGCGAGCTCGGCGCCCTCCTCGAAACGGCCCATGTAGAGGTTGGCGTACATCTTGCCCTGCACCAGGAAGGGGATGGTCTTCCGGTCGCCGCAGAGGCGGGCCAGCGCCAGGTACGCGTCGGCGGCCTGGATCGCCTCGTGGCCGCGGCCCGTGTTGGCCAGCCGGTGCACCCGAAGGGCGTGCAGATGCAGTGGACCGAACGCGGTGACCGGGACCGGTAGGCCTTCCATCCGACCAGTATCAACAAAACTGGTCAGATCAACTACGGGTGACGGGCCGGGATGGTCGATGTTGAAGACATCGTTGATCGCTCATTTCGTGACATATTTGTCGAGCCCGTCGACGAGCATGGCGAGGCCGAGCTCGAAACGCTCGTCGGTCCCGCCGCCGACCATGTCCTTGGCGTGCTTGTGGAGGTGCGGGAACTCGTCCGCGGGGAGCTGCTCGAAGAAGCTCACCAGTTCCTCGGCCATCTCGGAGACGAAGGCCGCCTTGTCGGTGCCGGCCACCGCCACCTCGCCCCGCCAGATGGACATCTCGTACGCGTCGGCGGTGATGTACAGGAAGATGCGGTCCATCGCCCAGGAGGCGACGCGCGGCGGGACGCCGCCGGACAGCATCAGGCCCAGCATCGCCTCGGAGACGCGCAACGCGTGCGGGCCGGTGGGGATGGTGGCCAGCGCGGCCCGGGCCAGGTCGTAGTGGTCGAGGAGCACCTGATGGCCGGCGCGGGCGGTCTCGAGGATCTGCTCCTTCCACCGCGCGGGATCGGGCTCGAGGAGCGGCATCATGCCGCACACCTCGTCGAACATGAGCTGGAGCAGCTCGTCCTTGTTGGCCACGTGGGCGTAGAGGCTGGACGGGCCGGTGTCGAACTCGGCCGCGATGCGCCGCATGCTGACGCCGTCGATGCCCTCGACCTTCACGATGCGCAGGGCGGCCCGCACGATCTGGTCGCGGCTCAGCGGCGCCTTGGTGGGGCGCTGCGGCTTGATCGCCCGGCGGAGGAACGGTGACTCCTTCATCGTCGGTTAATTTACCTTGACGCGAACGCTGTTCGCTAGTAGAACGGTGTTCGTGACGACGAACACCGTTCAGAACCCCGCGAGGCTCGCGACCGCGAGCGTCTATCGCTACCGCTGGGTCGCGCTCTTCGTGATCCTGAGCGTCGAGGTCATGGACCTGCTCGACGCCCTGGTGACCAACATCGCCGGCCCGTCGATCCGCCTCGAGCTCGGCGGGTCGTACAGCCTCATCCAGTGGCTCGGCGCCGCTTACACGCTCGCGATGGCGATCGGCCTGCTCACCGGCGGCCGCCTCGGCGACATCTACGGCCGCCGCCGGATGTTCCTCATCGGCGCGGCCGGCTTCACGCTCGCGTCGCTGGCCTGCGGTCTCGCCCAGTCGCCCACCCAGCTGATCGTCGGCCGGGCGGTGCAGGGCCTGTTCGGCGCGGTCATGCTGCCCCAGGGCCTCGGCATGATCAAGCAGATGTTCTCCGCCTCCGAGCAGGCCAAGGCGTTCGGCGCGTTCGGGCCGGTGATGGGCCTGTCCTCGGTGGGCGGCCCGATCCTGGCCGGCTGGCTGGTCGACGCCGACTACTTCGACGCCGGCTGGCGGATGATCTTCTTCATCAACCTGCCGCTCGGCCTCTTCGCGGTCTTCGGCGCCATCCGGTTCCTGCCCGAGTTCAAGAGCGACAAGGCGCCCCGGCTCGACGTGCTCGGCGTGCTGCTGGCCGCGGTCGGCGCGTTCCTGCTGCTCTACCCGCTGGTGCAGGGCCGCGAGCTGGACTGGCCGGTGTGGTGCTTCGTACTGCTGGCGGCCGGCGTCATCGTGTTCGGCCTGTTCGCGATCTACGAGACCGGCCGCGAGCGCCGGCGTCTCGACCCGCTGGTGACGCCCAGCCTGTTCCGCAAGCGGGCGTTCTCCGGCGGTCTCGCGGTCGGCCTGGTCTTCTTCGCCGCGCTCATCGGCACCGGCTTGGTGGTCACGTTCTACCTGCAGATCGGCCTCGGCTATGCGCCGCTCAAGGCCGGGCTCACCACGCTGCCGCAGGCGCTGGGCACGGTGGCCGGCTTCGTGGCGGCGGGCGCCGGCCTGGCCGAGAAGCTGGGCCGCAAGCTGTTGCTCATCGGCACGGCCGTCATGATCGTCGCGACCGTGGGCTTCGCGCTGACCGTGCGGCTCGTCGGGGACGGCATCACGCCGTATCACTTCATCCCGGCGACGGCGCTGCTCGGCGTCGGCATGGGCCTCGCGATGGCGCCGTTCTTCAACATCGTCCTGGCCGGCGTCGACCACGAGGAGACCGGCTCGGCGTCCGGGGCGCTCACCTCGGTGCAGCAGCTCGGCGGGGCGTTCGGCATCGCCGTCCTCGGCACCATCTTCTTCGCGATCCTGCCGGGCCAGGTGGTGTCCCACGTGGACGGCTCGACCGCCGAGCTGCGGACGGTGCTCACCACCTCGGGCGTGCCGTCCGACGCGCAGCCCGCGGTCATCGCCGGTCTGCGGGACTGCCTGCGCGACCGCACCGCGCAGGACGACCCCGACGTGGTGCCGGCCAGCTGCGAGGGCGCCGGCGCGCCGTCGCCGGAGATTCAGGCGTACGGCGGGGCGCAGGTCCGCGCCGGGTTCCAGGACGCCACGGTCTGGACCACGGGGGTGACCCTGGTGCTGCTCATGCTCGCCTTCGGCCTGGCCTTCCTGCTCCCCAAGAAAGCCCGGCCCGAGGACGCCGCCGCGCATTGACCGGTCGCGGGGGACGGCGGCCGGGCCTGGGCTCCGCTCACTGGTCCGGTCGCCCGCCGTCGCCGCCGCGATGCGCACGCGCTCAGGGGCGTACCGGGAGGCCGGTAGCGGTGGTCGACCCGGTCCGGCGCGGCTCCAGGACGGCTGCGGGGAGTCAGCTCGCACGTCATGCCTGCGGTTCGGCGCGCCCGGTCCGGCGGATGGGTGCGAAATGGTTCGGATTGATCGGGCCGGGTGCGGTCCCAACGCAATTTCGACGATTATCGGGCCGATCCGAGATGGTGAACTTTTGTCCGGATGATCTCGCTCGGTTCCGTGCCGGACGGAGAGCGTTTGATGCGGATAAATCCGGACAGGTGGCGCGGGATTCGTGGCATACCGTCGCGGGCCGCGCGAGCGTGGCACCGTACCACTCCGGCACCCGATCCCGGCTCCGGCCGGCGCCGGACCTGAAAGAAGCTCGTAGCGCTTTGCCTCTTTCCGAACAACGCGTGAATCCGCCCTCCGCGATCGCCCGGACACGCAGCGTCGTCGAAATGGGGTTTTGAATCACCGGATCGGCTCGGGGCCTCAGCCGTTAAGGCGGAAATCCCGTCGGCAGGGTCAACGGGAATCGAGAAGGCTATATGGTGACCTGCGCCGCCGAGAACCGGTGCCGGAGGCCCACCTCGCCCACACCTCCGACCCCACGATCAACGAGGACGGACACGTGTTGAAGTCACGCCGCGGCCTGCTGGCCGCCGGCCTTGCGCTAGCCGTGGTCGGCGCCCTGGGCGTTGCCTCGACCCTGAACGCGGGTGCGGAACAGATCTCGGGCGCCTCCGACCAGCAGCCCGCGGCCGCCCCGGCCGCCACCGTGGGCCTCGCGACGCCCCCTGCCCTGCTTCCCTGGGGTCAGCGTCCCGAGAGGATCCGCAAGGGCCGGGCCGGCGCCTCCAGCAGGTCCCTGCGGGCCGGTGGCTTCGCCGCCGCGGCCAACGACGCGACCGGCTCCGTCCAGCCTCGCGGCCGGTATGCGCCGAAGGGCCGGTGGGCCCGGAACACGGGGCTCCGGCAGGAACGCACGAACATCCGGCCGCCGGCGCCGCCGTCCGCGTCGCCCGAGCCCTCGGCCGAGCCGACCACGGCGGCCCCAGCCCCCGAAGAGACCACGGCCGCTCCCACGGCGACGACGGAGCCCGAGGCCACTGAGACCGCGACGACCGCGGCGCGCGACGCCGAGCGGCCGGCGCCCGAGCCCGCCGACAACACGAAGTCGGCCGCGCCCGAGCCCAGCGGCGCCGGCAACCCGACCCCCACGGCGTATTACCACTACAACGTGGGCTCGCAGGACGCCGAGACCGACGGCTTCTACGCCAACATGTACATCGGCAAGCCCGAGCTGGCCCGCAGCGACTACCACACGCTCGGCGAGCTCGCCCTCCAGTCGGCCGACGGCAGCCAGATCGTCGAGATCGGCTGGAACGTCGACCGCGTGGTCAACGGCGACGACGACCCCCACCTGTTCGTCTACCACTGGGTGAACAACAAGGAGAGCTGCTACAACGGCTGCGGCTTCCAGCAGTACAGCAAGAACGTCAAGCCGGGTGACACGCTCCCCGCCGACTCGGTCAAGAAGTTCGCGATCCAGTACTTCAACGGCTCCTGGTGGGTCGCCTACGACTCGGAGTGGATCGGCTACTTCTCCGAATCGCTGTGGAACGACGAGGGCGTCAAGTTCAACCGCTCCGGCCTGGTCCAGGTCTTCGGCGAGGTGGCCGCGGCCACCGAGAACCCCTGCACCGACATGGGTAACGGCAAGCCCGCCGATGTCGAGAACAGCACCTCGGCGTTCATGACGACGATCACGTACATCAACGGCCCGGAACTGGCGATGTGGATGCGGTCCGAGACCAAGGCCTATCCGCTGACCGTCGTGAACCCCCGGACCTTCCGCTACGGCGGGCCCGGTAGTGGTCTCTGTCCGAAGCGCTGAGGTTCTTTGACGCGATGCCCGGTCCCGGCGAGGGGGACCGGGCATCGCCCGTTTCGCCGCCGGTCGAACCGCTGTTACCCGGGCGGTGTACAAGTGAGTGGCGGTGGACGCAGGCGAAGGGCATGGCGCGGATGAGGCGACGGGTGAGCCCCGACGAGGAGCTGATGACCGCGCTCTACAACGAGCACTACGCGGTCCTGCTCAGCTTCGTCCTGCGCTACGTGCGCGATCGGCATCGCGCCGAGGACATGGTGCAGGAGACCCTGCTGCGGGCCTGGAAGCACATCGATCACCTCGACACCGATCCGGGCCGCACCCGCTCCTACCTGCTGACCATCGCCCGCAACGTGGTGACCAACGCCTGGCGGGCCGAGCAGCGCCGCCCGCATCTGGTGGCCGACGAGGTCGCGGTCAACACGATGCCGGCCGAGGACAACGTCGACCAGCTGGTCGAGGGCTGGCTGGTGGCCGAGGCGCTCGAGCGGCTGTCCGTCGACCACCAGGCCGTGGTCAAGGCCATGTACTACGAGGGACAGAGCGTGGCGGAGACGGCGCGGCGGCTGTCCGTGCCCGAAGGAACGGTGAAGTCCCGGGCATATTACGCGGTCAGGGCGTTGCGTACGGCGTTCGAGGAGATGGGGGTGCTGCGGTGAACCCTGATCACGACGACCTGCGCCGGCTGCTCGGCGGATACCTGCTCGGCGGGCTCGACGACCCGGACACCGACCGGCTCGACGCCCATCTGCGCGACTGCGACGAGTGCCGCGACGAGTTGGACCGGCTGGCGCCCGTACCCGAGCTGTTGCAACGCCTGCCGGACGCCCAGCGCGCGGCCGGCGACACGGCGCAACCACCGATCAGCCTGTCCGCCCGCCCGTCCCCGGAAAACGTGGAAGGCCTGCTGCGGCGCATGCGCGCCGAACGCAGCCGGGAAAATCGGATGGCTCGCGTACGCTGGCTGGCCGCGGCCGCCGTGGTGCTGGTCGCCGTCGTCATCGGGGTCGGGGTGATCCGCGGGAGCCGGGAGAACCAGCCGTCGCAGGTTCTGCCGAGCCCGCAGCTGGTGACCGCCCGGTTCGAGGCGGCGCAAGGCAGCGGCATGACGGGCGAGGCCGTGCTGACCCCGAAGACGTGGGGCGTGTCGATCGCCCTCGACGTCACCAAGCTGCGCGGCGAGGGCCCGTTCCGGTGCCAGGTGAAGAGCATGCGGGGCCAGGTCGAGCAGGCGGCAGCCTGGGGGCCGACCCCGAGCGGCAGTGCCAAGGTCGTCGGGGCCAGCTCGATCCAGCTGCGCGACGTGCAGTCGGTGAGCGTCGCCGACCACGACGGTCACTTGCTCGGCACCGCCAGCATCGAGTGACGCGCCGCCGATCACCTGCTGCCAGTTGCTGTTGACGGTGCCGACCGTCGAGGGCCTTCACCAGCTGCTGGATGTGGTCGAACGACAGCGCTCGACACGCGCGCCATGTCCCAGCGCGCCGACATCGAGGTGTAGATGCGCAACGCGTCGTCCGGGCGGTCGCCGCCGAGCAACGCGGCGTCCTCGAGCGCGGCCGCCAGCTCGAACCGGCGGCCAACCCGCCGGTAGTGCTCGGCGGCGGCCAGCGCCGGCCCCGGGTCGCCGCTGCGCAGGGCCTGACAGCGCAGGTGCGCGGCGTGCGCGCGGGCCGGCCGCACCTCGTGCGCCGCCTCGGCCGCGCAGATCTGGGCGGCCCGTTCGGCGATGTCCATCCGGGACTCGCGGCGGGCCAGCCGGAGCACGTCGGGCAGCCACTGGTGGCGCAACATCATCGGCGCGTACGACGGCTGGAGCAGCGGCGCCACCACCTCCAGCGCCTCACCCGTGCGGCCCCGCTGCTCGGCCGCCAGCGCCCGCGCCACCAGCAGGAAGTCGCAGTTCTCCCGCTCCGCGTCGCTGGCCGGCACCGCGTCGGCCGCGTCCAGGTGGGCGGCGGCCAGGTCGCGGGCGTCGCGGTGCAGGGCGATCAGCGCGGCCACCCCGTGCAGCAGCATGGTCACCGCGCCCGGCTCGCGCATGCCGTGCAGGGTGATGCCCGGGCCGTCCTCGGTCACCGCGGACACCTCGGCCAGCGCCTCGTCCCACCGGCCCAGCCAGTAGTCCTGCACCGCCGTCGCCACCTGGAGCCCGGCCGGCAGGCGGTGCGCGGCGGCGAACTCGGCGGCCCGGCGCAGGGTGCGCTGCGCCTCGTCCAGCCGGTCCAGGTTCTGCAGCGAGAACAGGCGGTTGTCGAGCAGGTCGAAGTACGTGCCGGCCAGGTCGGTACGGCCGGCCACCACGTCGAGGGCCTCGTCGACGTGGCGCAGCGCGCGCTCGTGGTCGCGGCGGATCGAGCTGGTCAGCCAGATCGTCTGCAGGGCGAACGCGGTCTCGTACGGCTGGCCGGCCGCCACCGCCTCGGCGTGCACGTCCCGCGCCCGCCGCTCGGCCCGGTCGAGGTCGTCGAGGTCGCCGCGGCGGAAGTTGGCCAGCAGCACCCGGTGCCGGGTGCGCCAGATCGTCGGCACCCGCGGGTCGTCCATCGCCTCGCGCAGCATCGCGACCGCCTCGGCCTCCTCGCCCTTGCGATGCCGCATGGTGGCGAGCAGATGCCGCATCTCGGCCCGGTCGGCCGGGTCGGTGGCGAGGCTCATCGCCTCCTCGGCCTCGGTCATCGGGTAGCGGTCGCGGCGGAACTCGAGGCGTACCAGGGCGACCAGCAGCACGCCGCGCTGCGCCGCGGACGGCAGGTCGGTGCGCAGCGCCCGGCGGATCAGGTCTCCGGCGATCTGCGGCGCCCGGCGCACCACTTCGGCGTGGTGCGCCAGCAGCCAGTTCAGCACCCACGTGTCGACCGCCGGCGTCTCGGCCACCAGCTGCTCGGCGACCCGGGTGACTGGGCTGCCGCCGGCCGCGAGCACCTCGGCCGCGTGCCGGTGCAGTCCGGCCCGCAGCGCCGGCGGCACGCTGCCGACCAGCGCCTGCCGCAGGTACGCGTGCCGGAACGCCAGGTCGGTGCCGCTGTCCACCAGCACGCTCGCCGCGAGGGCCTCCTCCAGCGCGCCGACCAGGTCGAGCGCCGAGCGGCCGGTCACCGCGACCACCTCGCTCACCGAGAACTCCGAGCCGAGCAGCGCGGCCAGCCGCAGCACCTCGCGGGTCGGCCCGGAGAGCAGGTCGAGCGTGGCGTGCACGGCCGCCATCAGCGTGCGCGGCGGCTCGACGGTGACTTCGGGCCCGATGTCGGCGCGGCCGCCGGCGACCTCGATGACGTCCCGCTGGCGCAGCGCGCCGACCAGCTCGCGGGCGAACAGCGGGTTGCCGCCCGAGCGGGCCACCAGCGCCCGCAGGTTCGCGCCGGGCGGCGCGCCGACCAGCGCGGCCACCAGCCGGTCGAGTTGGGCGGCCGAGAGCGGGCGGAGGCGCACGGCGTGCGCCGGCGCCGCCCGCTCGCCCGGCCGGGACGACGCGACCAGCAGCAGCGGCAGCCGGGTGACCAGCGCGCGCAGCCGATCCCAGACCCGCACCGTGGCGCTGTCGGCCCACTGCATGTCGTCGACGATGAGGATGAGCGGCCCGGCCGCGCAGGCGGCCCGCACGGCGGCGACGATCTGATCCTCGGCGACGTCGGGCTCGGCCAGCGGGCTGCGCGGCCGGCGCGACGCCGACTCCAGGCCCAGCGCCCGCGACAGCACCTGCAGCGGCACCCGCGAGCCGAGCTGGTCGGCCGCGCCCCAGGCCACCCGGCAGCCGCACCGGGCCGCGTCGGCGAACGCGTGGGTGAGCAGCTCGGTCTTGCCGATGCCGGGCTCGCCCTCGATCCACACCGCGCCGCCGGCGCCGGCCGCGACCTGCCGAACGAGCGCACGAAGCTGATCGATTTCGGTCTCGCGGCCGATCCAGTCACGGGCCGCGAGGCCATCGCGCAACGCCTTGGCCACGGCGGTGGGAACCACCGTGCGCAGCGGCTCCGGGACCGGCAGCGCGGCCGGCTCCTCGGCCGAGCCGGCCAGCACCTGCCGCTGCAGCTCGCGCAGCGCCGGGCCGGGCTCGATGCCGAGCTCGGCGACCAGCGTGCGCCGCGCCGTGCGGAACACCTCGAGCGCCTCGGCGTGCCGGCCGGCCCGGTGCAGGGCGCGCATCAGCAGCTCCTGCAGCGGCTCGTGCAGCGGGTTGTCCTTGACCAGGCCCGTGAGCTCGGCGATCAGGCCGTCGTCGCCGCCGGAGTCGAGCAGGATGCGGGCGCGCTGCTCGGCGGTGGCCAGGCGCAGCTCGGCCAGGCGCTGGCGGTCCAGCTCCAGGAAGGGGCCGGCCAGCGTCGCGTACGCGTCGCCGCGCCACAGCGCGAGCGCCTCGTCGAGCCGGTCGGCGGCCTCGCGGTTGTTGCCGGCGGTGAGCAGCTCGGCGGCCTGGGCGCGCAGGTGCTGGAAGCGGTCGGCGTCGAGATCCGGCGGCTCGACCCGCAGCAGATATCCCCCGGAGGCGGAGGTGAGCAGGCCGGGCGTCAGCGCGCGGCGCAGTCCCGAGACGTACGTGTAAACACTGCCCGCCGCGGTGGCCGGCGGCGAGTCCCCCCAGATCGCGGTGATCAGCTCGTCGCGGCCGACGAGCCGGCCCGCATGGGCCGCGAGCACCGCGAACACCGCCCGCTGCCGGGCCGCGCCCAGGTCGATCTCGTGGTCGCCGATCCAGGCACGGACCGGCCCGAGCACGCAGACGCGCAGAACTTCCGGCACGTGTCCTCCCGGGTCGGTGAACCCAACTTCGGTGGAGACGGGCCGGGTGTCAATGGATAACGGAAACCGCACTTACGGGCACACCTCGCGGGTAAGCCTTCCGCGCCGGAACGGACCTCTGCTGAACTGGTCTATCGGCCCCTCTCCGGCGATGAAGGATCTCTGAAGAATTCCTGAAGAACCTTCTCCGACACTCGATCCACGCCGCGTGTCGTCGTCGCTGGGGAAGGAGCAGGCCATGGAACACGTCAGGGTCGCGTTGCAGGCGATGGATCCGGTCAGCCATGCCGGGCTGGCCGCGCTTCTCCAGTTCCGCGGCGACATCACGGTGCTGCGCCCGCAGCAGCGCGCCGACGCGGACGTGCTGGTCGCGGCGGCCGAGCGGCTCACCCCGGACGTGGTGGCCACGCTGCGCCGGGCCGGCGCCGAGACCGTGGCGCCGATCGTGCTGGTCTGCCAGGAGGTCGTCGAGGCCGAGCTGATGACCGCGGTCGAGTGCAAGGTGGTGGCGATCCTGCCGCGCGCCGCGGTGACCTCCGAGCGGCTCGCGCACAGCGTGCGGGCGGCGGCGGCCGGCGGCGGGGTGATGCCGCCGAACCTCGTGGGCGAGTTGCTCAAGCAGGTCGACCGGATGCAGCGGGACGTGCTCGCGCCCAACGGCCTGAACGCGTCCGGGCTGACCCCGCGCGAGATCGACGTGCTGCGGCTGATGGCCGACGGCTTCGACACCAACGAGATCGCCGGCAAGCTCTGCTACTCGGAGCGGACCGTCAAGAACGTCATCTATGGCGTCACGCACCGGCTCAAGCTGCGCAACCGCTCGCACGCGGTCGCATATGCGCTGCGGGCGGGGATGATTTGACGCTTGGATAGGGGGCATGAAGCTCAAGCCAGGCGACAAGGTCGCCATCGTGTCCCCCTCCTGGGCGGGCCCCGCGGTCTACCCCGCGACCCACGAGCTCGCCATGCGCCGGCTCCGCGAGTTGCTCGAGCTCGAGCCGGTGGAGTTCCCGACCACCCGGCAGCAGGGCGCGTCGCCGGCCGCGCGGGCGGCCGACCTGATGGCGGCGTGGGCCGATCCGGAAATCCGCGCCGTCTTCGCCACCATCGGCGGCAGCGACCAGATCACCGTGCTCCCGCACCTCGACCCGGCGCCGTTCGTGGCCGACCACCAACACCTCGCCTCGCTGCGAGCGGCCCTCTTCGAGACAACCGACCTCGAGATCACGCCGGTCGAGGAGTTCAGCGACGAGGAGCTGAGCTGGCCGACCCGGCGTCGCTGACCAGCTCGGCGCCGTACGTGCCGAGCCCGGGCTTCCACTGGCACCGGGCCGACCGGGTGGTCACCGCGCCGACGTGGGGCGGCAATCTGGAAATCCTGCACGGGAACCTGGCGGCGCACCGGTGGATCAAGCCGAACGCCGATTACGCCGGGATGATCCTGCTGCTGGAGACCTCCGAGGAGATGCCGCCGGCCGAAGAGGTGTTCCGGATGCTGCGCAACGCCGGCGAGCGCGGGTTGCTCGAACAGTTCCCGGCGGTGCTGGTCGGGACGGCCAAGGCGAGCAACATCGAGCATCGACCGCCGCAGGAGGAGCGGGCCCGCTTCCGCGACGAGCAGCGCGAGGCGGTGCTCCGCGCGCTGGCCGACTATCACCCGTCGGCGATGGCGGTCTTCGGTGTCGATTTCGGACACACGGCGCCGCAGTGGATCCTGCCGTACGGCGGCCGGATGACCGTGGACGGCCCGGGTCGGCGGATCATCGCCCACTTCTGACCGCGTCGTGGGCCGATGGCATCGGCGGCGAGCACGGGTCGCAGAACGTCCGTGCCGGTGTCGGCTTCTGGATCCGGTTGGGGATCAGCAGGAAGGCCAGCACCGCGCCACCGGCCATCAGGCCGGCGCAGATCAGCATCGTGTTGCGATAGACCGGCTGCAGCTGGTCGGCGACCGTGAGGCTGCCGCTGCCCAGCCCGGCCGCCAGCGGGAGAACCGCCACGGCCAGCAGGCTCGCGGCCCGGGCCACGGCGTTGTTCACGCCCGACGCGATGCCGGCGTGCGCGTCGTCGAGCGAGCCGAGCGCCGTCGCGGTCAGCGGCGCCACCAGCGTGGTCAGCCCCAGCCCAAAGATGATCACGGAGGGCAGCACGTCGGTCAGGTACGACGCGCCCGGCCCGATCATCGCCATCATCAGCAGCGCGCCCCCGCAGATCAGCGGCCCGACCGTCATCGGGATCCGCGGGCCGATCCGCTGGCCCAGCTGACCCGAGCGGGCCGACAGCAGCAGCATGATCACGGTCGTCGGCAGCAGGGCGATGCCCGCCGCCAGCGGGCTGAACCCGCCGACCACCTGCAGGTTGATGACGAACAGGAAGAAGACGCCGCCGTTGGCCGCGTAGACCACGAAGGTGACCAGGTTGGCGCCGCTGAACGCCCGGTGCCGGAAGATCTCCAGCGGCACCATCGGCTGCGGCGACCGGCGCTCGGCCAGCACGAAGGCGGCCAGCCCCGCCACGCCCAGGGCCAGCGAGATCAGCACGACCGGGTCGGTGGGGCCGCGCATCGGCCAGGCGGTGAAGCCGTACGTGAGGCCGCCCAGCCCGATCGCGCCGGTCACGATGCCGGCCACGTCGAAGTGGTGCGCCGCCTCCGGGTTGCGCGACTCCGGCACGTGCCGGGCGCAGACCAGGAGCACCAGCAGCGCCACCGGCACGTTGATCAGGAAGATGTATCGCCAGCTGCCGGCCTCGACCAGCCAGCCGCCGAGGAACGGGCCGAGCGCGCCGCCGATGCCGCCCAGCCCCGACCAGGCGCCGATCGCCCGGGCCCGGTCGTCCTGGCTGAACGAGGCCTGGAGGATGGCCAGCGACCCGGGGGTGAGCAGCGCGCCACCGATGCCCTGCAGAACCCGGGCGCCGATCAGCGACTCGATGGTGGGCGCCATGCCGCACAGCAGCGAGGCGGCGGCGAACCAGGCGACGCCGATCATGAAGATCCGCTTGCGGCCGAAGCGGTCGCCGAGCGAGCCGCCCAGCAGGATCAACGAGGCCAGGCTCAACGCGTACCCGTTGACCGTCCACTGCAGCCCGGCCGCGTCGGCGCCGAGATCCTCGCCGATCGAGGGGAGCGCGATGTTGACGACGGTGGCATCGATGAACGCCAAGCTCGACCCGAGGACCGTGGCCAGCAGCACCCAGCGGCCCCGCGCGCTGCGGTAGTGGATCAACGTGTCCGCGACGGTCATGGGCCGACCCTACGCTTCGATCAACCCGCGACGCTCTTGTCACCCGTCACTGAGCCACCCTTTGGTCATCCGGCTGCGGTCAGACCGTCCGGCGGCCCTGGCGCCCGGCGGGCAGCGGCGTCTTGCATCGCGGCACCGCGAATCTCGGGTCTCGTGCGCGACAACCGGCGGTCGGCCGGTATGAGCCAGCACGACCTGGCCGTCCGGGCCACGGTGAGTCGGCGGTGGCTCTCCGATTTCGAGGCCGGCAAGCCGACCGCCGAGGTGGGTCTGGTCTTCAAAGTGATCTCCGCGTTGGGGCTGTCGGTCGAGCTCCGGCCCGCTTCCGAACCCGAGATCGATCTGGACGCGTATCTCGACGCGATGGGCGATCAATCGTGACGAAGTCCGCTTTCTGACAAGGCCTGCTCCCGGACAATGACACGGTGCTGGAGCACGTGGAGACCTGCCGGCGGCGACTGGCGGAGGGATGATCCGGGCGCCGTGGTCGAGCGGTGGCCGTGAGCCCATGCGCCGGAGCTGTCGGCCTAGGGTGTGAGGCATGCTTGCTGCCGTCTTCGAAGAGCCCGGGCCCGCCGCCGTCCTGCAGATCGTGGAGCGGGAGACCCCGCGGCCGGGGGCCGGTGAGGTTCGCGTCCGGATGGTCCTGTCCGCGGTGAATCCGACCGACACCGGCACCCGCGCCGGACGCGGCGTGCCCGACGGGGTGGCGCCGCCGCGGGTGCCCAACCAGGACGGCGCGGGTGTGGTCGACGCGGTCGGGGACGGGGTCACCGGGCTCGAGCCGGGGGATCGGGTCTGGGTGTGGGACGCCGGCTACGGCCGGGCGAACGGCACCGCCCAGGAGTACGTGGTGCTCCCGCGCCGCCAGGTCGTCCGGATGAACGACAATGTCCCGTTCGAGGTGGGCGCGGCATTGGGTATCCCGGCGCTCACCGCGCACCGTTGCCTGACCGTGGCCGGCGACGGCCCGGCCCGTCTTGGGCCGGGCGCGCTCGCCGGTCGCACGGTGCTGGTGGCCGGCGGCGCGGGTGCGGTGGGCAACGCCGCCATCCAGCTCGCCAAGTGGGCCGGCGCCACCGTGCTGACCACGGTGAGCTCGAAGGAGAAGGCCGACCTGGCGACCGCGGCGGGGGCCGACGCCGTGATCGACTACCGCGAGGAGGACGTGGCGGCCCGGGTGAAGGAGCTGGCGCCGGGCGGCTGCCAGGTCATCGTCGAGGTCAACACGGACAACCTGCGCACCGACCTGAGCGCGGTCGCGCCGGGCGGGAACATCGCGCTCTACGTGGGCGGCGAGGTGACGATCCCGAGCTTCAAGGCGATGCTCAAGAACGTCAGCCTCGACTTCGTGCTGACCTACACCACCACGACCGAGGAGAAGGACAACGCGGTCGCGGCCGTGGCCGAGGCGGTCAACGCGGGCGCCTTCCGCGTCGGCGAGGAGGCCGGGCTGCCGATCCTGCGCTATCCGTTCGAGCGGGTGGCCGACGCGCACGAGGCGGTCGAGCGGCACGCGGTCGGCAAGGTGGTCATCGAGATCACCCGGCCCTGACGGCCGAGCGTCACCCGGCCTGGAGGAGGGCGTCGGCCACTCGCTCGGCGCCGCGTCCGTCGACGGCCGCCCACGCCCGGGCGGCCAGGTCGGTGCGCAGATCCGCGTCGGTGAGCAGCCGTCGCAGCGTCGACACCGCGTCGTCGCCGAAATGCCCGAGCTGTCCGAGGCCGGCGGCGATGCCGCGCGCCATCACCCGCTCGTACCCGAGAATCTGGTTGTCGACCACCCAGACCAGCGCCGAGGGCAGGCCGAGGCAGAGCAGCTCCCACGTCGAGGTGCCGCTGGCGCTGACCGCCAGGTCGGCGCCGGCGAGCAGCTTGGGCAGGTCGTCGGTGGGCGGGATGATCTCGAGGCGCCGGCCGGGACCGGCCGGGATCGCCGCCAGCTCGGCGCGCAGTTGCTCGTCGGCGCCGACGATCGTGGCGTCGAAGGGCACGCCGGTCCCGGTGAGCAGCTCGGCGACCTGCGGCGCCGCGCGGTAGGCGTCGGTTCCGCCGAAAAAGGCGACCACCTTGGGCGTACGGCCGGAGCGGTGCACCGGGGGCGCGGCCGGCCGCAGCGAGCGCACCGACGCGCGCAGCAGCGCGTAATCGAGGCCGGCCAGGCCGATCGCGTCCTCGACGTGGATCACCGAGTCGAGGTTCTGGTCGACGTAGATGTCGGCGGACTGCCCGCGGAAGTCGCCGTCGACGATGGCCAGCACCCGGCGCCCGCTCCGGCGGACCGCGACGCTGTGCGGCGGTGGCAACGTGTACGAGTCGATCACCAGCGCGTCGATCTCGAGGCGTTCGAGCGCCGCCACCAGGCCGACCGGGTCGAACGGCGGCGGGTGCCAGGGCAGTCCCCGCCGGCTGAGCTGGGCCTCAGCCCACTCGACGCCGCCCAGGTCGCTGAGGAAGCGGACGCCGACGCCGCGGGCCACCAGCTCCTCGGCGAGCGCCACACACCGCACCAGATGCCCGACGCCGGTGCGGGCACCGGCGTCGCAGCGAATGCCGACGATCGTCACGCCGAGCCGCCTTCGGCATGCCCTCCTGGCCCCACGCTCGCGGCGCTGACTCCGGTGCGGTCGGTCATGCCTGCACAAGCGCCTTCTGGAGCACGTGTGCGTTGATCTCGACCAGGTCGGGGCGGGAGGAGAGCCAGGTGGCGAGGGTCTTGAGGTCGACCGGGTCGTCGCCGAAGCGGCCGACGATCGCCTCGATCAGCTTCAGGTCGTCCTCGGTGTCCAGCGTCAGCCGCAGGTGCGACAGGTCGGGCTGCAGGGTCAGCCCGATCACGTCGAACTGCTCCGCGTGCGTGTAGATGTACGACGTCACGTGCACCCGGTGGTGGTCGGTGGCCAACTCGTCGACCTGCCGCAGCACCGGGGTCCGCACCATCTCGACGTCCAGCCCGCGCGGCAGCGTGTGCGCCAGCGAGGTGGACAGGTAGTCGGCGCCGGAAGCCACGAAGACCCGGTGGGCGAGATCGATGATCGCCGGGTCGATCAATGGGTTGTCGGCGGTGAAGCGCAGCACGATGTCGCTCTCGTGCCGGTCGAGCACGCCCAGGAACCGGCCGAGCACGTCGTCGACCGGCCCGCGGAAGTGCGGCACGCCGATCCGCTCGCACTCCTCGACGATCGCGTCGTCGGTGGGCTCGACGGTGGTGGCCACGACCAGCTCGTCGAGCACCCCGCTCTGCCGCGCGCCCAGCACGACGCGCTCCAGCACGGTGCGGCTGCCGAGCTTGAGCAGCACCTTGTTGGGGAGGCGGGACGAGTCCATCCGCGCCTGGATGATGCCGAGGGATGTCATCTATGTCCTTTTTCGAAGGCGATTCCGGGCCTTGCGTGCTACTCCATACCCAAGCTTCGCGAAGCGGTAGCCGAAACTACCGCTGAAAGCGGAGATCTGAACCCGGGCTTTGCGGAGTTCTTCCGCCCGCTTGGCGAGCTCGCGCTCGTACCACTGCGCGCGGGAGGCCGCGTCGGCCAGCCTGCGGTTGAGGGCCCGCAGTTGTTCCTCGTGCTCTCGGCGGGAGTCCGGTTGCGGCGGGTCCGCGCCGTCCGGGCCGTCCGGGACGTCGCCCGTGAGCCCGGCGGCGCCGTGCAGGATCGCGGTCAGCGCCCGCAGGTCGGTGGCGGCGGGCCACGGATGCGCGTACCCGCCGGTGAGCAGCGTCCGGGCGAGCTCGCGGAGCGGATCCGCCGAGGCCGGGACGCCGGGGTCGAGCGTGCTGAAGGTGTCGCCCGAGACCACCACGTTGTCGGCGGTGACGCCGGGCAGCGCCGCGATCCAGCCGGCCAGGAGCCGGCGCAGGACGGGCAGGTCGTGCCGCAGGCAGGCGCCGATCAGCAGTTCCTCGACCAGCCGTCCGCGGGGCAGCGGGCCGTCCAGCGCCGATCGGCCCTCGCCGTCCGGTCCGCGCAGCAGGCGGCGGACCCAGACGCCGTCCGGGCCGGGCGACAGCTCGAGGATCCGGCCCCCGGGGGCCGGGGCGGGGCTGTTGTTGGGCGGGCCGGAGCTGTTGTCGGCCGGGCCGGAGCTGTCGTTGGCGGGGCCGCTGGCCGGGGCCGGGCCGTCGATGAGGGCCGGGCCGTGGCCGAGCAGCACCGGCGGGAGGGTCAGGACCGCCGAGGGGCGTGGCGCGAGGTGGGCGGCGACCAGCCAGGATGCCGCGAGTTCCGGTCCGAGGCCGGCACGCACGGCCGCGGCGGACAGGCGGCGAGGATCCGAGAGGACACTGCGGTTCGCGTACGCCGCCGCGGCGGCTCGTGCGGTGAGAGCGGCGAGCGCGTCCACCGGCCCGTCCCGCAGCGCGTTCGGCGTGGCGATCATCGTCGGCCGGCCGGGCTCGGGCCAGGCCGCGCCGAGCCAGTCGACCGCGAGCCCCTCGGCGGCGAGCCGCGCGGCCAGCCGGGTCGGGGTGCCGGGCTTGGTGTCGTCGAACTCGCCGAGCGGCCGCCACGCGTCGTCGGTCTGCGCCGAGGTGGCGGTGGCCGGGTCGACCAGGCGGTGCAGGCCCAGCTCGTTCTCGACGGCCAGCAGCAGCGTGCCGCCGGGGCGCAGCGCCCGCTTGACCACCTGGAGGCATTCCACCCAGTCGAGCTGCGGGCCCTCGGCCGAGCAGAGCCGGCCGAGGCCGTCGAGCGCCACCACTACGTCCCAGCGGCCGGGCTCGGGAAGCTTGGCCAGCGTGCCGCAGAGCACGTCGACACCGCGGCGGTCCAGCTCGATCGCCGCCGTCTCCGAGCGGACCAGGCAGGTCACCGAGGCGTGCGCGGCGAGCTCGCCGACCAGCGCGGGCTCGTGCGGGCCGGCGACCAGCACGGTCGTGCCGGCCGGGAGCTGGCCGGCCAGGTGGGCGGCCAGGTGGCCGAGCAGAGCCCCGCCGGCCGGCGGCCGGTCCTCCGCGAAGCCGGCCATCTCGCCCCCGATCAACGTGATCACGCCGGCACCGCCCCGCGGCTGGCACCGGTCTGGGCCGCTCCGGTCTGGGCCGCCCCGGTCTGGGCCGCCCCGGTCTGGGTGGCGCCGGGGGGCGTCGCGGACCAGCCGAGCATGACGCTCAGCTCGGCCGGGGACGCGAGGTATCCGTCGCCGAGCTCGGCCATCGCCACCGGCCGGGCCGTGGCCGGGTCGGGGTGCTTGCCGTGCAGCTCGGGCCACTGCCGGCGGATGCGCTCGGCGGTGGGCCGATCCTCGTTCTCCAGACGCATCGGGTCACCGTAGACGGCCGGGACGCAGCCCGCCGCAACGCCGTAGAAGATGGCGCTGCTGAGCCGGTTGGACGCCACTCGCCGGTGCCGGCGCAGTTCGGCGAGCTGCTTGTGGAGAAACCTGGTGTCGGTGTCCAGCCAGTGGCGGCCGCGGTAGCCGTGGCACACGACCAGGCCGGCCTTCTCGTACTCGGCGCGGATGCGGTCGTTGTGGTACTCGTTCCAGTACAGGCAGAACGTGACGGGGCCGTCCTCGGTCGCCATGATCTCGTCGATCAGCCGGGCGTGGCTGCCCTGCACCCGCTGTCCTTCCCAGCCGTGGAACGGATACCAGATCGTGCCCTCGCGGGTCACCGGCTCGGCCGGCTCGGGGGCGAGCCGCAGCAGATAGAGGAACGGCGCGCCGATCACCGTGGCCTGGCGGCGCCCCATCGACCAGGCGCGCCGCCGGGTCTGCTCGGACCAGACGAAGATGGGCCGGCCCGGCATGTACGGCGTGCCGGCGCCGAGCCCGTCCACCACGTTCCACCCGTGCTGCACGTAGCCCTCGATCCGCGGCGGGTGTTCCGGATCGAGGCCGCAATACTCCGCGAGCACGTGCGCGTGGCCGTAGAAATGATTTCCGTGGTGCACCCGAGGCTCCCGAGGCCGATCAACCGATGAGAATCGCCCGCAAAGCATCCACGACGCGATCCTGGTCGGCGTCGGTGAGGTCGACGAAGAGCGGTAGCGACAGCTCCTCAGCGTAGAAGCGCTCGGCAACGGGGCACATCCCCCGCTGGTAGCCCAGGTCTTCGAACACCGGATGCCAGTAGACCGGGATGTAGTTGACCTGCACGCCGATCCCGGCCGCGCGGAGCCGGTCGTACACCTCGCGGCGGCGCCCGTCGAGGATGCGCACCGGGTAGAGGTGGCGCATCGGGTCGACGCCCTCGCGCTGGATCGGCAGCCGGAGCCCGGGCACGTCGGCGAGCAGCTCGTCGTAGCGCGCCGTGAGCCGCTGCCGGGCCGCCTTGAACTCGGCGAGCCGGCTCAGCTGGGAGCTGCCGAGCGCGCACAGCACGTCGGGCAGGCGGTAGTTGTTGCCGAACTCGTGCACCTCGTAGAACCAGCCGCCCTCGTCGGGCCGCCGGAGCTTCGCCGGCTCGCGCACCATGCCGATGCGGCTGTAGGTGCGGGCCCGCTCGAGCAGCTCGGGCCGGATCGAGGCGACCGCGCCACCCTCGGCCGTGGTGAGGTTTTTGGTGGGGAAGAACGAGAAGGTGGTCAGGTCGGCGAGCGTGCCGACCGGCCGGCCCCGGCAGGTCGAGCCGATCGCGTGCGCCGCGTCCCCGATCAGCACCGCGCCGGCCCGCTCGGAGATCTTGCGGAGCGCGTCGTAGTCGGCCGGGTGCCCGGCATAGTCGACCGCGCCGATCGCCCGGGTGCGCGGCGTGACCACGGCCTCGACCGCCGCCGGGTCGAGGTTGGCGGTGTCGTCCTCGACGTCGGCGAAGACGATCTTGGCGCCGAGCGTGGCGGCGCCGGACGCGGTGGCCACGAAGGTCATCGGCGTGACCACGACCTCGTCGCCGGGGCCGACGCCGGCCGCCGCGTACGCCGCGTTCAGCGCCGTCGTGCCGTTGGTCACCGTCACGGCGGGCGCGCCGGCCACGGCCTCGATGTCCTTCTCGAACCGCGCGACCCGGGGGCCGGTGGTCAGCCAGTCGCTGCCGAGCGCGGCGACGACCGCGTCGACGTCGGCGTTGTCGATCGACTGCCGCCCGTACGGCAGCATCATTTCTCCTCGCCAAGGAGCTTGCGCATGTCCTCGATGCTCAGCCACAGGTCGTTGTTGTCCGAGCGGTAGTTGAAGCCGTCCTCGACCTCCTCGCCGCCCTCGGGGGTCTGGTAACCCCAGCTCGCCACGACCGGCTGCACCACGTAGCGGTCGGGGAAGCGCAGGGTGCGGCGGCTGTCGTCGGCGGCGATCATCTCCTCGTGCAGCTTCTCGCCGGGCCGGATGCCGGTCTCGTGCGTGGCCGAGCCGGGCGCGACCGCCTCGACCAGGTCCATGATCCGCATGCTCGGGATCCGCGGCACGAAGAGCTCGCCGCCGGCCATCTTGTCGAACGAGTCGACCACGAACTTCACGGCCTGGGGGAGGGTGATCCAGAAGCGGGTCATCCGCTTGTCGGTGATCGGCAGGCTCCGGCCCTCGGCGGCGAGCCGGCGGAACAGCGGCACGACCGAGCCGCGGCTGCCCATCACGTTGCCGTAGCGGACCACCGAGAACCGGGTCGGGTGGGTGGCGGCGTAGTGGTTGCCGGCGATGAACGACTTGTCGGCGACGAGCTTGGTGGCGCCGTACAGGTTGATCGGGCTGGACGCCTTGTCGGTGGAGAGGGCCACCACTTTCTTCACCCCGGCGTCGATCGCGACGTCGATCACGTTCTGCGAGCCGTTGATGTTGGTGGCGACGAATTCGGACGGGTTGTACTCCGCGGTGTCGACCTGCTTGAGCGCGGCCGCGTGGATCAGATAGTCGACGCCGTGCATGGCCCGGGCCAGGCGCTCGCGATCGCGGATGTCGCCGAGGAAGAAGCGCAGGCGTTTGTCGTCGCCGAACATCTGGCGGACCTCGTATTGCTTCAACTCGTCCCGGGAGAAGATCACGATCCGCTGCGGGTCCAGGTGCTCGAGGGCGTACTTGAGGAACGCCTTCCCGAAGGAACCGGTCGAGCCGGTGACGAGGATCGAGGATCCGCTGATTTCAGACACGTCTTTGCTCCCGGGGGGTGGTCAGGAAGGTGGTCCGAGTCAAGGTGGTCCGAGCCGGAAGCATAGCCACGATGGTCGAGGTTTCCAGGCCGGACGGGAAAGGACAACACTCGTTCCACGTGAGTTCAGCCAGGATTGGTCATGTCGTTGCGCGACCTGTAAGAAGGTAGATGGACTGGACCGAAGCCCAATTTCCGACTTGGAGTGCCTGTGAGCGAGTTGCAGCGACTGCGGGGAGCGTTTCGGAGCGCTCTGGATCTTCCCGCGGATGCGCCCGTGGACGACCTGCAATACCAGGGCAACGAGAAGTGGGACTCGCTCGCGCACATGTCATTGATCGCGAGTATCGAGGACGAGTTCTCTGTCATGATCGACACCGACGATGTGATCAACATGTCGAGTTTTGCCGAGGCCGTGCGGATCCTCGGCAAATATGGGGTGACCATCAATGACTGATCGGGTGGCTCTGGTCACCGGAGCCTCCCGTGGGATCGGCCGCGCCACCGCGCACAAGCTCGCCGAGCGCGGCCACGACCTCGTGCTGCACGGTCACGGCGAGCGGATCGCCGCCGTCGCCGAGGAGATCGCCGCCAAGTTCGGGGTGACCACCTTCGCGGCGCACGGCGACATCGCCGACCCGGCCACCAGCAAGGCGCTCATGCAGCTGGCCTTCGCCAACTTCAAGCGGCTGGACGCGCTGGTGGTCAACGCCGGCACGCACGCGGCGGGCATGCTCGGGATGACCGACGACGCGACGATCCAGCGCCTGTTCGCGGTCAACTCGGCCGGCGCGGCCTACACGCTGCGTGGCGCGGCCCGTCTGCTGGCCCGCGGGCGTACCCCCGCTGTTGTCCTGGTGTCGTCGATCACCGCCACGCGCGGCATCGCCGGCCAGGCCGTCTACGCCGCGTCCAAGGCCGCCGTGGCGGCCCTGGCCCGGTCCGCCGCCAAGGAGCTCGGCCCGCAGGGGATCCGGGTCAACGCGGTCGAGCCGGGTTTCATCGCGACTGACATGCTGGACTCGCTCGACGAGAAGGGGCGCGCGGAGCGGATCGGCGACACCGCGCTGGGCCGGCTCGGCGAGGCCGACGAGGTCGCCGACGTGATCGCATTCCTCCTCTCCGAGCAGGCCAGGTTCGTGACCGGCCAGATTCTCGGAGTGGATGGAGGATTGACGCTGTGAACCTGCTGCACCCCGGCGCGCGCGTGATCGACGCCGCGACCGGCGAGACGCTGACCCCGGAACTGGTCGACGCCGCGGCCGACGCGCTCGCCGCGGAGCCCGGCGCGGTGGTGTTCCACCCGATCGCGACGACGGTTCCCGGCATCGCGCGCTACCTGGCCGCGCTGCGGCTCGGCCGGCCGGTGGTGCTGCTCGACCCGGAGGCCGACAACGCGCACTGGGCCGAGCGCTTCGCCACCGACGAGGTGCATCCCGACCTGGCGGTGCTGCTCACCACCAGCGGCTCGACCGGCAACCCCAAGCTGGTGCGGCTCTCCCGCGACGCGGTGCGGACCAACGCCGATCAGATCGCCACCGTGCTCGACATCGGCCCGGACGACGTCGCGATCACCACGTTGCCGCTGTTCTACTCGTACGGTATGTCGGTTCTGAACACCCACCTGCTGCGGGGCGCCACCGTGATCCTCGAGCGCACCGGCATCATGCAGCGCGACTTCTGGACCGCCGTCGTCGAGCACGGCGTGACCTCGATGGCGTTCGTGCCCTATCAGTACGAGATGCTGCGGCGCCTGCGCTTCGACCCGGCCAAGTACCCGGCCCTGCGCAAGCTGACCCAGGCCGGCGGCCGGCTCCGCACCGACCTGATCGCCGACTTCGCGCAGCGGATGGCGACCGTCGGCGGCTCGCTCTCCGTCATGTACGGCACGACCGAAGCCGCTCCCCGGATGGCGACGCTGCCACCGGCGCGGCTGCAGGAGAAGCTCGGCTCGGTCGGCGTCGCGCTGCCGGGCGGGTCGTTCTCGGTCGACGCCGCCTCGCAGGAGGTCGTCTACCGGGGTCCGAACGTCATGATGGGGTACGCCGAGACCGCCGCCGACCTCGCCCGGGGCGACGAGATGGGCGGCGTGCTGCCCACCGGCGATCTCGGCCGCCTCGACGACGAGGGGTTCCTGTTCATCACCGGCCGCGCCAAGCGGATCGGCAAGGTCTTCGGCGTCCGGATCAACCTGGACGACGTGGAGAAGCATTTCCCGGTCGCGGCGGTCCCGGGCGACGACAAGCTGAACGTCTTCGCCGAGGGCGTCTCCGAGGACGAGGCGCGCGACCTGCGCACGAAGATCGCCGAGTGGCTCGGCACACATTTCACCGGCGTCGTCGTGCGTAGCATCGATTCGCTGCCGCTGCTCCCCAACGGCAAGATCGATTACCGCGCCTTGGAGGCGTCGCTGTGAGTGTCTTCACCCTTCCGCAGGCGGCCAAGGAGGAGGTGCTCCGCAAGGAGCTCTCGGCCCTGGTCGCGCACCACCGCGCGAGGTGCGCGCCCTATGACCGGATCTTGACGGCGAACGGGTACGAGGGCGCGTCGTCGATCGCCGAGCTGCCCTGGCTGCCGGTGCGGCTCTTCAAGAACCTCGAGCTCAAGAGCATCCCGGACGACGAGGTGTTCAAGGTGCTGACGTCGAGCGGCACGACCGGGGAGGTCAGCCGGATCTACCTCGACAAGGCCGCCGCGGCCACGCAGACCCGGCAGCTCGGCGCGACCGTGCAGACCGTGCTCGGCCCCAAGCGCCTGCCAATGCTGCTGGTCGACACCAAGGCCATGCTCAAGGACCGCCGGTCGTTCAGCGCCCGCGGCGCCGGCGTGCTCGGCATGTCGACGTTCGGCCGCGACCACGTCTGGGCGCTGGACAACGACGGCCACGTGGACCTCGGCGCGATCCGCGGCTTCCTCGACAAGCACGGCGACGCGCCGTTCCTGATCTTCGGCTTCACCTACATGGTGTGGCTGCACCTCTACGAGGTGGCCCGGGACAACGGTCTCGACCTGGCCAACGGCATCCTGATCCACTCCGGCGGCTGGAAGAAGCTGGTCGACCAGGCCGTCTCCCCGGTCGTCTTCCGCGAGCGCCTGGCCGAGGTCGGCCTGGTGCGCTCGCACAACTTCTACGGGATGGTGGAGCAGATCGGCACGATCTTCCTGGAGGGGCCGTCCGGCGGGTCGCTGTACTGCCCGGACTTCGCCGATGTGGTGGTTCGCGACCCGCAGACCTGGCGCGAGCTGCCGCCCGGCGAGGCGGGCCTGCTCGAGGTGGTGAGCACGCTGCCCACCTCGTACCCGGGGCATGTGCTGCTCACCGAGGACCTGGGCGTGGTGCACGGCATCGACGACGGCGACTGGCCCGGCAAGCGCTTCTCGGTGCTCGGGCGGCTGCCGCGGGCCGAGGCGCGCGGGTGCTCCGACACGTACCGGGAGGCGGCGTGAGCATCCGGTTCCGGTTCGGGGACTCCTCGGCCGACCTGACCGCGCCGGTCGAGGACCGGCTGACCGTCGGCGACCCGCGCGTCGTCGACTTCCTGGCCCGAGTCGCCCGCAAGCTGCTCGCCCCGGCGGTCGCCCGGCGGCATCCCGAGCTGGGCTCGCTCGGCTTCTTCATGCGGCCGGCCGAGCTGCACCGCGCGGTCTCGCGGATGCGGCGGGAGGACGCGATCGTCTTCCCCCGGGGCAACGTGTTCCACGTGCCGCCGGCGAACGTCGACACCATCTTCGTGTACTCGTGGGCGCTGTCCGCGCTGGCCGGCAACCACAACGTCGTACGCATCTCGGAGCGCTCGGCGAACGCGGCCGACACCATCCTCGAGGCGCTCAACGAGGTGCTCGCGGACGCCGACCCGGTGATCGGGCGCACCCAGCGCATGGTCACCTACGGCCGGGACGACGCGGTCACCGCGGCGCTCAGCCAGTGGTGCGACCTCCGGGTGATCTGGGGCGGCGACGCGGCAGTCGAGGCGATCCGCAAGCACCCGCTGCGGCCCTCGGCGCGCGACCTGACCTTTCCCGACCGCACGTCCTGGGCGGCGATCTCGGCAGCCGGCTGGCGGGCCGCCGAGCCGGCGGCCCGGCGCGCGGCGGTGGTCGGCTTCTCGAACGACACCTACTGGTTCGACCAGGCCGCGTGCTCCTCGCCGCGCACCGTGTTCCTGGTGGGAGCGGAGACGGCGGACGTCCGCGCCGAGTTCGTCGACCTGCTGCTCGAGGTCGTCGGCCAGCGGGGCTGGCAGGTCGACGCGGCCATGGCGGTGGAGAAGCGGGTCAACGCGTACGGGCTGGCCGCGACCGGCGCGGTGTCCCGGATGGAATTCCCGGCCAACACGGTGACCGCCATGTCGCTGGCCGCCGTGCCGGACGCGCCGCGGCGCTGGATCGGGGCGGGCGCCTTCCCGTTCGCCGAGGTCGGCTCGCTGCTCGACCTGGTGCCCGCGATGAACCGGCAGGATCAGACCTTCAGCCACTTCGGGTTCGCCCCGGCCGAGCTGCGCGCGTTCGCGCTCGAGCTGGGCGGGCGCGGCGTCGACCGGATCGTGCCGTTCGGTCAGGCGCTGACCTTCAGCGCCATCTGGGACGGGTACGATCTGCCGCGCGAATTCACCCGACTGACCACGGTGGCCTGATGATCGAAGTGCTGAACGCCCCGGAAGTTCGTTCGGCGCCCGTATCCCCGCACCGCAACCGGATCCCGGCCGGCCTGCCCTGGTTGGTCCCGGCGGCCGTGCTGGTCGTGGCCCTGCTCGCGACCGGCACCCCGGCCTGGGACGTGCTGCGGTACGCCGCCTATCTCGCCCTGGCGGTGCTGCTCCCCGGCACGCTGGTGCACCGGGCGCTGCGCGGCACCCGCGGCAACCTCCCCGAGGATCTCGGCTTCGGCGGCGCGACCGGCCTGCTCCTGATGCTCGCCGGCTGGGCGCTCGCCGCCGCGACCGGCCTGCAGATCCTGCTGCCGGCCTGGCCGGTGCTGATCGTCGTGCCGTTCGTGGTGGCGCCGCGGCTGCGCCGGCACTGGCGGATCGCCGAGCCACGACCGCTGCCGAGCGGCTGGCACTGGGCCCTGGCCATCGCGGTCGCCCTGGTCGCCGTCTGGGCCGTGCCGAGCTGGCGGGCGTCGCCGCTGCCCCCGGCCGACGCGTTCTGGTATCAGGACCTCGGATACCACCTCGCGCTCGTGCACGAGCTGATGCGTTCGATGCCGTTCCAGGTGCCGCAGCTGGCCGGCGACATCCTGCACTACCACTACCTCTCCGACGCCGACATGGCGACGGCCTCGATGATCACCCGGATCGACCCGGCGACCCTGCTGCTCCGCCTCTGGCTGCCCGCGATCGCCGCGCTGACCGCGCTGGTCACCGCCGCGCTGGCCCGCCAGCTCGCCGGCAAGTGGTGGGCCGGCGCCCTCGGCGGCGCCCTCGCGGTCGCCGGGTTTCCGCTGGTGCTCGGCGCGCCGTCGGTCGCCGCCGGCGCCTCCGCGCTCAGCTACCTGAGCCCCTCGGCGATCTATCAGCTGCCGCTGGTCGCGCTGCTGCTGTCGATCGCGGTCGACGTGCTGCGGGGCCGCCCGGTGGGCTGGGCCTGGGTGCTCGTCTTCCCGCTCGCGCTGGCCTGTGCCGGCGCGAAGTCGAGCAGCCTGCCGCCGATCGTGGCCGGTCTGGTCGCGGCGGCCCTCGCGATCGTGCTCTGGCACCGCGCACGGCTGCGGTCCACGCTGACACTGCTGGGCCTGGTGCTCGCCGCCATGCTGACCGGCCTCAAGCTGTTCAGCGGCGGCGGCGCGGGCGTGCTGACCTTCCAGCCGCTCACGTACCTCTACCTGGTGGCGCCGTACCGGCAGACGCTCGGCGTGCACGACCTGAACGACGGCGTCGTCCCGCCCGGCATCGCCCACGCGTCGGTCGGCGGCCTGCTCTTCGTCGCCGCCCTGCTCGTCTGGTGGGCGCTCATGCAGGCCGGCCGGCTGGCCGGGCTCACCATGATCGTTCGGCGCGACCCGTCGGCCTGGATGCTGGCCGGCATCACCGTGGCCGGGGCCGGCGGCATGTGGCTGCTCTGGCATCCGTCGGCCAGCCAGGGCTACTTCTACACCGGCGTGCTGCCGTTCGCGTCGGTGCTGACCGTCTGGTTGCTCGCCGAGCGGTCGCGAGGCCGGCGTCCGGTGTTCGCCGGGCTGGCCGCCGGCTTCGTCTGGGCGTTGATCGCGGCGCAGATCGGGCTCTGGCTCTTCGCTGCACCGGCGCCCACGATGACGTCCTGGTTGTGGGCGCTGCTGCGGCCGGTGCTGCTGACCGCCCCGGTCGCCGCCCTCGCCGCGGTCCTGTTGCGGCGCCGCCGGCAGGCGATCCCGATCGCGTTGCTCGCGGCCGTGCTCGGCGCGAGCGTGGGCGGGTTCGCCTTCGCGGCCGGTCACGGCGCAACAGTGTCCCTGCGGGACACGGCAGTGCCCTCGCCCAGCTTCATAATCACCAAGGACGAGATGGCGGCGGCCAAGTGGCTCGACCGGCGGGCCGGCGAGGACGACGTGATCGCCACCAACGTGCATTGCCGGCTGCTGCCCACCCGCGCCAAGATGTGTGACGCCCGGGCCTTCTGGGTCGTCGCGCTGACCGGCCGCCGCGCCCTCGTGGAGAGCTGGGGGTACACCGATCAGGCGGTGGCGGCCGACAACGTACGCGGGCTGAAGTACGTCTACCAGCCCGCGCCGTACCCCGCCCGGTTCGCCCTCAACGAGCGGGTCTTCGCCAAGGGCGACCCGGCCGACGTGGCCGAGCTGCGCACGCGGTACCACGTGCGCTGGCTCTTCGCCGACAGCCGGTACGGCAAGGTGTCGCCCGAGCTGGCCGGCTCGGCCCGGGTGCGGCACACCGCCGGACCGGTCACCATCTACGAGTTGGGGTAGAGCACCACCTTGCCGGGCAGCTCGCCCTTCTCCGCGGCGCGATGCACGTCCGCGGTCTCGGAGAACGGGCGACGGTCGCCGACCAGCACGCTGACCTGGCCGGCGTCGACGAGCCGGGCGATCTCGCCGAGCTGCGTGGCGTCGCCGCGGACGTAGATGTTGCGCCCGCCGACCGCCGGTGTCGTGATCGAGAGGACCGGGCCGAGCTTCGCCAGCGCGGCCATGGTCGCCTCGTCCACCCGGGCGGCGACGAAGACCAGGTCGAACGCGCCCTCCGGGCGGTCGGCCAGCTCGGCGCCGGCCGAGCGGGCGGCCTCGGCGCTGCGCGGGGTCGCGGTGCCGGAGACGGTCGCTCCGGCCAGCCGGGCGAACTGCACCGCGAACCGGCCGACCGCCCCGCCGGCCCCGATGACCAGCACCTTCTGGCCGGGCTGGACCGCGCCGTGCTCGTGGATCGCCTGCCAGGCGGTGAGCGCCGCGGCGGGCAGCACCGCCGCGTCGGCGAGCGGGATGCCGGCCGGCGCGGGCCCGACCACGTCGGCCGGGGCGGTCACGAACTCGGCGGTGGCGCCGGTCGCGGTCATCGGCAGCAGCGCGACCACCGGGTCGCCGGGCGCGTACCCGGTGACGCCCGGGCCGCTCTCGGCGATCGTGCCCGCGACGTCGATGCCGGGCACGTGCGGCAAGCGCAGCGGGAAGACCTCGCGCAGGTAGCCGCCGCGCAGGCCGGCGTCCACCTGGTTGAACGTCGTCCCGGCGACCCTGATCAGGACCTCGCCCGCGGCCGGGGAGGGGCGCTCGGCCTCCTCCTCGCGCAGGACTTCGGGACCGCCGTACTCGTGGAATCGGATGGCCTTCATCAGACACTCCCTTGTTGGCATTGCTTCGAACTCGAAGCACCTGCGACCATAGCTCGCTTCGAATTCGAAGCAAATAGAATGGCGGGGTGACCGACCACACTCCGCTGCCGCCGGATCAGCTCGGGGCCTATCTGGTGCTTAGCGAGGTGTCCAGCCTGATCGAGCACGCCGTCGAGCAGCAGCTGCGCGACGCCGGGCTGACCGTGCCGCAATTCCAGATCCTCGCCCGGCTCAGCGGGGCGCCGGCCACCCAGCTGCGGATGACCGACCTGGCCGACGGGCTCGTCTACAGCCGTAGTGGGCTCACCTATCAGGCCGGCCAGCTGGAAAAGGCGGGGCTGGTGACGCGTACGCCCGGAGCGGTCGACGAACGCAGCGTGACCGTCACGCTGACCCCGGCCGGGCGCGCCGCCCTCGACCGCGCCATGCCCGGCCACGTCGAGGTGGTCCGCCGGCTCCTGCTGGACGCGCTCACCCCGGACGACGTGGCCGCCATCGCCGACATCCTGGGCCGGGTCCGCGACCGGATGCGGGCCGCCCCGCCCCGATCCGCGGCGGCACGACCCCCGCGCCGCCGCCGGTGAGCGTAGGCGACGTCACGCCCCCGCGCCGTCGCCCGCGAACGTAGGGTTAGCCCTACCGCTGATTCGGCGGTCAGCGGGATCGGGGAGGAGGCCGCCGATGTCTAGCGTCGATGACATGACGATGACCCCCGCCCCCGCCCTCTCCGCGCCGGTCCGGATGCTGCGCCAGATCGGCATCGACACGCAGTACGTCCTGCTCGGCTTCCCGATCGGGATTCTCACCGTCTCGCTGCTCACGACCCTGTTCTGGACCGGTGTCGGCACGCTCGTCATCTGGGTCGGGCTGCCGATCCTGCTCGCCACCATGTATGTGGCTCGCGGCTTCGCCGTGTTCGAGCGCGCGCGGATCGGCCCGGTCTTCCACCGCAGCCTCCAGCACCCGTATTACAAGAAACCCAAGGACGACAGCTTCGTCCGCCGGGTGTTCACCCCGCTCGCCGACGGCCAGAGCTGGCTCGATCTGCTGCACGGCGTGTTCCGCTTCATCCCGAGCACGATCGCGTTCTCCTTCGTGATCACCTGGTGGGCGGGCGCGCTCGGCGGCCTCAGCTGGGGCCTCTGGGGCTGGTCGCTGCCGGACGGCCCGGACGACCAGGACCTGCCCGAGCTGCTCGGCTTCGACGGCAGCTACGGCACCAAGGTCGCGTTCTACCTGGCCGCCGGCATCTTCTTCGCCGGCACGCTGTACTGGGTGGTCCGCGGGGCCGCCCTGCTCGAAGGCTGGTTCGCCCGGGGCCTGTTGAGCGGGGTCAACGAGCTGCGCGAGCAGGTCGCCCAGGCCGAGGCCGGCCGCGAGCTGGCCCAGCAGCAGAAGGCCGCCGCCGTGTCGGCCGAGGCCACCGCCCTGCGCAAGCTCGAGCGCGACATCCACGACGGGCCACAGCAGCGCCTGGTCCGGCTGGCCATGGATCTGGGCCGCGCCGAGCAGCAGTTCGCCACCGACCCCGACGCGGCCCGCGCCACCATCACCGAGGCGCTCACTCAGACCCGGGAGACCCTCGACGAGCTGCGCGCCCTGTCCCGCGGCATCGCCCCGCCGATCCTGGTCGACCGTGGCCTGCAGGCCGCGCTCACCGCGCTGGCCGGCCGCTGCACCGTTCCGGTCGACCTGGACGCGCCCACGTTCGAGCGGCTCGCCCCGGCCGTCGAGTCGACCGCCTACTTCGTGGTCGCCGAGGCGCTGACCAACGTGGCGAAGCACAGCCAGGCCAGCGAGGTGCAGGTCAGCGTCCAGCGCATCGCCACCGGCCTGATGGTCACTGTCGCCGACGACGGCGTGGGCGGCGCCAGCCTCGCCAAGGGGCACGGCCTGGCCGGGCTCGACGACCGGGTCCGCGCGGCCGGCGGCGTGCTCGCGGTCGACAGCCCGGTCGGCGCAGGGACGCGGCTCACGGCCGCCCTGCCCCTCTGAGGCCCGGCAATCTGACAGCATGGCGGCATGCGGGTCGTAATTGCTGATGACGCGGTACTGCTGCGCGAGGGCTTGATAAGGCTCGTCGAGGAGAACGGCCACACCGTGGTGGCGGCCGTCGGCGACGGGCCTTCCCTCGTGTCCGCGATCGCCGAGCACAAGCCGGATGTGTCCATCGTGGACGTGCGCATGCCGCCCACACACACCGACGAGGGCCTGCGGGCCGCCGTGGAGGCCCGCTCGCTGGTGCCCGGCAGCCCGATCCTCGTGCTCTCCCAGTACGTCGAGGTCTCGTACGCCGACGACCTGCTCGCCGACCGCCTGGGCGCGGTCGGCTATCTGCTGAAGGACCGTGTGTCCCAGGTCGCCGAGTTCCTCGACGGCCTGCGCCGGGTGGCCGCCGGCGGCACGGTGCTCGACCCCGAGGTGGTCGGCCAACTGCTGGTGCGCCGCCGCCGCGACGACCCGCTGCGCAACCTCACGCCGCGCGAGCGCGAGGTGCTCGGGCTGATGGCGGAGGGCATGTCCAACACCGCGATCGCCCGCAAGATGGTGGTCACCGAGGGCGCGGTGGAGAAGCACGTCCGCAACATCTTCACCAAGCTCGACCTCCACCAGGACGAGGAACAGCACCGCCGGGTGCTGGCGGTGCTGGCCTACTTGCAGGGGTAGGGCTAGCACTACCGCGAATGCGGGAGTCTGCCGCATCGATCGCGATCGGCCTTCTCCATAGCGTCGTTCCCATGAGGAACCGCCATCCAACCGCCCCGCCCGCCACCCAAAAGCGGACTGAAGGCGGACTGAACGTCAAGGGAATCGCGGCGCGGGCCGCGATGTGGAGCGCCCGTCATCGGACGCTCGCGATCCTCGGGTGGATCGCTTTCGTGGTGGGCGTGACGATCCTGAGTGGACACCTGGGCACGCGCGAGGCCACCGGGGCCGACCAGGGGCACGGCGACTCGGGCCGGGCCGACCGGATCGTCGAGGCGGCCGGCTTCCCGGAGCAGCTCGCCGGCGAGATGGTCATCGTGCAGAACCGGGCGGGCACGGACCGCGCCGCCGCCGTAGCCGACGTGACCAAGCAGCTGACGAACACCGCCGATGTGACCGGCGTGCAGCCCGCGATCGAGTCGCCGGACAAGCGGTCGTCGCTGGTCACCTTCAGCATCGCCGGCGACCCGGAGACCGCGAAGGACCGGGTGGGCCCGGCCCTCGACACGGTCGCCGAGGTGCAGGCCGCGCACCCCGACCTCTACATCGCCGAGGGCGGCGATGCCAGCGGCGACAAGCTGATCGGCGACGATCTGGACCGGGGCCTGAACCGGCTCGGCCTGCTGTCGATCCCGGTCACCCTGGGCATCCTGCTGGTCGCCTTCGGCGCGGTGGTGGCGGCGCTGCTGCCGGTCGCACTGGCGGTCACCGCGGTGGTGGCGGCGGTCGGGCTGCTCGCGGCGGCCAGCCGGCTGGCGCCCACGGTCGACACCACGATGCACGTGATGCTGCTGGTCGGCCTGGCGGTGGGGGTCGACTACTGCCTCTTCTACATCAAGCGGGAACGCGACGAGCGCCGGGCCGGCGCCGATACCCACCGGGCGCTGGTGGTCGCGGCCCAGACGTCGGGGCGGTCGATCTGGGTCTCCGGCCTCACCGTGATCGTGGCGATGGCCGGCATGTTCTTCACCTACGACGCCACCTTCGTGAGCTTCGCGGTGGGCACGATCCTGGTGGTCGCCACCGCCGTGCTGGGCTCGCTCACCGTGCTGCCGGCGATGCTGGCCGCGCTGGGCGACAAGGTCGACGCGGTCAAGATCCCCGGGCTGTATCGCCGGCGCAGCGACGGCCGGGCCTGGCACGCGTTCCTCGGCATGGTGCTGGCCAAGCCGCTGATCTCGGCGGTCGTCGCGGTCGGCGCGCTGGCCGCGATCGCCTCGCCGGTGTTCGACCTGCGGACCAAGGCCGAGGGCATCGAGGACCTGTCGCCCAAGGCGCCGATCGTGCAGGCGTTCAAGGTGGTCGACGCGGCGTTCCCGAGCAAGACCTCGCCGGCCGAGGTCGTGGTCCAGGCGTCGACGGTCAAGGGAGCGGCGTTCGACTCCTCGCTGGCCGGCTTCAAGAAGGCGGTCTCGGGCAGCGGGGGCAAGCTCACCGGCCCGGTCGAGGTGCGGATCAACCCGGCCGGCACGGTCGCGATCGTCTCGGTCGGCCTGGTCGGCGACGACGCGCTCGGCACGCTCCGCGAAGACGTGGTGCCCGCGACCTTCGGCCGGGTGGACGGCGCGACCGCGCTGGTCACCGGCGAGCGGGCGGGTGACGCCGACTTCAACGCCCGGCTGGACGCCAGCCTGCCGTGGGTGTTCGGCTTCGTGCTCGGACTGGCGTTCCTGTTGCTGCTGATCTCGTTCCGCTCGGTCGTGGTGGCGATCACGGGGGTGGTGCTCAATCTGCTGTCGGTCGCGGCGGCGTACGGAATGCTGGTCTATGTCTTTCAATACGGCCACTTCGAGAGGCAGCTTCAGTTCCAGGCCGCGGGCGGGATCACCAACTGGATGCCGTTGTTCCTGTTCATCATCCTGTTCGGCTTGTCGATGGACTACCACGTCTTCGTGCTGAGCCGGATCCGCGAGGGCTACGACCGCGGCCTGCCGACCCGGCAGGCGGTGCGCGAGGGCATCGGCCGCACCGCCGGGGTCATCACCAGCGCGGCCGTGGTGATGGTGGCGGTGTTCGCGCTCTTCGCTACGCTGCCGCTGGCCTCGACCAAGCAGCTGGGCGTGGGCCTGGCGGCGGCGGTCCTGCTGGACGCGACGATCATCCGGGCGGTGCTGTTGCCGGCGATGATGGCGCTGCTCGGCGAGAAGAACTGGTGGCTGCCGCGGTGGCTGGGCTGGCTTCCGCAGATCGCGCACGAGCCGGCGCCGGCCGTTGCCCCGCAGGGCGACCGCGAGCTCACGCCGGTCGGCTGAGCCCGCGCGGGGGTTGTTTGATCGGCGCCGCACGCGAGCCGGCCCGGCACAGGATGGGGGCAAGACCCCGCGCCGGGCCGGCGGCGAGCGGCCGGGGGACGTGGCGGCGTCCGCCGGCCGTTTCCGGGGAGCCCGGGGGAGGGCTCGACCTCGGTCCTTTGAAAATTATTCACGTTGAGCGTCCACTGTAGGCGACGCGAAGGAGGATTGTTGTTCCGGGCGGCAATGATCGCGCGCCGGGGGCCAGGGTACGGTGAGTTCACTTGCGGACGGGGCCAGTGCGGACAAATCCGACAAATCGGGCTCGGCGGCGGAATTCACCTCTGTTTTACCCTGGGGTAGTAGCTTCCGCCGCTGCATGCCGACGAGAGGGAGAAGTATGTCCGACGCCGCTGCCCTGATCCCCGCGCAGGGTTCGGACTACGCCGCCGCCCTCACCACGCCCCCGGCGGACAACCTGCGGCGCCTCGGCGGCGAGATGTTCAACTGGACCGACCGCGACCCTCGCCGCGGTCCGCAGCCGCCGCGGGGCGCGCTGCTGCGCCACCTGATCCGCGGTCTCGCCGCCCCCGGACGCGCCGTCCTCGTCGCCGGCCCGGTCGCCGACGACCTGGTCACCGTCCTGGTCGACGGCGGCGCCACAGTAACCTGGCTGCTCCGCTCGCTGGTCGACGCCGAGGAGTCGGCCCGCGCCCATCCGCAGGTCACCGTGCTCGCCGGCGCCGCCGTCAAACTCGATCCAGCCGAAACGTTCGACCTGGTGGTGGCCGTCGACGGCATTGACCGGCTCAACTCCGCCGAGGGTGAGCAGATGGACGCCGGCCAGCTGGTCGACCGGCTGGCCGCGGCGGTGCGCGCCGACGGCACCCTCCTGCTCATGCACGACAACCGGCTGGGCGTGCACCACACCGTGCGGCTCGAGCCCGGCGGCCGCGAGGCCCAGGACGCGGCGTGGTATCCGGTCGACGACCACGACATCCACCGGCCCGCCTCCCGCGATCAGCTGGTCACCCGGCTCACCGACGCGGGCCTGACGGTCGACGTGGCCTATGCGGCGTTCCCCGAGCCGGGCGTGCCCACGGTCCTGGTCGGGCCGGGCCTGCTCGGCAACGTCTCGTCGCCGCTGCGGCCCCGCCTCGGTACCGTGCTGTCCCACGCGTTCGCGCTGGCCTACCGCGGCCGTCCGGTGCTGAGCGATCCGCGCGTGCTGGTCACCCGCGCGCTGCGAGCCGGCGCCGAGGAGACCATCGCCCCCGCCTGGCTGCTGATCGCCCGGGCGGGCGCGAACCCTTCCGAGGCGGGTGAGCTTCTGGTGGGGGACGCGCGCGGCACTTTCGCGTACGAGGTGCGCGGCGCCGCCACCACCGTGCTCGAGCCCCTGGAGTCCCCGATCGAGCGGGACGGACTGCGCCGCGTCGCCGAGCCGCTCGCCCTCGCCGCCGAGTCCGGTTACCCGCTGGAGGAGCGGCTGCTCCACCTCTGCGCCACCGCCGACCTGCGTCGGCTGCGGGTCGAGCTGGGCCAGTACGAGTCGTGGCTGTCGGCTCAGCCGCTCGACGGTCCCGCCGCCATCGCCGACCTCGCCGACGTGCTGGTCACCCCCGACGGCCCGGTGCTGCTGCCGACCCGCTGGCAGCCGACCGAGCCGGTCGAGTACGAGACCGCCCTGGTCCGCGCGCTGTGGGCCTTCGCGGTCCAGCTGATCACCTCGGCCCGCCCGCACCCGTGGCCGATCACCTCGAGCGCCGTGGAGCTGACCGCGACCCTGCTCGGCATGGTGGGTAGGGGCGTCACCGACGAGCAGTTGCGGGCCGCCGTCGACCTGCACGTCCGGATCGAGGCGGCCGAGTTCGAGCTCACGCTGGCCGAGCAGGACGCCCGCCGGCTGCAGCTGCTGGCGGTCACGGCCGGCACCGCGAGCGTCGACATTCCCGGCTTCCGCGAGCTGACCGAGGCGCTCTGGCGCCAGCGCTACGAGGCGAGCCATCTGCTGGCGATGATGGAGTGGACCGAGCAGATCATCCAGTCGCGCGACAACACCCTGAGCAAGCTCGACCTGGAGATCCAGTTCTACCGCCGCCGCCTGGCGGGCAAGGCCCTGATCGCCGGCCGCCAGGCGTACCGGTTGGCCACCCGCGACGGCAAGAAGGCCATCAAACGCCTCCTCCGCCGCTGACGCTGCGCTCGTGCCCGCTGCTGACGCCACACTCGCGCTCGCTCGCGCTCGCGCTCGATGGTGACTTCGCGTTCGCTGCGTGCGCCAAGTCATCAAGATCGCGCAGCCGGGTGAGGGCGGGCGCTTTCGGTGATGGTGATTTCGCGTTCGGCGCGCGCGGCAAGTCATCAAGGTCGCCCCATGACCGCGATGGGCCCCCGCGTACCCGGATCGCGCGCGGGCCTGTCGAGGTCAGGTCAGATGAGGTCCCAGGTCAGGGGGGTGCCCTTCGCGGCGTCGGTGGTGAAGGTGCGGCCCAGGACCGCGCTGATGGCGTCGGGCTCGAGGCCGCCGGTCGGGCGGATCGAGCGGACGTTCTCGGGGGTGACGGTGTCGCCGGCCTTCACGTCCGTGACCACGTAGAGCGAGCGGCGGAAGCGCAAGCCCTCCTTCTCGTGCTCGGTCGGGCCGATGTGCGTGGTGCCGAGCGCCTGCCACGCCCGCTCCGACTCCTCGCGCAGCAGCTTGAGCTCGGCGGGGTTGAGCGAGAACGCCGAGTCGACGCCGCCGTCGGCGCGGTCGAGGGTCACGTGCTTCTCGATCAGGCAGGCGCCGAAGGCGACCGCCGCGACCGGGACGCCGATGCCGAGGGTGTGGTCGCTGAGGCCGATCGGCAGCTCGAGCATCTGGGCCAGCACCGGGATGCGGCGCAGGTTGGTCTCCGCCGGCGGAGCCGGGTACGACGCGGTGCAGCTCAGGACCGTGACCTCGGAAGCGCCGGCGCCCTGGGCGGCCTCGACCGCGGCGGCGATCTCCTTGACCGACGCCATGCCGGTCGAGATGATCACGGGCTTGCCGGTGGCGGCGGCCAGGCGGATCAGCGGGAGGTCGGTGATCTCCGAGGACGCGATCTTGTACATCGGCGCGTCGAGCTTTTCGAGCAGGTCGATGGCGGTGGGGTCGAACGGGCTGGAGAACGGGGTGATGCCGCGCTCGCGGGCCCGGTCGAAGATCGGCTGGTGCCAGTCCCACGGGGTGTGTGCCCGCTCGTACAGCTGGTAGAGGTACTCGCCGCCCCAGAGCTCGTGTCCCTGGGAGAGCTGGAACCGGGGGTGCTTCACGTCCAGGGTCAGGGTGTCGGCGGTGTACGTCTGGATTTTGATCGCGTCGGCGCCGGCGTCCGCCGCCGCGTCGACCAGGGCCAGCGCCCGGTCGAGCGAGCCGTTGTGATTCCCGGACATCTCCGCGACGATGTACGGCCGCTTGTCGGGCCCGAACTGTGCCATCACTTCCCTCTCTCGGTCCAGACGACCGTTTTCGTCTCGCCGTCGACGAGGCGCTCGTAGCGGCGCGTCTCCTTGAAGCCGAAGCGCCGGTGCAGCGCCAGGACCTGCGTGTTGTCGGCGAGCGTCTCGCCGCCGAGGGTCTCGAGGCCGAGCGTGCCGAACGCGTACTCGACCGCTTCCTTCTCCAGCCGCATCCAGGCGGGCAGGAGGCGGTCGCCGAGGCCCACGGTATCCAGATAGAAGGACCAGGTGTTGCCGTCGAAGATCACGACCCCGGCGGGAGTGCCCCGATCGTCCTCGTAGATCAGGACGCTCTGCCAGTGCTTTTCCCACCAGCGCGCGTGCTCCTCGGGCTGGATCTCGTGCGTGGTCAGGCTCACGGCGCGCACCGAGGGGTGGTTGCGCCAGGGGAGGATCAGATCGCGGTCGGCGTACGCGGCGGGTCGAAGCACACCTCAGATTATGGGTCGCCGACCGGCGAATCCTCATGTCCGGCCCGGCCCGGCCGATCCAAGGCCTCCAGAAGCGGGTGGAGGAGGCTGACGGATGGGCGGGCTCTGGTCACGGATCACGGCGTCCGGCCGGATGCTGCTCGCCTCCGCCGTACTCACGCTGCTCGCGGTGCTGCTCTTCGCGATCAACGCGGTCCGCCCGCTCGTGCCCTGGTCCCTGCTGTGGCTGCCCAGCGTCGCCGGCTCCGTGCTGCTGGTGGTCAACTTCTGGCGTACGGCCCGGGTTGAGCGCCTGCCCGATCCCACCCGGCGGTTCTGGCGGCATCTGGTCGCGGCGGCCCTCCTCGTCGCACTCGGGAGCTTAGCCCAGGCGTACGACATCGTCACCGCGGCCGATCCGGCCGGCCTGCACGTCGGCGCCGGCCAGATGTTCTTCGACGGCCTGGCGATCGTCTTGATCATCTATGCGCTGCTGCGGCTGCCGTTCGGGAAGCAGAGCCGGGGCGAGCTGTTCCGCATCATGCTCGACGCCGGCACGGTCATGCTGGCCTGTGCCGTCTTCGCCTGGCACTTCTCCACCCGGTACGCCCTGGACGGCGGCGACGAGAAGATCATCTACATCTCGCTGGCGCTGACCTCCCTCGCGCTGGTCGCCGTCTTCGCCGTCGCCAAGGTCCTGCTGACCCGGCCGGCCGGGTTCCTGGACCGCGGCGCGCTGCAGCGGATCGGCGTCGCGGTGCTGATCGGCGCGGTCGGTCCCACCCTGCGCCCGCTGATCGAGCCGCTCGACGCGCGCCTGTTCCCGGACATGGTCAGCATGCCGCTGATCTTCTTCTTCGCGTCCTGGGCGGCCGAGCGCCAGCGCGCCGCCGACTACAGCCCCCGCCGCGGCGTCCGCGAGCCCCGCCGCCGCTCGTTCAGCTTCCTGCCCTACGTCGCCATCGCCGCGGTCGACGGCCTGCTGCTCAGCGTCGCCCTGCCGGACCACGCCGCCGACCGCCGGGTCATCGTGATCAGCGCGGTGGCGCTGACCGTCCTGGTCGTGGTCCGCCAGATCACCGCGTTCCTCGACAACGGGCGCCTGCTCAAGCGCCTCGACCACGGCGCCACCCACGACGCGCTGACCCAGCTGCCCAACCGCGCGCTCTTCCACGAGCGCCTCGACAAGGCGCTCACCGCGCCCGGCGAGCGGCCGGTCGCGGTCGCCCTCATCGACCTCGACGACTTCAAGGAGGTCAACGACACCCTCGGCCACGAGATCGGCGACCTGCTGCTGATCGCGGTGGCCCAGCGGCTCGACGCCTGCATCCGCGCCGAGGACACGGTGGCCCGGCTCGGCGGCGACGAGTTCGTGGTGGTGCTCGACGGCGCCGACCCGGCCGCCGCCGATCTCGCCGCCGAGCGGATGATCGAGGCGCTGCGCCCGCCGGTCCTCGCCGGCGGGCACGAGCTGCCGATCCGGGCCAGCATCGGGATCGCCGACGGGCACTCCGGCGACGACGCCAGCATGCTGCTGCGTCGCGCCGACATCGCGATGTACGCCGCCAAGGGCATCCCGGGCACCGCGTCGCTGCACTTCACGCCGGACATGGCCCGGGCCGGCACGGATCACGCCCACCTCGGCGCCGAGCTGCGCGAGGCGATCGACGACGGGCAGCTCTACCTGCTCTACCAGCCGATCGTGGCGCTGCCGGACCGGCGGGTGCTCGGGGCGGAGGCGCTGGTGCGCTGGGCGCATCCGACGCACGGCACGATGCCGCCGCGGACCTTCCTGCCGGTGGCCGAGCGGACCGGGCTGATCGTGCCGCTGAGCCGGTGGGTGCTGCGGGCGGCCGTCCGCCAGCTGGCCGACTGGACGGCCACCCATGGCGCGGACGCCCCGGCCGTACTCAACATCAATGTCTCTCCGCGGGACCTGCGCGAGCCGGAGTTCGCCGCCGAGGTGGCGGCCCTTCTCGACGAGTACGGGATCGAGCCGCACCGGATCACGCTGGAGCTCACCGAGTCGATGCCGGGGGACCCGGGCGAGTCGGCGACCACCCTGACGGCGCTGCGGTCGCTGGGCGTCCGCGTGTCGCTGGACGATTTCGGGACCGGCCACTCGACGCTCACCATGCTGCACGACTGCCCGATCGACCAGCTCAAGCTGGACGGCTCGGTCACCCGGGCGGAGCGGGCGCCGATGGCCGCCACGGTGCTGCGGCTGGCCGACTCGCTGGGCCTGCAGACCATCGCCGAGGGCGTCGAGACGCCGGATCAGGCGGAGCTGCTGCACGAGCTCGGGTACCGGACGGCGCAGGGTTTCCTCTTCGCGCGTCCACTGTCGCCGGCGGAGTTCGGCGAGCTGCTCACCTCGGCGGCGGCGGCCTGACCTCGGTCGTCCCGCCGTCAGCTCCGCGACCCGGCGCGCCGCCGGGCCTGGCGCTTGACCTTGGCATCGACGCCGCAGCCGTCCATCGTGCACCACCGGCGGCTGCGGTTCTTGCTGGTGTCCACGAACAGGCCGATGCACCCGGCCTCGGCCGCGCAGACCTTCACCCGGTCCAGCGGGCCGCCGGTGAGCAGCCGGACCGCGGAGACCGCCATCGGCCACCAGGCGCGGCCGGGGTCGTCGGCGTCGAACTGCCAGTCGAAGCCGTCGCCGCCGGGGGCGAGCCGGGCGACGGCCATCGCCTCGGCGTAGCGCGCCTGCACGGTTGCCAGCGCGTCCGCGGGCGCGTCCCGGCCGCGGCCGATGGCCACGAAGACCTGGAAGATCGCCTCGCGCAGGCCGAGCGCGGTGCGCAGGACCTCGGGGTGGTCGCCGGTGAGCCGCCGGGCGGTGGGCTCGTCGAGCACGCCGGCGAAGCGTCCCCACGCCACCAGGTCGGCGTAGGTGTGCAGGTATTCCTCGGGACGCTCGGTGCCGCGCGCGTCGAGGGAGTTGGCGAAGTCCAGGCAGGCGGCGCCGCCGAAGAGGTCCAGGTTGGCGAATGCTGACATTGATTCCACCAAAGTCTGTTTGACCCGCATCAGATGCGGTAATGTTTCCAGTGAAACCAGCTTAGCTCGCATCACCAACGAGAGGATCGTCCGATGCAGGAACTAGGGCTGATTGCACTGTTCAGCGACGCCGCCACCAAAATGAGCCACTCCGCGCTGCCGGACAGCCCGGTGATTCCGGAGCGGCCGCCGGGCCGGCTGCGCGTGCGGACGGCCGGCGCGCTGCACCGGCTGGCCGATCGCCTGGACGGCCGTCGGCTAATTGCCGCCGTCGGGCCGGTGGACCGGAAACAGCAAGTCATCGAGTGCTGAGCGGGTCAGCGGCTCGGCGAAGTAGTAACCCTGGCCCAACTCGCAGTTGCCGCCGGTCAGCGACGAGAGCTGGCCGGCGTGCTCGATGCCCTCGGCGATGGTCGACAGTTGCAGCGCCCGGCCCAGCTGGATGATGCCGTGGGTCAGGGCCGCCGCGGTCGGCTCGTCGACGACATCGTCCACGAAGGACTTGTCGATTTTGATGATGTCGACCGGGAAACGGCGCAGGTACGCCAGCGACGAGTAGCCGGTGCCGAAGTCGTCGATCGCCAGGCGTACGCCCAGGGCCTTGATCGCCTCCAGGCGGTGCAGCGTCGCCGCGCGGTGGTCGACCAGCAGCGTTTCGGTCAGCTCGAGGATCAGGCGGTCGGCCGGCAGTCCGCTCGCGTCCAGCGCCGCCTGCACCACCTGCGGCAGCACGCACTGCTCCAGTTGCACCGCCGAGATGTTCACGCTGACCGAGAGGGGGCGGCCCGCGCGGCGCTCGTTCCACTCGGCGACGCGCGTGGTGGCCTCGCGCAGCACCCACTCGCCGATCGGCACGATCAGGCCGGTCTCCTCGGCGAGCGGGATGAAATCGGCCGGCGCGACCTCGCCGCGGCGCGGGTGCTGCCAGCGGATCAGCGCCTCGACGCCGGTGATGTCGCCGGTGGCGAGGTGGACGATCGGCTGGTAGCGCAGCTCGAACTCGTGCCGCACGACCGCGCGCCGCAGGTCGGCCTCCAGGTCGACGGTGGCCTGGAACTCGGCCCGCATGTCCGGCTCGAACAGCTCGTACCGGTCCTTGCCGTGCTTCTTGGCCTGGTACATGGCCAGGTCGGCGTCGACCATCAGCGCCTGGGCCGTGTGCTCGCCCGGCCGGCTGTACGCGATTCCGATGCTCGCGCTGACGAAGGCCTCGGCGCCGTTGAGGTCGAAGGGCTCGCGTAGCCGTTCGAGCAGCCGCCGGGCGACCGGCGTGGCCTCCTCGGCCGAGGAGAGCCCGGGCAGCAGCACGGCGAACTCGTCGCCGCCGAGCCGGGCCGCGGTGTCGCAGTCGCGCAGGCAGGAGCGGATCCGGTCGGCGACGCCCAGCAGGAGGTGGTCGCCGGCGGCGTGGCCGAGCGAGTCGTTCACGATCTTGAACCGGTCGAGGTCGACGAAGAGCGCGGCCAGGCCGATCGTGCAGCCGCCGAGCATCTCCTCCATCCGGGTCTGGAACAGCGCCCGGCTGGGCAGGCCGGTCAGCGAGTCGAGGAACGCCTGGTTCATCGCCTCGAGCGTGCGCGCATCGGTCAGCGCCAGGCTGACGTGCTCGGCGAACGCCCTGAGCAGCTGCTGGGACGGCTTGTCCCAGTCCCGGGTCCCGCTGAACATGCCGACGGTGAGGCTGCCGACCGGTTGCCCGTTCTCGTGCACGGGCGTGGCCATCACCGCGCGCAGCTGTGCCTGGGCGATCGCCGGGATGGCGATCGGCGACACCGCGTAGTCCTCGACCATCACCAGCTCGTTGCCGAGGATGGCCAGGCCGGAGACGCCGCCGGCGGCGAGCGGCACGCGCTGCATGCGGTCGAGGAACTCGGGCGGCATCCCGGAGGCCGCGGCCGTGCCGCCGATGGCCGGGTCGTCGCGGTCGATCAGGTTGAGGCAGGACATGTCGGCGCCGAGCAGCTCGCGGGCCGCGCCGGTGACGATCTCGAAGATCTTCTGGAGCGGGTTGCGGCGGGCGATGGCGCGCTGGATCTCGGTGAGCTTCTCGAAGAGGCGCTGCCGCTGCTGGAGCGAGTCGATCAGGCGGTCGTTCTCCTCGGCGTACCGGCGCTCGGACTCGAGGCGCTGCAGCGAGCTGAGGCTCAGCTCGAGGACGCGGGCCATGCCGCGCAGCAGGGTGATCTCCTCGGCGGTGAAGGCCCCGGCGCGGCGGCCCAGGACCAGCGTGCCGGAGGCGTCGCCGCCGAGGCCGGCGAAAGTCATCGCGTACGTGTGACCGGCAAGCTCGATCGTGCCGCGGCGCCCCGCGGCGATCTCGCCCAGCGCGTAGGCGGGAACCGCGCCGGGGTCGACGCCGACCGCCGCGGCCACCCCGTCGTCGATCAGCAGCACGGCCAGGTCGGCGTGCAGTGCTCGGGCGGCGCAGTCGACGGCGGCGTGGTACGCGGCCGGACCGCCGGGACGGTCGGCGACCACGGACAGGAACTCCGTCAGTTGCTGAGTCGCTTGCACAGTTTGCAAGTCGGCCGTGGCCGGGCGCAGTTGAGAGAATCCGGGCCGCCCGAGCGGACGCCCACGGGCACGAACCGGGCAGGGGGCGCCGGGAAACGGGCACGCGATTTGTCCGTAAGGTGCCATTGAGAGCGGTATTGTGCCGCGAGAAACCACGCGCAACCCGGGCAGGGATGCCAACATCTTGCCCGAAAGGTGATGCGAGCCACACGGTTTCGCCGGTGTTACAAATAGTCCACGGTAAGCGGGCCTGGGAGGTGCGAATGAATGCGGACGAGCGGCATCACCAGATCGTCGCGCTGGCGCGCCGCCACGGCGAGGTCAACGTCGCGAAACTCGCGGCGGAACTGAACGTCTCCGCCGAAACGATTCGCCGCGATCTGCGGCAGCTCGAAAAGCACGGCCTGATCCGGCGTACGCACGGCGGCGCGTACCCGGTGGAGACCGCGAAATTCGAGACCGACCTGGCCATCCGCACCACCCGGGGCGTGCCCGAGAAGCGCCGGATCGCGGCCGCCGCGGCCGGCCTGATCGGCGACGCCGAGACCATCTTCATCGACGAGGGATTCACCCCTCAGCTCATCGCCGAGGCGCTGCCCACCGATCGGCCGCTGACCGTGGTGACCGCCTCGCTCAACACGGCGGCCTGGCTCGCCCAGTCGACTCCGGCCACGGTGTTGCTGCTCGGGGGCCGGGTGCGCGGCCGCACACTGGCCACCGTCGACCACTGGGCGGCCGGCATGCTCTCCGGCTTCGTGATCGATCTCGCCTTCGTCGGCGCGAACGGCATCTCCCGCGAGGCCGGTCTCACCACCCCCGACCCGGCCGTGGCGGACATCAAGTCGCACGCGGTCCGGGCCGCCCGCCGTCGGGTCTTCGTCGGCGTGCACACCAAATTCGGCGTCCGCACGTTCTGCAAATTCGCCGAGATAGCGGAATTCGAAACCCTCATCACCGACACCGCGCTCCCGGTTTCCGAGGCGCATCGTTATGCGCGGCTCGGACCGCAGGTAATCCGAGTCTGACGCGTCCATAAACCGCAACGCCGTTTTCCGAATAAAACGGAGGATCCCCCATGCCCAAAAAACTGGCGGTCACGATGGCCGGCCTACTGATGATCACAACGGCCGCGGCCGGCTGCTCGGGCGCCGGCTCGACCGGCGGCAGCAGCAGCGGCGGCGACGGCGAGACGATCACCGCGCTCATGGTCGGCAACCCGCAGATGGAGGACATCCAGAAGCTGACCGCCGACAACTTCACCAAACAGACCGGGATCACCGTGAAGTTCACGATCCTGCCGGAGAACGAGCTGCGCGACAAAGTCACCCAGGACGTCGCCAACCAGGGCGGGCAGTACGACGTCGCCACGGTCGGCGCGTACGAGGTGCCGATCTGGTCGAAGAACGGCTGGCTGCACGAGCTCTCGACGCAGGCGAACGCCGACGCAAACTACGACGCCGGTGACCTGCTCAAGCCGATGGTCCAGTCGCTGACCGGCGAGGACGGCAAGATGTACGCGGCGCCGTTCTACGGCGAGTCCTCGTTCCTGATGTACAACAAGGAGCTGTTCGCGGCCAAGGGCCTGACCATGCCCGAGCACCCGACCTGGGCGCAGGTCGCCGACTTCGCCGCCAAGCTCAACGACAAGGGCAAGGGCGTCGCCGGGATCTGCCTGCGTGGCCTGCCCGGCTGGGGCGAGCTGTTCGCGCCGCTGACGACCGTGGTCAACACGTACGGCGGAACTTGGTTTGAAAAAGATTGGACTCCCAAGGTCAACGCGCCGGAGTTCACCGCGGCCACCCAGTTCTACGTCGACCTCGTGCAGAAGTACGGCGAATCGGGCGCTCCGCAGGCCGGCTTCACCGAGTGCCTGAACACGTTCGGCCAGGGCAAGGCGGCGATGTGGTACGACGCCACCTCGGCGGCCGGCACGCTCGAGGACCCGAACGCCAGCAAGGTGGCCGGTAAGGTCGGCTACGTCTACGCGCCGGTCCACAAGACCGAGTACTCCGGCTGGCTGTGGACCTGGGCGTGGGCGATGCCCAAGACCACCAAGAAGGCCGACGCCGCCTGGAAGTTCATCTCGTGGGCCACGAGCAAGGACTACGAGCAGCTGGTCGGCAAGAACCTCGGCTGGTCGCGGGTGCCGTCGGGCAAGCGCACTTCGACCTACAGCATTCCGGAGTACAAGGACTCGGCCAAGGCGTTCGCCGACGTCACGCTCGGCTCCATCGAGCACGCCAACCCGGAGAACCCGGGCCTGCAGCCGCGGCCGGCGCTCGGCGTCCAGTACGTCGGCATTCCGGAGTTCTCCGACCTCGGCACCAAGGTGTCGCAGGAGGTGAGCGCGGCCATCGCCGGCAGCACCTCGGTCGACAAAGCCCTCGCCGATGGCCAGAAGCAGGCCGAGAACGTGGCGAAGAACTACAAGTAGATGACCACCATGGTCGCCCGGCCGGACGAGCGGACCCAGCCGCCCGTCCGGCCCCCCAAGGGCAGCACGCGGAAAGAACGCTGGATACGCCGGGCGCCGCTGCTCCCGGCCCTGATCTTCGCGATCCTGGTCACCCAGATCCCGTTCCTCTACACCCTCTACCTCTCGACGCTGAGCTGGAACGCCCTCAAGCCGGGCAAGCACGAGTTCATCGGCCTGGACAACTACGCCACCGTGCTGACCGACTCGCGGCTGCGGGCGGCGCTGGTCAACACCGTGCTCCTGACGGCCGGCGCGGTGATCTTCTCGATGATCCTCGGCCTGATGCTGGCGCTGCTGCTCGACCGCAAGTTCGTCGGCCGGCCGATCGTCCGCACCCTCCTGATCACACCGTTCCTGGTCATGCCGATCGCGGCGGCGTTGCTGTGGAAGCATGCGATCTTCAACCCGGCGTACGGCTTGATCAACGGAATCTTCGGCGGCTCGACCGACTGGATCTCGTCGTACCCGAAGGCCGCCGTGATCACCACGCTGGTCTGGCAGTGGACGCCGTTCATGATGCTGATCCTGCTGGCCGGCCTGCAGTCGCAGTCGTCGGAGGTGCTCGAGGCGGCCCGGGTCGACGGCGCCAACGCGTGGCAGATCTTCCGCCGGATGACCCTGCCGCACCTTCGCCAGTATCTCGAGCTGGGCGGCCTGCTCGGCTCGATCTACCTGGTCAACACGTTCGACGCGATCTTCAGCATCACCCAGGGCGGTCCCGGCACCGCCACGACCAACCTGCCGTACGAGATCTACCTGACCACGTTCCGCAAGTTCGAGTACGGCGAGGCGTCGGCGGCCGGCGTGGTCGTGGTGATCCTGACGATCATCGTGGCGACCTTCGCGCTGCGGGTCATCTCCAGCCTGTTCCGGATGGAGGAGGGCCGATGAACAAGCGGTTGCACAACACGATCTGGGGCACGGTCGCGTGGATCGCCGGGATCGTCTTCGTCTTCCCGGTCATCTGGATGGTGCTGACCAGCTTCAAGCAGGAGCAGGCCGCCGCCAGCAACCCGCCGTCCTGGACCTTCACGCCCACCCTGCACCAGTACGCGCAGGTCTTCGACCGCAACATCACGCCGTTCCTGCTCAACTCGCTGATGGCCAGCATCTTCTCGACGCTGCTCGTGATCCTGCTGGCGACGCCGGCCGCGTACGCGCTCTCGATCCGCCCGGTGGCCAAGTGGACCGACTCGCTGTTCTTCTTCATCAGCACCAAGATGATGCCGGCCGTGGCGGCGCTGCTGCCGATCTATCTGCTGGCCAAGCATCTCGGCATGCTCGACAACGTCTGGACCATGGTCATCCTCTACACGTCGATGAACCTGCCGCTCGCGGTCTGGATGATGCGCTCGTTCCTGCTGGAGGTGCCGCGCGAGGTCCTCGAGGCCGGCGAGGTCGACGGCGCCTCGCTGCCCACCTCGATCCGCAAGATTATCATGCCGATCGTGTCGCCCGGCCTGGCCGCGACGGCGCTGATCTGCTTCATCTTCGCCTGGAACGAGTTCTTCCTGGCGGTGAACCTGACCGCGACCAACGCCGGCACCGCGCCGATCTTCCTGGTCGGGTTCATCTCGTCCGAGGGGCTCTTCCTCGCCCGGCTCTGCGCCGCGGCGACGCTGGTCTCCCTGCCGGTGCTGATCGCCGGCTGGGTGGCGCAGAACAAACTGGTCCGCGGCCTGTCGATGGGAGCCGTCAAGTGAGAGCAGCCGTCGTCGTCACCCCCGGGACGATCGAGATCTCGGACGTCCCGGACCCGGCGCCCGGCCCCACCGAGGTAGTCGTGAAGCCGGCCGCGGTCGGCATCTGCGGCACCGATCTGCACATCATGGACGGCGAGTTCGCCCCGGCGTTCCCGATCGTGCCGGGGCACGAGATGGCCGGCGAGATCGTGGCGGTCGGCTCGGCGGTCCGCGACTATGCGGTCGGCGACCAGGTGGCCATCGACCCGTCGCTGTACTGCGGATACTGCTATTACTGCAAGCGAGCCCGGGGCAACCAGTGCGAGAACTGGGCGGCGATCGGGGTCACGGTGAGCGGCGGCGCCGCCGAGTACGTGGTGGCGCCGATGGCGAACCTGTTCAAGCTGCCGCCCTCGCTGGCGGCACGGGACGCGGCGTTGATCGAGCCGCTCTCCTGCGCCGTCCGCGGCTTCGACGTGCTGCCGCGGCTTGTGGCCTCGTCGTACCTGATCTATGGCTCGGGGACGATGGGACTGATGATGCTCGAGCTGGCCAAGCGCTCGGGCGCCGAGTCGGTGTCCATGGTGGATCTCAACCCGGCCCGGCTGGCAACCGCCGAGCGGCTCGGCTGCTCTTTTGCCGTGACAAGCGCCGACGAACTGGACGCGCCGCGCGGCTTCGACGTCGTCATCGACTGCACCGGCGTCGAGGTCGCCATCCGGGACGGTCTCCGGCGGGTCGGGCGCGGCGGGACATTCCTGCAATTCGGGGTGGCCGGGTACGACGCCCGGGTGGCGATCGAGCCGTACGAGATCTATCGCCGCGAGATCACCATCACCGGCTCGATGGCGGTGCTGCACAGCTTCGACCGGGCCGGCCAGATGCTCGCGGCCGGCGTCCTGGACCCGTCCATATTCGTCTCGCACCGGTTCCCGCTGACGTCGTACGCGACCGCACTCGACCAGTTCCGCCGCGGCGAGGGCCGGAAAATCCTCATCGAACCCTGAGCCGGCCGCCGCGCGGGTGCGTGAGCGACCGAAAGTGAGTGAGTCGATACGGATAGTTGTCAGATGCCTACCCGGTGAGGCTCAATGGATCCGTGGAGACCGCGGCGGAGCCACCGGACAACACCCCGGAGGGGCCCGGGTTCGCCGCGCCGTCCGCGGGAGTGGGAGCCGGTAGGAGCCTGGCCCCCGGCCGGGTCGGGGTGGCGGCGGTGACGTTCTTCGCGGTCGCCGCGACCGCGCCGCTCGCTGTGCTGGTCTTCGTCGTGCCCGCCGCCTACGCCCGTGGCGGCGGGCCGCTGATACCCCTGACCTTCGTCGCCGTCGCGATTGTCCTGTTGCTCTTCGCGGCGAGCTACGCGGCAATGGTCCACCGGGCGCCCTTCGCGGGCGCCCTTTACGCATATGTCTCCCGTGGACTCGGCCGGCCGGCCGGCGTCGCCGCGGCCTGGCTCGCGCTCGCCTCCTATACCGCACTCCAGCTCGGCCTCTACGGCGTCGCCGGGGTCGCGGCCGCGCCGCTGGTGCACGGCTGGTTCGGGTTCGAGGCGCAGTGGTGGATGGTCGCCGGCGCCTGCTGGTTGATCGTCGCGCTCTGCGGCACGATTCGCATCGAGATCCTCAGCGGCCTGCTCGCGCTGCTCGTGCTGGCCGAGATCGCGGTCGCCGTCGGCTTCGGCACGGCGAGCGTCATCGCGCCGGCCGGCGACCGCTTCGGTCCCGGCTCGATCCTGCCGACCGGCGCCTCCGCCATCGACCGGCCCGCGCTGGGCCTGCTCCTCGCGGTCGGCGTGCTCGCCTTCATCGGCTTCGAGACCACCGGCACGTACGCGGAGGAGACCATGCGCCCGCGGCGGGAGGCGGGCTATGCCACGTACGCGTCAATTGTGGTCTTTGGTGTTGTTGCTGCCTTTGCCTCGTGGTCGGTGAGCGTCGGCGCCGCCCCCGGCCAGGTCGCCGCCCTCGCCCGGGCCCGCGGCCCGGAGCTCGTGTTCGACCTCGCCGGCGCCCGCCTCGCGCCGTGGGCCGTCACCACCGGCCGCGTCGTCCTGCTCACCGCCCTGATCGCAGCCGCGCTCGCCCTGCACAACGCCATCGCCCGCTACCTGTACGCCCTGGCCCGCGAGCACCTGCTGCCCGCCCCCCTCGGCCGCGTCGCCCGCCGCACCTCGGCACCGCGCACCGCCTCGCTCGTCCAGTCCGCCATCGCCGCGATCGCCCTCGCGGTGTCCGCCCTCGCCGGCGTCGGCTCGCCCTCGGCGCTCGCGCACCGGCTCGGCGTGGCCGGCGGCCTCGGCGTGCTCGTGCTGCTGCTGGCCACCGCGCTCGCCGCCCTGCTGCACCTCAACCGGGTGCCCAACGGCGAGGGCGCGTGGGGCCGCTTCCTCGCCCCGATCCTGTCCACAGTGGCCCTCGGAACGCTGTGCTACCTGGCGTTCTGGAACATCCCGTCGTTGCTCGGCGTGCCGCCCGACGCAACGCTGGTCTGGCTGGTGCCGGCCGCGCTGAGCGCGGTCGCCGGCGCCGGGCTGGTGCACGGCGTCGCGCTGCGCGGCGCCCGGCCCACCGTCTATGCCGGCATCGGCCAGGGCGGGACGGCCGTCGTCGTCACTCCATTGCCGCAACCCCGCGAGCCGGGGGCGCATCGACCGGAACGGGTGAATCGCTGACTGACGGGAGGTGACCGGGTTTGTCGACCTATACCTTGGCAACGCCGCTCATATCGTTCGGCCGCCGACGCTCCGCCCTCCTGGCGGAGCGCGATCGAATTCGAGCGCTCGGGTGGGACTCGGCGACCGGGCGATTCCGCCCGAACGAGATGGAGACCGCCGTGCTCATCGAGCGCGCCTTGGGGGTACGCCTGACCCGCGCCCCCAAATGGTCGCGGGCCGACTGGTTCGACCAGCACGGCGTCTCCTACGACGCGGTCGGCCCGTTCGCGGCCGGCCGGTTCGACCAGCAGTGGCGGCGGTTCTCCCAGCAGATCGTGCTGCACCTGCGCAAGGCCGAGATCGTGCCGGTCGACGTCTCGCTGTTCACCCGGCAGCAGGTCGACACCGTCGAGTCGTTCATCGCCGAGCGCCTGCTGGCGCCCCGCGTCTTCACCCTGGGGCACGCATGGCCGCGCTGATCATGGTCCGCCCCGAGCGGGACTGGCAGTCCTCCGGCGGGCTCTTCGAGTGGACCCTCGAATACCTGATCCCCCGCCTCTCCGACGAGAAGACCGCCGACTGGCTGCGCACGATCGTCGACGAGAACCTGGGCAACCTGTGGATCCCCGACCTGCCGTCGGAGACGCAGGAGGAGATCTATGCGCTGCTGCGCGGCGGCGTGGTGGCGGCCGCGGCGCACGAGCTGCCGCCGGCCGCGGTCGACCAGTTGCGCGAGCTGGTGTCGCTGACGTACTGACGCGCGCGCCGGGAACGGCCGCCGGTCAGCCGAAGAACTCCTGGATCTGGGTGAGCGTCAGGTAGCCCTGCGGCTCGAGCTCGGCCGGCAGCTCCGGCAGCGGCTTGGTGGTGACCGGCACCTCCGGCACGTCGGCGGGCAGGGTCGGCACCGGCGGGGTCGGCGGCAGGCCGGGCATCGACATGGCCTGGCGGATCACCTCGAACATGGCCCGCACCTCGGCCGCCGCCCGGGTCGGCAGGTCGGTGCCCGCGCCGGGCAGCGCGCAGGTGAAGTTCGCCCGCAGCCGGTCGCCGCAGCGGCGGATGTCGGCGCTGGGGCGCAGATGGTCGAGCTTGCCCTCGGCGACTATGCCCAGCTCGCACGCGGTCAGGCCGGACCGGCCCCACCAGGCGTGCCAGGCTGGGTCGGCGTCCAGGGTGAGCGCCACATGCCGCAGGGCGATCATGTAGTCCCGCGGGGCCCGGCCCTCGCCGGTGGTGGTGCCCATGTGCGGGTGCAGCCAGACGCCGCCCCACGCGGCGGCGTTCGAGCCGGTGCTCATGCCGACCTCGGGCTGGTGCTGCCAGTCGCCGCGGGTGGAGGTGCGGAAGGCGCGCTCGGCGACCGGCAGCAGCTGCGTGCCCGGCCGGTCGGCGAAGGAGGCGAGCGCGGCGGGCGCGCTCAGCACTTTCCGGTACGCGCTGGCGCCGGCGGCAACGGCCGCGCAGCGTACGCCCAGGAACGACTCGCCGGAAGTGGCGACGGCCCGGAAGTGGGCGGGGGTGTCCAGCGCGTGCAGCGCGCGCGCCAGATGGTCGGCGAAGTCCCGGATGTCCGCGGCGCCGTGGTCGGAGAGCTCATCGGCCAGGCGGTCGGCGTCGGCGGGATCGGGGCCGTACCGGTCGACCAGGTCCCAGAAGGTCTGCTCGTCCATGCCCGCATGCTGCCATCATGAGCGCGCCGGGAAGCCCAAGGACGCACGGCACGTTCGGGCGAATCGCGCGCTGAGCCGTGCGTCACTCGGTCATGAAAGTTGTATAAGCCAGTGATATAAAAACGGGGTGCGGCACACCACCACCATCTCGACCGAGGACCAGGCCATCGCGACCGGCTTCGAGCGCTTCTACGAGCTGCTCCGCCGGCTCACGCCCCGCTCCGAGCTGAGCCTCACCGCGGCTTCCACCCTGCGCCGGCTCGAGCGCAGCGGGCCGCACCGGCTCTGCGAGCTGCACGCTCCCGAGGGCGTCAGCCAGCCCGCGATGACGCAGCTGGTCACCCGGCTCGAGCGGGAAGGCCTGGCCCGCCGGGGCTCCGATCCGGCCGACGGGCGCGCCGTCGTGGTCAGCATCACCGAGGCGGGCCGGGAGGCCGTCGCCCGCCGCCGCGAGGGCCGCACCCGTGCGCTCTCCGCCCTGCTGGAGCAGCTGCCCGCCGCGGACCACGCCGCGATCATGGCGGCGCTCCCGGCGCTGGAAAAGCTCGGCGACCTGCTGGCCGAGAACACCAACTGAAGAGGGGCAGCTCGCGTGCTCGCCGTTGATCACCCCCGCTACAAATGGGTCGCGCTGTCGAACACCACGCTCGGCAACCTGCTCGCCACGATCAACTCGTCGATCGTCCTGATCTCGCTCCCGGCGATCTTCAAGGGCATCCACCTGAACCCGCTCGATCCCGGCAACGTCAGCTACCTGCTCTGGATGCTGATGGGCTACATGCTGGTCACCGCGGTGCTGGTGGTCACGCTGGGCCGGCTCGGCGACATGTACGGCCGCGTGAAGATCTACAACGCGGGCTTCGCGATCTTCACGATCACCTCGATCGTGCTGTCGCTCGACCCGTTCGAGGGCGGCGGCGGCGCGATCTGGCTGATCGGCTGGCGGGTGCTGCAGGCGGTCGGCGGCGCGATGCTGATGGCCAACTCGGCCGCGATCATCACCGACGCGTTCCCGGCCGAGCAGCGCGGCATGGCGCTCGGCGTCAACATCGTCTCGGCGCTGGCCGGTTCGTTCATCGGCCTGGTCCTCGGCGGGGTGCTGGCCGAGTGGGACTGGCGCTCGATCTTCTGGGTGAACATCCCGCTGGGCGTGCTCGGCACCGTCTGGGCGTACCGGTCGCTGCACGACACCGGCGTCCGCCGGAAAGCCAGGATCGACTGGTGGGGCAACGCGACCTTCGCGGTCGGCCTCACGGCCGTGCTGGCCGCCATCACGTACGGCATTCAGCCGTACGGCGGGCACACGCAGGGCTGGACGAATCCGTGGGTGCTGCTCGGCCTGATCGGCGGCGCCGCGGTGCTGGTCGCTTTCGGGCTCATCGAGACCAAGGTGGCCGAGCCGATGTTCCCGCTCGGCCTGTTCAAGAACCTGGGCTTCGCCAGCGGCAACGCGGCCAACCTGCTGGGCGGCATCGCGCGCGGCGGCCTGCAGTTCATGCTGATCATCTGGTTGCAGGGCATCTGGCTGCCGCTGCACGGGTACGACTACGAGTCCACCCCGCTGTGGGCCGGCATCTACCTGGTCCCGCTGACGATCGGCTTCCTGGTCGCCGGGCCGCTCGCCGGTTACCTGTCCGACAAGTTCGGCCCGCGCCTGTTCGCGGCGGGCGGCCTGCTGGTGATGGCCGGGTCGTTCGTCGGCCTGCTGGCGCTGCCGGGCGACTTCAACTACCTGGTCTTCGGGATCCTGATCTTCATCAACGGCCTGGGCGGCGGCCTGTTCGCGGCGCCGAACACGTCGCTGATCATGTCGAGCGTGCCGGCCAACATGCGCGGCGCCGCCTCCGGCATGCGGGCCACCTTCCAGAACGCCGGCCAGGTGCTCTCGATCGGCATCTTCTTCTCGCTGATGGTCGCCGGTCTCGCCGACTCGCTGCCGGACAGCCTCTCCGGCGGCCTGGTCGCCCAGGGCGTGCCGGCCCAGACCGCCGGCGCGATCGCCCAGCTGCCCCCGGTCGGCACGCTGTTCGCGGCGTTCCTCGGCTACAACCCGATCGGCGAGCTGCTCGGCCCGCAGGTGCTGGGCGCGCTGCCGGCGGCGAACGCGGCCAACCTCACCGGCCTGGAGTTCTTCCCGCGGCTGATCGCCGAACCGTTCCACGACGGCCTGGTGATCGTCTTCTGGATGGCCATCGGGCTGCTGGTGGTCGGCGCGGCCGCGTCGCTGGTGCGCGCCACGAAGGCGATCGCGGCCGGCGGCCCCGGGGAGGTCGCCCACCAGGCCGAGGTGCGGGCCGAGATCTCCGACGCGCAGCCGCTCTCGCCGGCCACCGGGGTGGCCGAGCCGATCGACACCAAGTAGGCCCTTATCGCGGTAGACCCTTATCGAGCGGCCGTGGCGGCATCCAGCAGCCCGGCCGCGACGCTGCGGGCGAGGGCGGCGGCGCCGGGCTGCCCGTCCATCCGGGCGCCGACCGAGGCGCCGTCGTACAGGATCATCAGCTGGTCGGCCAGCGCGGCCGGGTCGGCGGCCCCGGCGTCCCGGGCCAGCTCGGTGAACAGCCCGCGGGTCCAGGCGCGATTGGCGTTGGAGACCTGCTCGACCGCGCCACCCCTCCCCACCGACTCGGCGCTGGCGTTGTAGAAGGCGCAGCCGCGGAAGCCGGGCGTCGAGCTGACCTCGGCCAGCACGTCGAAGACGCCGAGCAGCCGGTCGCGCGGATTGTCGAACCGCTCGAGCCCGGCCATGATCCGCCGGCGCCGGATCTCGTGCCGGCCCTCGAGATACGCCCGGACCAGCTCCTCCTTGCTGCCGAAGGAGCTGTAGAGCGACGCCTTGGCGACCCCGGCCCGCTCGATGATGCGGTCGATGCCGACGGTGTGCACGCCCTCGGCGTAGAAGAGCTCGTCGGCCGCGGCGAGCAGGCGCTCGCGGGCGGTGGCCTTCTTCGTGGGTGACGCAGCAGACATGTATTTGACGATACCAGACAGGTCTGTCTAGTGTCTCCAGGACAGACAGACCTGTCTGTTGAATCTCGGGAGGATCGCCTCATGACCACCGTTGCCGAAGCGACACCGGCCGTCCGCGACCGCCGGCGGCGCCTCTCGCGCCCGGTCGCGTTCGCGGCGATCGCCGCCATCTTCGTCACCTTCGCGGCCGCGTCCGCCGCCCCGTCCCCCCTCTACGTCGTCTACCAGCACCTGTGGGGCTTCTCGGCCACCACGCTGACGGTGGTCTTCGCGGTGTACGTGGTCGGCCTGATCGGGACGCTGCTCACCCTCGGCGCCCTCTCCGACCACGTCGGCCGCCGCCCGGTGCTGGCCGCCGCGATCGCGCTCGAGGCCACCTCGCTCGCCCTGTTCTTCGTGGCCGGCGACGTGACCGTGCTGCTCGTGGCCCGCCTGCTGCAGGGCATCGCCACCGGGGCCGCGCTCACCACGCTCGGCGCGGCCCTGGTCGACCTCAACCCGCCGCACGCTCCCGGCCGGGCCGGCCTGATCAACGGCATCGCCCCGGTCGCCGGGCTCGCGGTCGGCGCGCTCGGCTGCGGCGCCCTCGTCCAGTTCGCCCCCGAGCCCACCCACCTGGTCTGGGCGCTGCTGCTCGCCGGCATGGTGCTGGCCGGCATCGTGGTGGCCAGGATCCCGGAGACCTCGGCCCGCAAGCCCGGCGCGGTCGCCTCGCTCTCGCCCCGGCTCGGCGTGCCACCCCGGCTGCGCGCCGACCTGCTCGCCCTCGCGCCGATCATCGTGGCCAGCTGGGCCATCGGCGGGCTCTACCTCTCGCTCGGTCCCTCGGTGGCGGCCGGTGTCTTCGGGCTCACCAACCACCTGGTCGGCGGCTTCGTCGTGACCCTGCTCTGCGCCACGGGCGCGGTCACCTCGTACGCGATGCGCAATCTCCCCACCCCGCGCGTGCTCACCATGGCCGGGGCGTTCCTCACCGCCGGCTCGGTGATCAGCGTGGCCGGGCTCGAGTCGGAGAGCGTCGCGGTGGCCGCGGCCGGCACGGTGCTCTCCGGGATCGGCTTCGGCGCCTCGGCGCTCGCCTCGTTCGGCACGCTGGCGATCCTGGCGGCCCCGCACGAGCGGGGCGAGCTGTTCGCGGTGGCGCTGGTGATCGCGTACACGGCCTTCAGCCTGCCGGCGGTGATCGCCGGATTCGCGGCCACCTCGTTCGGCCTGCACCCGACCGCCCTGGTCTACGGCATCGTCGTGGCCGCGCTCGGCGCGATCGCCCTGGGCGCCCAGCGGCTTCGCAAGCGTGAGCGCGTCGCGCGGCCGGCTTCGTAAGCGTGAGCGCGTCAGCGTCGGTTGCCCGGCGGCTTCGTCAGCGTTAGTCCGAACAGCTCTCTTTCGTAACGCCCCGGCGTGGGCGGTCCCGATGTGACCGCCCACGCCGCAGCATATTGGGGCGAATCGGACACGAGAGGGCTGGGGATGAGAAGAATTCTGGCGGCGGCCATGACGATCGCCTTGGCGGCCGTCGGTGCCGCGGCGACCGGAGCCCGAGCGGACCAGGTGCGCCACCGGGGCGGCTACGACCCGCGGATCGAGTGGCAAAAGTGCACCGATCCGTCGCTGGTGTCGCGCAAGGCCGAGTGCGGCGTGCTGGCCGTGCCGGTGGACTACAAGACGCCCGGCGGCCCGACCCTCGATCTCGCGGTCGCCCGCGTCAAGCACACCGTCCCGGAGGCCAAATACCAGGGCGTCATGCTCGTCAACCCGGGCGGGCCGGGCGCGAAGGGCCAGGGCCTGGCGGTGCTCGGCTCGCTGGTGCCCAAGGGCGCCGGCGACGCGTACGACTGGATCGGCTTCGACCCGCGCGGCGTCGGGGCCAGCAAGCCGGCGCTGACGTGCGACAGCAAATACGCGGGCTTCCGCCGGCCGGAGTACGTGCCGACCACCACCGCGATCGAGACGACCTGGCTGCGGCGGGCCCAGCGGTACGCCCGGGACTGCCGGAAGGCCGGCGGATCGCTGCTCGACCACCTCAAGACGCAGGACTCCGTGCGGGACATGGAGAGCATCCGGCTCGCGCTCGGCGCCACCCAGATCAACTTCTACGGCTTCTCGTACGGCACGTACCTGGGCCAGGTCTACGCCACCTTCTACCCGTCCCGGGTGCGGCGGATGGTGCTCGACGGCGTCGTGAACCCGGCCCGGGTCTGGTACGACTCGAACCTCGACCAGGACGTCGCGTTCGACCGGAACATGAAGATCTACTTCGCGTGGCTGGCGCGGTACCACAAGATCTACCATCTCGGGCGCACCGCGCGGGCCGTCGAGCGGCTCTACTACGCCGAGCGGGCCCGGCTGGCCGCCAAGCCGGCCGGCGGCAAGATCGGCTCCTCCGAGCTCACCGACGTCTTCTTGCAGGCCGGCTACTACGTCTTCGGGTGGGAGGACATCGCGCGGGCGTTCAGCGACTGGGTCCGCAAGCACGACGCCGGGGCGCTCGAGCGGCTCTACCTCAAGAACAACCCGCAGGAGAAGGGCGCCGACAACGGGTACGCGATGTACCTGGCCGTCCAGTGCACCGACGCCGCCTGGCCGGCCAGCTGGACGAAGTGGACCTCGGACAACTGGGAGGTGCACCGCCGGGCGCCGTTCGAGACCTGGGCGAACGCCTGGTTCAACGCGCCGTGCCGGGACTGGGCGGCCGCGCCCGCCATCCCGACCAACGTCTCCGGCGAGACCGTGGCGCCGATCCTGCTGATCAGCGAGACGCTGGACGCGGCCACGCCGTTCAGCGGCGCTCTCGAGGTGCGCAAGCGGTTCCCGCGCTCGGCCCTGGTCGAGGGGGTCGGCGGCACCACCCACGCGGGCTCGCTTTTCGGCGACGACTGCGTCGACAATGCGGTCGCCGACTACCTGGCCTCCGGCGCCCTGCCCAAGCGCCGGCCGGGTGAGCGCTCCGACCAGAAATGCGACCCGATTCCCCAGCCGGACCCGGCCAACGGCGCTGCCCGATCGAAGCGCGCCCCCGCCCCGGCGACCCGTCTCGAACTGCGATCCGCCCTGGTCACTCGGTGATGAGCGCCACCTCCCGGCGGGTTCGGGAGGTGGCGCCGGGTAGGCTTGCGGGCGCGAAGGGGAGTAGCTCCTAACGTCGCGGTCGACATACTGATCCTCCGGGGTCCGGCCGCGCGGCCTCAGCGGAGGCGAGCGAGACCTTCGACTTGGCTGTTGTTCATTGACGGCCGGGTCGAGGTCGCTCTGCGTCTTCCTCCCGGTCCCGACTACCGGGAGTTTCTCGTGGATGGCTTCCTCGCCGCGCTGGCGCTCAGCTTCGTGGTCATCTTCGTGGCCGAGCTGGGCGACAAGTCGCAGCTCATGGCGCTGACCTTCGCCACCCGCTTCAAGACCCTGCCGGTGCTGATCGGCATCACCGTGGCCACCGCGGTCGTGCACGCGGTCTCGGTCGGCATCGGTTACGGCCTCGGCGCCACCCTGCCCACCGGCTGGATCTCGCTGGTCGCGGGCCTCGCGTTCCTCGTCTTCGGCGCCTGGACGCTGCGCGGCGACAAGCTCACCGACGAAGAAAAGGACAAGGCTTCGCGTACGACGAAGTCGGCCGTTCTCGCGGTGGGCGGGGCGTTCTTCCTGGCCGAGCTCGGCGACAAGACGATGCTGGCGACCATCACGCTGGCCACTCAGCACGGCTGGTTCGGCACCTGGCTGGGCTCGACCATCGGCATGGTCGCCGCCGACGCGCTGGCCATCCTGGTCGGCCGGCTGCTCGGCCGGCACCTGCCCGAGCGGGTCATCAAGTACGGCGCGGCCGCGCTCTTCGCTATCTTCGGCATCTGGCTGATCGTCGAAGCGATCATCGAACTGCGATAGGGGACAGCCGTGCTGCAGTACCGGGCGGAGCTCGACGCCGCCGTCATTCTCACCGGCGGCGCCAGCGTGCGGGCGCAGGGCCTGACGATCGACGTGCCGCACGCCGACGTCACCCAGGCCGAGATCGCCGCGCTGCTGGTGGCGGCGCTCGGCCTGCGCCACGTCGAGCGGGTCGAGGTCGCCGCCTGCCGGGTCTTCGGCGAGCGGGCCGCGCCCACCGGCCGGTCGGCGATCCGGCTCGAGCTCGTCGAGCTCAGCCACGTCATCGCGGACGGGATGACCACCTTCCCGGGCGCGCCGGGCCCGGTGATCAGCCCCCACCTCACCTGGGCCGATTCCCGCTCCCGGTACGCCGAGGGCACCGAGTTCAGCATGGACCGGATCGACATGGTCGGGCAGACCGGTACCTACCTGGACAGCCCGCGGCACCGTTACGAGGGCGGGACCGACCTGGCCGGCCTGCCGCTCGGGCGGCTCGCCGACCTGCCGGCCACGGTGGTCCGCACGGCCGGCGCCGGGCGCCGGGCGGTCGAGGCGGCCGATCTCGAGCCGCTCACCCTGGCCGGGCACGCGGTGCTCCTGCACACCGGCGGCGACCGGCACTGGGGCACGCCCGCCTACGCCGAGGACAACCCCTACCTCACCGCGGCGGCGGCGACGCTGCTGGTGGAGCGGGGTGCGGCGCTGGTCGGCATCGACTCGGTCAACCTCGACGACATGTCGGCGGCGAGCGGCGGGGAACGGCCGGCGCACAGCATCCTGCTGGCCGCCGGGATCCCGGTCGTCGAGCACCTCACCGGCCTCGAGCAGCTGCCGCCGACCGGCGCCCGTTTCACCGCCGCGCCGCCGCGGATCGAGGGCTTCGGCACCTTCCCGGTGCGCGCCTTCGCCACGATCCCGTGGTACGAGCCGCACGACCACACCCGCTCGGCCGGCTGGCTCCCCACTACAGTCGAGCAGTGACCGAACCCGGCACGGCTGTCGCGATGGCGGCCGTGCAGTTTCAGCGCGGTGACGCGTCGGCGGCGGCCGGGCTGCTCGGGCCGGTGCTGGCGGCCGAGCCCGACAACGTGCGCGCGCTCGTCCTGATGACGCACGCGCAGCTCGCCCTCAAGAAGCCCGAGCCGGCCTACCAGGCCGCCCACCGCGCGGTGCTGGTCGCGCCCGAGTCGGCCGAGGCGCTCGGCGCGCTCAGCCGGGCGTACACCGGGCTGGACCGGCACGACGAGGCGGTCCAGGTGGCGCAGCGGGCCGCGCAGATCGAGCCGGAGAACGCGTACCGGCACAACCGGGTGGCGTGGGCCCTGCTCGGCGACGGCCGGCGCGCGGTCGAGGCCGAGCACGCGGCCCGGCTCGCGGTGCGGCTCGACCCGAACGAGGCCGACTTCCGGATCACCTACGCCATGGTGATGAAGCAGCTGCACCACACCGACCGGGCCCGGCAGGCGCTGCGCGACGCGCTCGCGATCGAGCCGGACAACGCGGTCGCGCGGCACGAGCTGGCCACCCTGGACGTCGTGCACCGCAACCCGTTCGCGCTGGGGCGGCTGGCCCGGGGCGCCAGCGGGCTGGCCGGCGCGCTGCGGGCCGACCCGCGGCAGCAGGCCAGCCGGTTCATGCTCGACGTGGCGCTGCGCCGGTTCCTGGTCTACACGGCGGTGCTGCTGGCCGTGCTCGCGTACGTGGGCTGGCGGATGACCGAGTTCTCGGTCGGCGGGGCGCGCGTGCTGGCCGGCGTGGCGGCGCTGGCCCCGATCGCGTTCGCGGCCTACTTCGTCGCCCGGCTGGATCGCTCGCTCCGGGCGTACCTGATGAGCGTGCTCACCCAGGGCCGTCAGCGGATCGCGGCGATCGGCGCGGCGCTCTGCCTGCTCCTGCTGCTGAGCGCCACCGTCACGCCGGCCGGTTGGCTTGCGTGGGTGCTCGGCGTCGCGGCGGTGGGCGGCTTCGGGGTGCGGCTGCTGACCGTCTCGGCCTCGAACGCGCACGTCCGCGCGGCCGGGGTGAACGTCTCGCCGGACCGGGTGAGCGTCGTGCTCTGGTGGGTGGTGATCGGCTGCGTGGTCGCGGCGATCCTGCTCGAGATCGGCGCGACCGACTCGGCCTGGTGGCTCTCGGCGGCCGCCCTCCTGCTGGTGCTGGCCGCGGCGGTGTGCCTGGCGGTGCTGATCCGGCGGCGGCGGGCCCGGCGTGCCGGCGGTCCTCGCGCGGGGCGGCCCGGGCACCGCGGGAACCTCGGGGGAATTCGCTCCTGACGGCGTTCCGGTCCGCGGAATCCGCCTCTCAAATGCGGCATAGCGGCGAAGATGTACACATGTCCTCCGACTTCCCCCAGTTGGCACCCGGGGTGGCCGCGAACCCGACCGCGACCGGCATCGCCCGGGCCACGGCCCTGTTCGAGCGGATGGACCCGGCCGAGGCGGCGCGGACGCTGGAACCGGTGCTCGCGGCCGACCCCGCCTCGGTGGACGGCTGGAACCTGATGGCTCGGCTGCGGCTCGCGCTCGACGACAACCAGGGCGCGCTCGAGGCGGCGAACAAGGCGATCGCGCTGGCGCCGGACGACTCGCGCGCGCTGGCCACCGCCAGCCGCGCGCTGACTCTGCTCGGCAAGCACGAGGACGCGGTCACCATGGCCTACCGCGCGGTGATCGCCGAGCCCGGGAACCCGCTCTGGCACGACCGGGTGGCCTGGGCGCTGCTCGCGGCCGACCGGCAGTTCGCCGACGCCGAGCAGGCCGCGCGCACCGCGATCGGCCTGGATCCGAACGAGCCGCATTATTACTTCACGCACGGCGTGGCGCTGGAGGCGCTCGGCCACGTCGACCAGGCCCGGCAGGCGATGCTCACGTCGCTGCGGATGGAGCCGGAGAATCCGGTCGCCCAGCACCGCCTGGCCGTGCTCAACGGGGAGGCCGCCCGCGAGCCCGAACCCAGGAAGCGCGGCTTCCGCCTGTTCCGCCGACGCGACTGAGCTGCGCAAGACCCGGACGATAGGGCCCGGGCGCTGCCTTTGCTCTGCTTACCTGCGGTAAGCACGGCTCCGGCCGCTTCGGGCCGATCCGGGCGAAGCGGCCTCGTCACGGACGTCGTCGCGCGGCCGGGCCGCCTGGCGCGGGCGCTTCCTGTGGGTGAGCAGAGCAAAGCGTCGCGAACACCCAGCTCAGACCACGGAACAGAACTCGATCCCGGAACCTCGCTAGCGGGTGTAGGCGAGGAGGTTGAGCTTGCGCAACTCGGGCGGCTCCTTGGCCTGCACCAGCAGGGTGCCGTCGGGGGCGAACAGCGACAGCGTCGTCCGGGTGCCCGTGCGCGAGCGGACCAGCAGGTTGCCGTCCGGGTCGAAGGACGCGCCGACCACGCTGCCCGCGACCGGCAGCGGCACCACCTCGCCGGTGACCGTGTCGACCACCGCGTCGGCCGTGTCGGGGCTGTCGGCGCCGGTCTCGCCGGTGGTCTGCAGCGGCACCGTGACCCGCTGGCCGGTCGCGTCGACGCTGGTCGGCTTGCACGCGGCCAGGCCGTCGGGATTGTCGACCGGCCGGCGGTCGCCGATCACCGGGACGGCGGTGTCGGAGTCGCCGGCCACCACCTTCAGCGAGCAGTACGAGGTCGCGTACACGAGCGCCGTGCCGTCGCCGGACCAGCGGAAGTGCTGCCCCGAGGCGAGCTGCTCGCCGAGCGGGGTAAGCCGGCCCGAGCCGACCTGGAGGATGGCGGGCGCGCCGGCCGCGACCAGCAGGCGGGCGCCGTCGGGCGACCAGGCGGGCGGCTGGCCGGCCGTGCTCACCCCGCTGGCGACCTGCTCGGGCGGGCCACCGGTGGACTCGATCAGCAGGGTGTCGCCGACGGTGTACGCGATCTTCTTGCCGTCGGGGGAGACGCCGACGGGGGAGGGCGCCTTGGGCAGGACGGTGTCGACGGTTCCGTCGCCCGGCGACATGCGCACCACGTCGGGGTCGGCGCCGGCCTGCTCGTAGAAGACGTGGCCGGGCAGGTCGGCGAGAGTGCGGGACGCCGGGGTGGCGGTGGACTCGGCCGCCCGCGGCCGGTTTTTGTGCCGCATCGGGACGGTGGGCGGCTTGACGGCCTGGTGGGTCGGCGCGGGTGCGTGGCGCGGCACGGTGACCGTGGGCCGGGGCAGCGGCGCGAGGGTGGCCGGCGCCGAGGAGCGCAGGGCCACCGGCGGCTCCTCGGCCTCCCGGCCCGGCAGCCGCCACAGGCCGCTGGCCAGCAGCGCGAGCGCGGCCACGGCGGCGGCGGTGCCGACCGTGGCCTCCCGGCGGGCGATCCGGCGCGAGCGGCGGACGGCGCCGTCGTACAGATCGGCCGGCGTCGCGGCGTCGGCCAGCTCACGCAGCGATTCCCGGAGGCGCTCGTTCATCGCTGCTGCTCCGAGGTGAGCACGCGCAGGTCGGGCAGCATCGTGCGGAGGCGGTCGAGGGCGCGGGCCGTCTGGGTCTTGACCGTGCTCACCGAGACGCCGAGCAGCTGGGCCGCCTCGGCCTCGGTGTGGTCCTCGAAGTAGCGCAGCACGATCACGGCGCGCTGTTTGGCGCTGAGCGTGAGCAGCGCCCGGCGCAGGGCGAGCCGCTCGACCGCGGCCTCGGCCGGATCGTCGCCGGTCGGCCGCTCGTCGAGCTCGCCGGGGAGGATCTCGGCGACCTTCGGCCGCCGCCAGAGGGAGACCTGGGCGTGATACATCACCTTGCGGGCGTACGCCTCGGCGTTCTCCGGCCGTTCGAGGCGGAGCCAGGCCCGGTGCGTCCGCGCGAGCGCCTCCTGGACGAGATCCTCGGCCAGGTGCTGATCTCCGGTCAAAAGGTACGCCGAGCGCAACAACGCGTGCGTCCGGGTGCGGACGAAATGCGCATAGTCGGCCTCTCGGGCGTCCATTTCCACGTGTCCGATCGGGGGGTAGTGGAAGACGTGAGCGTACCGATGCGGCTCCAGCACCGCTGTCCCGTTCACGCCTCCCCCTCCCACCCGCCGTTCGATGCCTCCCCGTGTGGGCACCGGCCGGCACATATCCAGACGTGAATTTCGTGACACCCGGTCGACGGCCGTTCGGCCGATTTCCCGGGTAGGTCGAACGGACAGACTTGGTTTTGGACTAGCTTCGAACTACGCGCGTCTCGCACGGGAGGAACGGCCATGGCACGTCCCCGGATCGTGATCGTCGGTGCCGGGTTCGCCGGCTTCACGGCGGCCCGCAAGCTCGCCAAGCTGTCCCGCGGCAGCGCCGAGATCGTCATCGTGAATCCCACCGACTACTTCCTCTACCTGCCGCTGCTGCCCGAGGTCGCCACCGGGCTGCTCGAGCCACGCCGGGTCACCGTCTCGCTGACCGAGGCGCTGCCGGGCGTACGCCTCGTGCTGGGTGAGGTCGAGGGCTTCGACCTCGACGGCCGCATGATCAGTTACACCGATCCCGAGGGCGGCACGGGCAAACTGGGCTACCACAAGCTGGTGATCTCGGTCGGCAGCGTGAACAAGCTGCTGCCGGTGCCGGGCGTCGCCCAGCACGCGCACGGCTTCCGCGGCATCTCCGAGGCGCTGTATCTGCGGGACCACATCACCCGGCAGATCGAGATGGCCGCCACCGCGACCGACGACGCCGAACGCCGGGCGCGCTGCACGTTCGTCGTGGTCGGCGCGGGCTACACCGGCACCGAGGTGGCCGCGCAGGGCGTGCTCTACACCCGGGATCTGGTCAAGAAGCGCCCCGGCCTGGAGGGGCTGCCGCGCTGGTTGCTGCTCGACACCGCCGACCGGGTGCTGCCGTCGCTCGATCGGCGGCTGGCCGACGCCTCCGACGCGGTGCTGCGCGAGCGCGGCGTCGAGATCCGCACCAAGACGAGCGTGCAGGAGGCGATGGCCGACGGCGTGCGGCTGTCCACCGGGGAGTACGTGCCGACGAAGTCGTTGATCTGGTGCGTCGGGGTCCGGCCCGACCCGGTGGTCGACGGCGTCGGCCTGCCCACCCGCGAGGGCCGGCTGGTCGTCGACGAGTACCTCACCGTGCCCGGGTATCCGGACGTCTACGCGATCGGCGACGCCGCCGCGGTGCCCGATCTCACCATGCCCGGCGAGATCACCGGGATGACCGCGCAGCACGCCGTCCGGCACGGCACGAGGGCGGCGCTCAACATCGCCGCCTCGTACGGGCGGGGCCGGCGCCGCCCGTACAAGCATCATGATCTTGGCTTTGTGGTGGATCTCGGTGGGCTCGACTCGGCGGCCAACCCGCTCGGTATCCCGCTCCAGGGCTTCCCGGCGAAGGTGGTGACCCGCGGGTACCACCTGCTGTCGATGCCGGGCAACCGGGTGCGGGTAGCCGGCGACTGGCTTCTCGACTCCGTTCTCGGCCGCCACGGCGTCCAGCTTGGACTGGTCCGCGGCAAGGCGGTTCCGCTCGACTCCGATTCCCCGCAAGCGTAGGCGGGCGGGCAGGACCAGCCGGTTCGTGGACCGATTAGCCTCTCCGACATAGGCGACACAAGTAATAATTCGGTCATGCGATCTCGTAGGCTCGCCGTCCTGCTCGCCGCCGCCGTCCTGGCGCCGGCCGTCGCTGCCGTCCCGGCCGGGGCGTCCGGCCCGAGTCCCGGCGTCACGAGGGCCCGCTACACGTTCAACGGGCGGGCGATCGTCGACGCGTCCGGCCGCGGCCACACGCTGTCCGTGATCTCCGGGCACGGCGGCCAGGTCCGGTCGGTGGTGCACGGCCAGGGCATGGCCCTCGCGTTCCCGGCCCACTGCGCCACCCCGGTCTGTCCGCACGTCGCGCTGCAGACCCCGAGCTCGGCCGATCTCAACCCGGGCACCCGCGACATCGCGTACGGCGCCGACGTGCTGCTGCCGCCGGGACAGACCAGCAAGGGGCAGAACATCGTGCAGAAGGGCTACTCGACCACGAGCAGCCAATGGAAGCTCCAGGTCGACGGCGTGGCCGGCCGGCCGAGCTGCGTGCTGGTCGACGACCGGAAGCCGGCCATCCGGATGATCACCAGCACGGTCAGCGTCGCCGACGGGCGGTGGCACGCCGTCGCCTGCCGCCGCTCCGGCCGGGTGCTGACCGTGCTGGTGGACGGGGTGCCACGGGGCAGCACGGCCGTGCCCGCCAAGCTGTCGGTCAGCAACCGGCGGCCGCTGAGCATCGGCGGCAAGGGCGCCTACGCCGACAACGACCAGTTCAACGGCGCTCTGGACAACGTCTGGGTGGAGATCGGCTAGCCGCCGGCGATCGCCCCGAGCAGGTCCGAGCGGGTGGTGTCGCCGGAGAGCTCCCAGGCGAACGCCCCACCGAGGCCCTTGCTCCGGGCGTACGCCATCTTGGCCCTGATCGTCCGCGGCGTGTCGTAGGACCACCACTGATCGCCGCAACGGGCGAAGGCGGTGCCGCCGGCGGTGCCGGTCGGTGGGCAGCGCGTGGCCAGCACCTCGTAGTCCTCGAGACCGGTCTCGAAGCGGCCGGCCGCCGGACCGGAGGCGGCGCTGCCCGGGCCGCTTCCCGTGACGCCGGTCCAGCCGCGGCCGTAGAAGGCGATGCCGAGCAGCACCTTCGCCGGCGGGATGCCGAGCTCGAGCAGCTTGTCGACGGTCGCCGAGGTGGTCGCGGTGTCGCGCGGAATGCCGGGATAGGTGGTCAGCGGCGAATGCGGCTCGGTGCGGCGCTGGTCGTCGGTGCCGAAGTAGTCGTAGGTCATCGCGCTCAGCCAGTCGGCCGGGCGGGACGCGCCCAGGTAGTCGGCCCGGTCGAGCTTGCCGAGGTCGGCCGGGACGGCGGCGCTGATCAGGGCGTCCGGGCCGAACGACGAGCGCAGCGCGGACAGCACCCGGGTCAGCGCATCCCGGCCGCCGGCGTCGCAGGTCAGGCCGCACGCGTTCGGATACTCCCAGTCGACGTCGATGCCGTCGAAGACACCCGCCCAGCGCGGGTCGCCGACCAGCGCGCGGCAGGAGGCGGCGAACGCGGCCGGGTCGCGGGCCGCGGCGGTGAAACCGGCCGAGCCGGTCCAGCCGCCGAACGACCAGATCACCTTGAGCCCGGGGTGCTTGGCCTTGAGCTTGCGCAGCTGGCCGAAGTTGCCGCGCAGCGGGTCGGTGGGCCGGTCCGGCACGTTGTCCACACTGTCCGCGGCCGGCATCGGCTTGTCGTAGTCGGCCCACGCGTCGGCGGCGGAGCAGCGGCCGCCGGTGACCTTGCCGAAGGCGTACACGATATGGGTCAGCTTCTGGGCGGCCCCGTCCGTGTCGAGATCTTTCACCTGGAAGTCGCGGCCGTAGACGCCCCAACCGGTGAAGTATCCGACGATCTTGGCCGGCGCTCTCGTCGCGGGCGGCGGCGAGCAGGCGAACAGGAACACGCTCAGAACGGCGATCAGCAGGCGGCGCACCAGCCCGAAGGTATCCCGCCCGGGCGGCGCCGCAACCCGGTGCTTCCCCCGAACGAGTGCCGGGGTGATTCGCGGCACGCTCGGGCATGTCCGGGGCAAGCTGTGCGATTGTTGCCCCGTGGCCGTAAGCCCGCATGAGCCCCCGCCCGCGCCGACCACTCGCGGCGCCGACCTGCGTGCGCTGCTGAGCTGGCGACGGATCCTCAACCGGCTGCGGGCGGTGCTGCGCAGCGCGCTGGTCACCTTCGTGGTGCTCACCGCGACGCTGTGGCTGATGCCCGGCGTCGAGAGCGCCGACATCGTCGACACGCTCGGTCTGGTGCTGGTCGTCGCCGGGGTGGGCGCGGTGCTGCGGCCGCTGCTGCTGGTCGGCGTCGTCGTGCTCGGCGGCTGGGGCGCCATGCTGCTCGGCGTGGTCGCGCAGATCGCGGTGATCGTGGTGGCCCTCGAGATCGACCCGGCCGACCGGATCAGCGGGCTGCCGTCGCTGGTGCTCGCCGCGATCCTGGCCGTGGTCTTCGCCGCGATCATCGACTGGATGCTGGACAGCGGCACCGACGACACGTTCGTCCGGGAGGCCAAGCGCCTCATGCGCGGGGTGCGCCGGCGCCACGCGCGGCAGGCCGGCGGCCCGTTCCTGACGCTGCGCCGCCCGCGGCCGGGCGACGAGCCGGGCCTGCTGATGATCCAGCTCGACGGATTGTCGGAGCCGGTGCTGCGCTGGGCGGTCCGGGCCGGCAACCTGCCGACGCTCGGGCACTGGCTGCGCTCCGGCAGCCACACCATGCGGGGCTGGCACACCGGGCTGCCCTCGACCACGCCGGCCTCGCAGGCCGGCATCCTGCACGGCGCGACCCGGCAGGTCCCGGGCTTCCGCTGGTACGAGAAGGACACCGGCAAGCTGATGGTCTCCAACCGGCCGCGGGACGCGGCGACCATCGAGGCGCGGCTCAGCGACGGCCGGGGGCTGCTGCGCGACGGCGGCGTGAGCATCGGCAACGCGTTCAGCGGGGACGCGACGGTCAACCTGCTGACGGTCAGCCACGCGGCGCTGCCGGGCCGGTCGGCCCGCGGGTGGGCGGCGTTCATGGCCTCGCCGTACGGCTTCACCCGTGCGCTCGTGCTCGGCGTCGGCGAGGTCATCACCGAGCTGCACCAGGCCCGCCTGCAGCGGCGGCGCAACCTGCTGCCCCGGGTCAGCCGGTCGGGCGCGTTCCTGGCCCTGCGGCCGGCCTCGATGCTGCTGCGCGACGTGAACATCTCGCTGATCGCCGAGCAGATGGCCCGGGGCGCGCCCTCGATCTACTGCGACCTGGTGGACTACGACGAGGTGGCGCACCACGCCGGACCGGCGCGGCCGGAGTCGATGCGGCAACTGGAGAGCCTCGACCGGATGCTGGGCGTGCTGGCGCGGCTCGCGCCCGAGGCGGCCCGGCGCTATCACATCGTGGTGCTCTCGGATCACGGGCAGAGCCAGGGCGCGACGTTCCGGCAACGCTACGGCGAGACGCTCGACGAGCTGGTGGAGCGGCTGTCCGGCGAGACGCCGCCGTTGGTGGTCTCGTCCGGCAACCTCGCCCTGCTGTATCTCACCCAGTTCCCGCATCGGCTCGGCCGCGCCGAGATCGACAAGGTGCATCCGCGGCTGGTCCCGGGGCTGGCCGCCCATCCGGGCGTCGGCGTGGTGGTGGTCCGGGAGGAGGACGGCCCGGTCGCCTACGGCACCTCGGGCCTGCACCGGTTGCGCGACAACACGGTCGAGGGAGTGGACCCGCTCCTTCCGTACGGGCCGCACGCGCGCGCCGACCTGCTGCGCCACCAGGAGTCGGCGCACATCGGCGACGTCGTGCTGATCAGCTGCGTGGACCCGGTGACCGAGGAGGTGGCGGCCTTCGAGGAGCTGGTCGGCTCGCACGGCGGCCTCGGCGGCTGGCAGACCGACGCCGTGCTGGTGCATCCGGCGCGGTGGCCGATCGCCCGCCCGGAGCTCGACGGCGCCGACGCGGTGCATTTCCAGCTCGTCGAGTGGCTGGACATGCTGGGGCTGCGCACCCCGGCGCTGAGCGCGGACGAGGAGGCGGCCGCGATAGCGGCCGAGCCGAGACTTTCCCACGTGCGTGACGGTTAAGGATTTGTGCCCAAGTTCCTGACCGCCTGCGCGGTGACCGTGGCCGTTCTCCTGTTCGGCCTGCCGGCTCAGGCGACGGCGATCGGCAGCCGGGCACTGGACACCGGCCCCACGTTCAACGGTGGGGTCTACGCCATCGCCCACGTCGGCGCGGTCGTCTATCTGGGCGGCGCGTTCACCAGCGCCACCTACCGCGGCCGCACCTATCCGAGATTGCGCCTGGCCGCCTTCGACGCCCGCAGCGGCGCCCTGCTGAGCTGGGCGCCCGGGGCCGACGGCACCGTGCGGGCCCTGGCCGCCACGGACGGCAGCATCTACGCCGCCGGCGACTTCCACGCGGTGGGTGGCCACACCCGGGACTCGCTGGCCCGGCTCAGCCCGGTGGCCAGCACCGTGCTGCCGTTCCGGCACACGCTCACCGGCACCGCCTACGCGCTGGCCACCGGCAACGGCCGCCTCTACCTGGGCGGCAGCTTCACCGGCGTGGACGGCCGGCGCCGATCCAATCTGGCCGCGTTCGCCCTGGACACCGGCGGCCTCGACGCCGGGTGGCGGCCGTCGGCCGACGACGCCGTGCACGCGCTCGCCGCCCTCGGCAACCGGGTCTACCTGGGTGGCGGCTTCCATTTCGTGAACCAGCAGAAGGGCACGCTGCGGCTGGCGGCGGTGCACGGGACGACCGGGGAGGTCGACGCCGGCTTCCGGCCGCGCGTCCCGGCCCAGGTGCGGGCCATGGCGCTGGACGGCACGGGGATCTACGTGGCGACCGCGGGCGTGGGCGGGCGGGCGATCGCGTACGCGCTCACCGGCGCCCTGCGCTGGCAGCGGGTCTTCGACGGCGACGCGGCCGCGATCGCCGTCGACCGCGGCGTCACCTACGTCGGCGGGCATTTCGACAGCGCCTGCCTGACCAGCAGGAACGGCGCGCACGGCGCGTGTGTGGACGGTTCGGAGCCGCGCTACAAGCTGGCCGCGGTCACCGCGACCGGCGCCCTCGCGCCCTGGGCGCCGCAGGGCAACGGCGTCATCGGCGTCCGCGTGCTGAGCGTGAACCGGACGACCGGAACCCTCGAGGTCGGCGGCGACTTCACCACGATCAACGGGCAGGACCGGCGCCGGTTCGCGGTCTTCTAGGGAAAGCGGTGTTCTGGGGAAGCGGTGGTCTAGGAGATCCGCTTCGCGAGGCCCTGGGTCAGCTGCCACCAGCGGGTCGGGGTGATCCGCACCAGCCAGTCGGCCGCCCTGGCCTCGCGCGTGATCACCAGCCGGGGCTTGCGCGACTGGATGGCCGCGACGATTCGCCGGGCCGCCTCCTCGGGCGGCATGGTCAGCGCCTTCTCGGCGAACTTGCGCGCCTGCGCGGCCTGCTCGCCGCCGGGGTCGGCGCCACTGATCCGGGCGTTCGCCGCGATGTTGGTCTTGATGCCGCCCGGGTGCACCACGGTCACGCCGACGCCCAGCGGCTCGAGCTCGTGGCGCAGCGCCTCGGTGAACCCGCGCACACCGAACTTGCTGGTCGCGTACGCGACCTGGCCGGGCGGCCCGATCAGTCCGAAGAGGCTGGAGACGTTGACCAGGTGGGTGCCGGGCCGGGCCAGCAGCTGCGGCAGGAACGCCTTGGTCATCCGGATCACCGCGTGCAGGTTGATCTCGAGGAGCCACTCGATGTCGGCCATCCGGTTCTGCTCGAACGTGCCGGTCAGCGACACCCCCGCGTTGTTGATCAGAAGATCGACCCCGCCGTGGCGGGAGGCGATCTCGGCGGCCAGGTCCAGCCGGTCGCCGCCATCGCTCAGATCGACGACGTACGTCGTGACCGAGCCGGCCCCGACCTCGCGCGCCAGCGCCGCGACCCGCTCGAGCCTTTCGGCGTCCCGGTCGAGCAGCGCCAGCACCGCCCGCCGCTTCGCCAGGTCGAGGGCGAGGGCGGCGCCTATCCCGCTGGCCGCGCCGGTGATCAGGCAGGTGCGCCCGGCGAACGCGAAGCGCTGCATCTCAGACCGCCCCGGGGACGTCAGCCGGATCACTCATCCGTCCATTATCGGGGCGGGGCACCGTAAGCTGCGGATCATGACCGCGCCTCGCTCGCTCGGACCGCTGGTTACCTCGCAGGCGGTGCTGGCCCCGCTCACCGATGCCGCCATGTTCCTGGTCGCGACCGTCCGCGAGGGTGGCGAGGCCACCGTCCGGGAGTTGCTCGAGGACATGAGCGCGCTGCAGCGCACGGTCGGGTTCCGGTTGCCGGGCGCGAAGCTGTCCTGCGTCACCGGGATCGGGGCCGAGCTGTGGGACCGGCTGTTCACCGCGCCGCGGCCGGCCGGGCTGCATCGGTTCCGGGCGTGGCGGGGCCCGAAGCACAGTGCGCCGTCGACCCCCGGCGACCTGCTCTTCCACATCCGGGCCGGGCAGATGGACGTCTGCTTCGAGCTGGCCAGCAAGATCGCCGACCGGCTGCGGGACGTGGCCGACATCGTCGACGAGACGCACGGCTTCAAGTACTTCGACGAGCGTGACCTGCTCGGCTTCGTCGACGGCACCGAGAACCCGAGCGCCGCCGAGGCCGGCCCGCACGTGCTGATCGGCGACGAGGATTCCGAGTACGCCGGCGGCAGCTACGTTCTGGTGCAGAAATACCGGCACGATCTGCGGGCGTGGAACGCGTTGACGGTCGAGCAGCAGGAAGCGGCGATCGGGCGTACCAAGCTGGACAACGTCGAGATCCGGGACAAGGCGCCCAACTCGCACGTCGAGCTCAACACGGTCGAGGACCCGGACGGCAACGAGCTCAAGATCCTGCGGGACAACATGCCGTTCGGCTCGATCAAGGACGGCGAGTTCGGGACGTACTACATCGCGTACGCGTCCACGCCGGACGTGCCCGAGCTGATGCTGCGCCGGATGTTCCTGGGCGAGCCGTACGGGACGTACGACCGGATCCTCGACTTCTCGACGGCCGTGACCGGTTCGCTGTTCTTCGTCCCTACCGCCGCGTTCCTGGACGACCTGCCTGAGTGATCATCGCCGTCAGATCGGCCAGGCCGCGCAGGCCGACATCGCCGCTCAGACCGCGCAGAGCCGCGGTGTGCGCGCCGGCCGCCCGGGCCGCCTCGAGGCCGACCTCGGCGTCCTCGACCACCAGGCAGTTCTCGGCCGGGACGCCGAGCATCCGGGCGGCGAGCAGATAGCCTGCCGGGTCGGGTTTGCCGGCCGGCACGTCGTCGGTGGTCACCAGGACCCGCGGGGTGATGCCGGCCGCGGTCAGCCGGGCCTTGGCCAGCCGCTCGTCCGCGCTGGTCACGACCGCCCAGGGCAGGCCAAGGCGATCCAGCGTCGCGATCAGCTCGAGCGCGCCGGGCGTGGCCATCACATCCGCCAAATCGTCGTATTGCAGCTCGAGTTGCCGCGTTGCCGCCCGGCGGATCTCGTCGTCGCCGAGGTGGGACAGCAGCTTGCGGACGGTGGTCTCGCTGGGACTGCCGTGCGCCATCCGGTAGGTGGCGGGACCGTCCGCGCCGTACTCGGCCGCCCAGGCCAGCCAGGAACGCTCGACCGCGCGGTCGGAGTCGACCAGCGTGCCGTCCATGTCGAAGAGGATCGCCCGGATGTCGTTGAGAATCGCCCGGATGTCGTTGAGATCGGCCACCGGTCGAGCGTGGCACAGGGCCGCGCCCGGTTGCCCGGTCGCGGCCCGAGTGTGGCGCTGCTGTCAGCGGCCGGTCGTGGTGCTCCGGCGGGAGGTGCCGCGACGGGCGGGGGCCGGTTCGGTGGGCTGGCGGGCCGAGGTGGCGCGGCCGGTGGTGGACACGCGCCCGGCGGTGGAGGCGTTGCCGGTGGTGGACGCGCGGCCCGTGGTGGATGTGCGGCCGGTGGATGTGCGGCCGCTGGTATTGCTGGCCGCGCTCGCGGCCTTGGCGGCGGTCGTGCGGGCGGCGGTGGCTGTCGCGGCCGTCTTGGCGGGTACGGCCTTGGCCGGCGCGGCGGTCTTGGCCGGCTCCCTGGTCCCGGCCGCCGGCGTGGTCTTGGCGGCGGTCGTCTTGGCTGCTGTGGTCTTGGCCGCTGTGGTCTTGGCTGCTGTGGTCTTGGCCGGCGTCCCGGCGCGGGTGGTGTGGCGGGCCGGTGGGGTTTCCGCGACCGGCTCGGCAGCGGGTGCGACCGGCTCGGCGGCGGGCGCGGGCGTGGCCGAAGGGGCCGACGCGATCGCCGTCACGGTGGCGAGCTGCGCGGTCTGGTCGCGTTCCTTCTCGCGGCGCACCAGCTCGGCGAGGACGGCCTTGTCGTACTTGGCCTCGCTGTCGCCGGCGCGGCTCTTGGCCTTGGCGGCCTTGGCGACGGCCTTCTTGTGCGCCTTGGTCAGGCGCGCCCGGTCGCGCTCCTGCGTCTTGAGCGCGCGCTTGAGCCGCTTGGCCTCGGCCTCGGCGTTGCGCAGCGCCTGTTTCTGCTGCCGGGTGAGCTCGGCGTTGGTGCGGAGGCGGTTGTCCAGTTCCGTCACGGCCTGCCGGGCCTTCTCGGCGGCTGCGCCGGCCGCCGCGGCCTGGGCACGACGGCGATCGAGCTGAGGGGTGGTCACGAGCTCTCCCTTCCGTGTGCACCTGCGGCCATGCCCGGCGCGCGACGTCAGGGTTGGGGCTCCTCGACGACTGCCTCGGCGTTACGAGCGCGCCGGCGTCTTATGTGCCGGAGGTGCAATGTGATGTAGGCGGCCACCGCGAGGGTGATGATGCCGATCGCCCACCATTTGTAGCGGTGTGCGTGCTCGATGATCTCGACGAGATGGGTACCGAACACGTACGCGACACCCGTCCACCAACCGACCCACAGCGCCGCACCGATCGTGTTGTAGATCAGAAAGGTGCGCCAGGGCATCGCGGTGAGCCCCGCGATCACGCCGTTGAACTGCCGGAGTCCATCGATGAAACGGGCGATGACAACGATACGACCTCCGCGTCGCGCGAAGAAGCCCTCGGCCCGGGCCAAACGCTCGGGCGTCAGGAACACGTACTTGCCCCACCGGTGCACCGCTTTGCGACCGCCGCGGACCCCGATCCAGTAGCCGACGTTGTCGCCGAGGACCGCCGCCACGAACGCGATCGCGGCCACGCCGAAGATGTTCAGCCGGCCCGCACCGGCGTAGATGGCCGCGGCCACCATGATCGTCTGACCCGGCGCCGGCACCCCGAAGCTCTCGACGCCGATCAGCGCCGCCACGGCGGTGTAACCCCAGCGATCGAGAAGCGGGGCGACTCCGTGCAGGAATCCGGGAAGCTCGGCAGTAGGTGGCATCGGCTAACACGGTAGCCGGAGGGGAGGCCGCCAAACCTGCGGAGTCACTTCTGTGGCTGATCCTCCGATCTCCCCGATCGTGTGAAACCACCTGTTTCCCCGCCGGTGCCCGAATCGCGTGGGGCGGGGGCGGGGTGGCGAGAACCGGGGCGGATCTGTGAGAGTCGCTGGAGTGATCAAGCGTTCCGGTTTGGCCCTGGCCGCCCTCGCGGTCGGCACGTTCGCGATCGGCATGACCGAGTTCGTGATCACCGGCCTGCTGCCCGACATCGCGTCCGACCTGCACGTCTCGATCCCCACGGCCGGGTTGCTCGTCTCCGGGTACGCGCTCAGCGTGCTGGCCGGCGGGCCGCTGCTGACCTACTTCGTCGCGCACCGCCGCCGCAAGCCGGTGCTGATCTGGCTCCTGGGGTTCTTCGTCGCCGGCAACGTGCTGTGTGCGCTCGCGCCCTCGTACTCGGTCATGCTCAGCGGCCGGATCGTGGCCGCGCTCGGCCACGGCGCCTTCATCGGGTTCGCCACCATCGTCGCCGGCGACCTCGTGTCGCCCGCGCGGCGCAGCAGCGCAATCGCCGCGATGCTCAGTGGGCTCACCGTGGCCAACGTCGCGGGCGTCCCGCTGGGCACCCTGCTGGGGCAGCAGCTCGGCTGGCGGTCGACATTTTGGGCGATGGCGCTGCTCGGTCTGGTCGCGGCGGCGGCCACGGCCGCGTTCGTGCCGGCCATGGCGGTCACCGGCGTGGCGCGCGCCCAACTGGCCGCCTTCCGCAGCCCGGCGGTGTGGCTGGCGCTCGGCATGACGGCGCTCGCCTTCGGCGCCGTCTACGCGCCGTTCACCTACGTGGCGCCGCTGATGACCGACGTGGCCGGGTTCGCCGACGGCGCGCTGCCGTGGCTGCTGGCGCTCTTCGGGCTCGGGCTGGTGCTGGGCAACGTGATCGGGGCGCGCGGCGCGGACAAGCGTCTGATGGGGACGATCGTCACGGCGTCGGTGGCGATGCTCGTGGTGCTGGTCGCGTTCGCGTGGACCGCGCACGCCAAGGCGCCGGCGACGGTCACCCTCTTCCTGCTCGGGGTGGCCGCGTACGCCACCGTGCCGGGCCTGACCACGCGGGTGATCACGGCGGCCGGCGACGACGCGCAGAACCTGCTGGCCTCCTCGGCCGCGGTCTCCGCCTTCAACCTCGGGAACGCGGCCGGCGCCTATTTCGGCGGCCTGGCCATCACCGCGGGCTGGGGTTACGACGCGACGCCGCTGGTGGGCGCGGCCATGGAGGTGGGCGCGCTCGGACTCGCGGTGGCGCTCATCGTCACTGCCCGCCGCGGCGCGGTCACTCGCATCGGCGCCCCGCCGCTGGCCTGAAAGCATCCGGGTCCACGCGGCTCGCCGGAAAAGCATACGGCCGGCCCGAACCGGGCCGGCCGCACGCTGGTTCTGGGGTGCGTCGCTCAGATCTCGTCGCCGGCCAGCTGGCCCCGCAGCTTGGTAAGTGCCTTGGTGAGCAGGCGGCTGACGTGCATCTGGGAGATGCCGATCTGGTCGGCGATCTGCGACTGGGTGAGGTTGCCGTAGAAGCGCAGGGTGAGGATCTTCTGCTCGCGCTCGTCGAGGGTGGCCAGGGCGGGGCCGAGGGCGACGCGGGTTTCGGCGAGCTCGTATTCGTGGTCTTCGCCGCCGAGGGTGTCGCCGAGCTCGGTGGTGCCGTCGGCGGAGATCGGGGTGCTCAGCGAGGTGGCGTTGTAGGCGCGGGCGCCTTCGAGGCCTTCGAGGACGTCTTCCTCGGTGATGCTCAGGTGGGCGGCGATGTCGGCGACGGTCGGGGAGCGGCCGAGGCTGTGGGTCAGGGTGCTGTTGGCCTCGGTGATGGCGAGGCGGAGTTCTTGCAGGCGGCGGGGCACGCGGACGGACCAGGTGCGGTCGCGGAAGTGGCGTTTGATCTCGCCGATGATGGTGGGGATGGCGTAGCCGGCGAAGTCGACGCCGCGGTCGGGGTCGAACTTGTCGACGGCTTTGATGAGGCCGACGGTGGCGGTCTGGATCAGGTCGTCGGTGGGCTCGCCGCGGCCGGAGTAGCGGTTGGCGAGGTGGCGGGCCAGGGGCAGCCAGGCCTCGATCGCTTTGTCGCGCAGTGCGGCACGGGACGGATGGCCGATCGGCATCGCGGCCATCGCGTTGAGCAGCTCGGCGGCGCTGTCCGCCGGGGCCTCGGCAGCCGCCGTGGCGGCCGGCGAGATTTGCGACGTCTCGGTGACGGTCATGCTTGGTCCTCCCTGGCACCTCTCCGGAGAGCCGGTCCCGTTTGTCCGTGGGACCCGGTCGGTCGGGTGTCCCTATCAGCGGTCGACGCGATCAATCAGATCGCCTCCGACCGAGCACATTAGGCCGTTCGGATACCCAGACATTAACTGAGAGGACGAGAAAAGACTAGCCGAAAGTATGAGTGACTTTGCGTGATGACAAGTAATACGGATCGATCAACAGATCGCCATCACCGTATCGGCCCATCCTCCAAATCGCCCGATCCGGGCAGGATGGAGGCCATGACTTCGCTGCCGGCCTCGGTTCCGTACCCGTTGGCCGCGGAGATATGCCGGTGGACGCTGGCCACCTACGGCGAGCTGCGCGGCCTGCGGGCCGAGCTGCGCGACGCGCTGGCCGGGTCGGCCGAGACCGGCGACGTCACCGACCGGATGACGGTGGTGGCCAACGAGCTCGCCACCAACGCGCTGCGGCACGGCCTGCCGCCGACCGTCGTGCGGCTGCTCCGCCAGGGCGACCGCCTGATCATCGACGTCGCCGACCACGACCGCGACGCCGAGCCGCGGGTCGCCGAGGACCGCCCGCTCGGGGCCGGTGGCCTCGGCCTGCAGCTCACCAGGTCGTTCGCGGCCGACGTCGGGTGGTACGCCACCGATGCCACCAAACACGTCTGGGCCAGCTTCGCGAGCTGATCGCGGCGACTGCTGGTAGAAAGTCCCCGTGGCGGACTCGTACAAGATCGGCCGAAGGCGGGCGGCCGACGGCTCCACAACACTCCTGCACCTCGGCGGTGAGCTGGACATCTCCGCCCGCGACGAGCTGCGCGCGGCCATCCTCGCGGCGCTGGCCGACGGCGACGTCGTGATCGACCTCGACGCCGTGACCTTCATCGACTCCGAGGCCCTGGGCGCGCTGATCGACGGCTACAACGAGGCCCGCGCCAAGCCCGCCGGCTACCGCGTCGTCAACGCGAACGGTCTGGTCGCCCGCGTGCTCAAGGTGTCCGGCGTGCTGGAGTTGTTCGGCGCGTAGCCAGGTCCGGCCGGCACGTGGGAGCGAGGCGAGGGTGACCAACCGGACGGACGTACCCGTCGCCCTGCTCCTCGCGTCGGCGCTGCTCGCCGGCGTCCTGCTAGTGGGAACGCACCTCCGCCGCCGCGCCGGGATCGGTCCGGGGAACAACCAAGGTGATCCGGCGGGGGATCGGCGGCGGTGGTGCGCCCAACACAGTCAGTCTTATCGATGCGATTCGTAACATGCAAGCAATCTGAGTTACGGAACCGCGTGTCAGAGCAGCATGCCGCCCGACGCCTCGATGCGCTGGCCGGTGATCCACTTGGTGTTGTCGGCGAGCATGGCGACCATGACGCCGGCGATGTCGTCCGGCTCGCCGAGCCGGCCGAAGGCGATCTGGCTGCTGACGTGGGCGCGGATCTGGTCGTTGTCGCGCAGCAGGCCGCCGCCGAAGTCGGTGGCCGTGGCGCCCGGGGCCACCACGTTGACGCTGATGCCGCGGGGGCCCAGCTCCTTCGCGAGGTAGCGGGTGAACGTCTCCACGGCGCTCTTGACCGAGCCGTACACGGCGTAGATGCCCTCGCCGGTGAAGCGGGCCAGGCCGGTCGACACGTTGAGGATCCGGCCGCCGTCGGCGATGACCGGCAGCAGGGCCTGGGTCAGGAAGAACATGCCGCGGAAGTGCACGTTGACCAGCTCGTCGAACGCCTCGACCGGGAAGTCGGCGATCTTGCCGCCGACGCCGACGCCGGCGTTGTTGACGAGGAAGTCGAAGGTCTCCCGGCCGAACCGGTCGCGCAGCACCGCGCGCAGCTCCTCGACGAAAGCCGGGTACGAGCCGAGATCGCCGACGGTCAGCTTGAGGGCGACCGCGTCGATCTTCTCGCCCGGGTCGTCCCGGTAGGTGTAGATGACCTCGACGCCGTCCGCGATGAGGGCCTCGGCGGTGGCCCGGCCGAGTCCGCGGTTGCCGCCGGTGATCAGGGCGATTTTGGGCATGGTGGTGCCTTCCTGTGTCGAAAAGGGGCGTTTCTAGTGGCCGACGGCCGCGAGGAGCTGGAGCTTCTCGTGGCTCGGCGACCCGGGTACGGCGGTGAAGACCAGCAGCACCTGCGACTGGCCGGGATCGAGCAGGGTCTGGCAGTACAGCTCGAGCTCGCCGAGCGAGGGGTGGACGAAGCGCTTGCGGTCGAGATGGGTGACGCCGACCTCGTGCGTGGCCCACACCTCGGCGAACTCGGGGCTGATCGCGAGCAGGGCGTCGACGATCTCCGCGGCCCGGCCGCCGGGCGCCGCCGCGTACACCTCGCGCAGCTGGGAGGTGAAGACCCGGGCGTGGGTCGGGTGGTCCTCGAACGGGTAGATCCGCCGAGCGTCCGGGTCGGTGAACCAGCGGTAGACCATGTAGCGGTCGAGGCCGGTGAACTCGGTCTCGACGCCGACCAGCGCCGCCGCCGGAGCGGTCTGCGCCAGCGTCTCGCCGAAGCGCGAGATCACCATGGCCGGGGTGTCGGCGAGCCGGTCGAAGATCCGCATCATGCCCGGCCCGATGTGATCCTCGCGCAGCATCCGCTGCGGCGCGGGGTGCCCGCCCAGGCGGAACAGGTGATCGCGTTCGTCGAGCGAGAGGTGCAGGGCGCGGGCCAGCGCGGCGAGCATCTGCTCGGACGGGACCGGGCCGCGCTGCTGCTCGATGCGGCCGTAGTAGTCGGCGGACATGCCGGCCAGCGCGGCGACCTCCTCGCGGCGCAGCCCGCCGGTGCGGCGGCGCTGCCCGCGCGGCAGCCCCACGTCCTCCGGCTGGAGCGCCTCGCGGCGGGTGCGGAGAAAGTCGGCCAGTTGCGCCCGGTCCATCTGATCAGCCTCCCGTGTCGAACGACTCAAGAGTGGCTCGAACCGGAAACTTGAGGAAGGCCGGATTCAACCGGGGACAAGTTGTCCCCGGCTGACGGGGGATCACTCCGGCGGATCGGGCCGGCCCGGCCACGGGCGGCGCCGCAGCATGGCCTGCGGCGCGGTGTGCACCGCCGCCTGGCGCAGGTCGACGTCCTCGATCATCGACCGCGCGACCTCCTCGGCCAGCTCGCGATTTCGCACCGCGGCGCCCAGCGCGAGCCGCTGCGCCTCGAACGCCGCGTCCAGATCGGCGCTCGGCCCGGCGGCGGCCTGGGCCGCGATCCGCCGGCCCCGCGCACGCATCTGCTCGTCCGCGGCGCGCTCGGCGGTCAGGTCGAACCGGAGCCGCCGGGTCAGCCAGCCGATCGTGGTGCCCTGGATCAGCAGCGTCCCCAGCGTGACGAACAGCGCGATCGCCAGGATCGCTGTGCGGCCCGGCACCTTCTCGGGGATCGAGCCGGCCGCGGCCAGGGTCAGGATGCCGCGCATGCCGATCCAGCCGACCAGCAGCGTCTCCTTCCGGGTGGGCGGGCCGAGCGGCTCACCGCCGCGATGCCGGCGGCGCTTGCGGATCTCCTCGAGCCGGGCGCGGTACCGCTCGTCGTGCTCGATCCGGCGCCGCATCAGGCGGTCCTTGATCGTGTAGCGGCCGAACAGGACGTACACCGCGAGCAGCCGGAACAGGATCGCCACCACGAGCAGCACCCCGGCCGCGACCAGTGTGCGGGCCAGGCCCGGCTCCGCCGAGTCGGCCAGGTCGACCAGCACGAACCGGAGCTGGAAGCCGATGTACGCGAAGACGAACGTCTCCAGCAGAAAGTCGACGACCGGCCAGAAGTTCTCCTCCTGCAACCGCGTGCGGTAGGCCCCCGGGTACTGATGCTTGGGATCGAGCGTCAGGTTCGTGCTCACGATGAACGCCGCCGCCACGACCGCGAGGATGCCCGACGCCTCCACCTCCTCGGCGACCAGGAACGCGGTGAACGGCAGCAACAGCACCAGCGTGGTTTCCAGCGTGGCGTTGCCGAGCCGTTTGCGCAGATACAGCGTCGCCACCGCGAACAGGGCGCCGATCCCGATCCCGACGAACGCGTTGCGCAGCAGCTCCAGCGCGCCGTGGCCCCAGGTCTCGTGCTCGCCGTTGACCGCGCCGACCGCGATGGCGAACAGGGTCAGCGCGGTCGCGTCGTTGACCAGGCTCTCGCCGGTCAGGATCGAGGTGACCCGCTTCGGCAGCCCGATCTCATCGCCGTGCGACACCGTGGTGATCGTGTCGGGCGGCGCGAGCACGGCGCCGAGCACGAACGCGGCGGCGCCCATCGACGGCAGCAGCCAGGAGGCGACCGTGCCGAGCAGGCCGGTGGTCAGCAGCACGAGCACCACGCCGAGCGTGATGACCGGGCCCAGGTTGGCGCCGAACGCCGAGAACGACGCCCCGCGGGTCGCCGAATAGAGCAGCGGCGGCACCACCACCGCGAGGATGAACTCGCTCTCCAGTTCGAGCCGCGGCACCCCGGGGATGAACGAGGCGGCCGCCGCCAGCACCACGATGATCAGGCCCGGTTCCAGGTTGCGTTTCCGGGCGATCGCCGAGATCGCGATGCCGGCACCGATGATCAGCAGGAGTTGCACGCCGTCCACGAAGATCAGGCTAGTTCGGACGGCCCCATGACGGTGGAAGCCCGGTATGCTTCCCGACGGGCCGTGACTGGCGCGTTCGGATGGGCCAACCATCGGGGAGCGGCCCCGTCGTCACGACGTCTTGCCGTGCGCCTGGGCCTCTTCCGCCGTGATAGGGAGGTCCCATGCCTGAGTTGAACGCCGAATCCAGCGCCTTCCGCGCCGCGCTCGAGGTCGTCCGCTCCGTCGAGCCGCGCATCGCCGACGCGATCGCCAAGGAGCTGCACGACCAGCGCGAGTCCCTCAAGCTGATCGCCAGCGAGAATTACGCCTCCCCGGCGGTGCTGCTGGCGATGGGCAACTGGCTCTCCGACAAGTACGCGGAGGGCACGATCGGCCGACGCTTCTACGCCGGCTGCCAGAACGTCGACACCGTCGAGGCGATCGCCGTCGAGCACGCGAAGGCGCTGTTCGACGCGCCGTACGCGTACGTGCAGCCGCACTCGGGCATCGACGCGAACCTGGTCGCGTACTGGGCGATCCTCGCCGACCGGGTCGAGGTTCCGTTCCTCAAGAAGTTCGAGAAGCGCCAGGTCAACGAGCTCACCGACGCCGAGTGGGCCGAGCTGCGCGCGGCGTTCGGCAACCAGCGCATGCTGGGCATGTCGCTCGACGCCGGCGGCCACCTCACCCACGGCTTCCGCCCGAACATCTCCGGCAAGATGTTCGACCAGCGCAGCTACGGCGTCGACCCGGCCACCGGACAGATCGACTACCAGGCGCTGCGCGAGACCGCCCGCGAGTTCAAGCCGCTGATCATCGTGGGTGGCTATTCGGCGTACCCCCGCAAGGTGAACTTCGCGACCATGCGGGAGATCGCCGACGAGGTCGGCGCCACCTTCATGGTCGACATGGCGCACTTCGCCGGCCTGGTGGCGGGCAAGGTCTTCACCGGCGATCACAACCCGGTCGAGCACGCCCACATCGTCACCACCACCACCCACAAGAGCCTGCGCGGCCCGCGCGGCGGCGCCGTGCTGGCCCAGCCCGAGCTGGCCGATCAGGTCGACCGGGGCTGTCCGATGGTCCTCGGCGGCCCGCTCAGCCACGTCATGGCGGCCAAGGCGATCGCCTTCGCCGAGGCCCGCCGCCCCGAGTTCGCGACCTACGCCCAGCAGATCGTCACCAACAGCCAGGCGCTGGCCGAGGGCCTGCTGAAGCGCGGTGTCCGGCTGGTCAGCGGCGGCACCGACAACCACCTGGTCCTGCTCGACGTGCATCCGTTCGGCCTCACCGGTCGCCAGGCCGAGCAGGCCCTGCTGACCAGCGGCGTGGTCACCAACCGCAACGCCATCCCGCAGGACCCGAACGGCGCCTGGTACACCTCCGGCATCCGGATCGGCACGCCCGCCCTCACGTCCCGGGGCCTGGGCGTCGCCGAGATGGACCAGATCGCCGAGCTGATCCACACGGTTCTCGCGAACACCTCGTCCGCCGAGGGCTCCAAGGCCAAGTACGTCCTGGACCCGGCCCTGGCCGACCGGGTGAGCAAGCAGGCGACCGAGCTGCTGGCGCCGTTCCCGCTCTACCCCGAGGTCGACCTGGGCTGAATTCACCGCGCGGATCGCTAAGGCGCGGCCGGGTGGCATCCGATTCTTGGGGCCGACCCGGTAGCGAACAGGAGCGGTCATGGATCAGATCATGGACAACGCCTATGCCGTGACCAGCAATGTGTTCGGTCCGGAGTCGGGCATTCCGTGGTGGGCATGGCTGTTCGTGGTCGCCGCGATCATGTTCAAGATGCTGGTGCCCGAGCCGACGACCGCGCGGGACCGCGCGGCCGAACGCGACCAAATGATGCTCGACGAGCTGCTCGGCGGCGGTCCGGGCGGCAAGAAGGGCAAGAAGGACAAGAAGCGGAAGAAGTGACGTACGGCCGGCCCCGAGCCCGGGGCCGGCCGTCGCTCACGCTGTTTCCGGTGGCGGGGCCGCGCCCGTCATGATCGCCACCGCGTCCGACATCGAATGCGACTTCGGGGTGATCACCGCGACCCGGCGGCCGAGGCGCTGGATGTGGATGCGGTCGGCCACCTCGAAGACGTGCGGCATGTTGTGGCTGATCAGGATCACCGGCAGGCCGCGGTCGCGGACGTCGCGGATCAGCTGCAGGACGCGGTTGCCCTCCTTGACGCCGAGCGCCGCGGTCGGCTCGTCGAGGATCACCACCTTGCTGCCGAACGCGGCCGAGCGGGCCACCGCGACCGCCTGCCGCTGGCCGCCGGAGAGCGACTCGACGGTCTGGCCGATGTTCTGCAGGGTGGCGACGCCGAGCTCGCTCATGTGCCGGCCCGCCTCCGCGCGCATGTGGCTGCGGTCGAGCATGCGGAAGACCGATCCGAGCACGCCGTGCTTGCGCTGCTCGCGGCCGAGGAAGAGGTTGTCGGCGATGTCGAGGCCGGGCGCGACGGCGAGGGTCTGATAGACGGTCTCGATGCCGGCGGCGCGGGCGTCCATCGGCGTACGGAAATGGACCTGCTTCCCGTCCAGCAAGATCGAGCCCTGGTCCGGGATCAGGGCGCCGGACAGCGCCTTGATCAGGCTGGACTTGCCGGCGCCGTTGTCGCCGATCACCGCGAGGATCTCGCCGGGGTAGAGCTCGAGGTCGCTGCCGTCGATCGCTACCACGCGGCCGTAGCGCTTCACCAAGCCGCGGGCTTCGAGGACTGGAGAGGTCACGTCTTCACCTTCCTGATCCACTGGTCGAGCGAGACGGCGATGAGCACCAGCAGGCCGATGGCGAAGCCCTGCCAGACGACCTCGACGCCGGCCAGCTGCAGGCCGTTGCGGAAGACGCCGACGATGAGCGCGCCGATCAGGGTGCCGATCACGCTGCCCCGGCCGCCGAAGAGGCTGGTGCCGCCGAGCACGACCGCGGTGATCGAGTCGAGGTTGTACTCGACGCCGACGTTGGGACTGGCCGAGGCGAGCCGTCCGATGAGGATCCAGCCGCCGACCGCGTAGAGCAGGCCGGCGACGGTGTAGACCGAGAACAGCACCCGCCCGGTCTGGATGCCGGCCAGCCGCGCGGCCTCGACGTCGTCGCCCGTCGCGTACACGTGCTTGCCCCAGGCCGTGCGGGAGAGCACATAGAAGAAGTACGCGAACAGCAGCAACATGATGATCGACCCGTACGTGAGCCGGAAGTTCCCGATCGGGATCGAGTTGCCGGTCCAGGTCATCAGGCCGGGCATGTCCGAGCCGCGGACGGTTTCGCTGTTGCTGACCACCGAGTTCAGCGAGAAGAAGATGGTCAGCGTGCCGAGCGTGACGATGAACGGCGGCAGCTTGATCCGGGTGACCAGCGCGCCGTTGATCGCGCCCATCGCGGTCCCGCAGGCCAGGCCGAGGATCAGCGCGATGATCCCGGGCAGGCCGGCCCTGGTGCAGAACTGCGCCATCAGGACCGAGGAGAAGACCGCGATGGCGCCGGCCGATAGGTCGATGCCGGCGGTCAGGATGATCAGCGTCTGCCCGAGGGCGAGCGTGGCGATGACGGTGACCTGCTGCAGGACCAGGGACAGGTTGGTCGCGGTCAGGAAGCGGCCGTTGACGATCGAGAACGCGATGATGGCGACGATCAGCACGGCCAGCGGCCCGAGGACCGGGTTGCCGTGCAGGAGATGCTGGACGCGCAGGCCGAACGAGTCGTGCCGGCGCACCTCGAAGTCGGAAGCGGTAGCGGTTGCCATGCCTCACCCCCAGCAGTTCTGCTTGCCCCACGTGGAGTCCTTCGCCGCCACGCCGGCCTGCGGGTCGTCGGTGATCAGTTGGACGCCGGTGTCGTAGAAGTCCTTGCCGGGCGTCGCCTGCGGTTTGGTGCCGTTCTTGGCGTACGCGGCGATGGCGTCGACGCCCAGCTGCGCCATCTTGAGCGGGAACTGCATCGAGGTGGCCCCGATGACGCCCTCGGACACGTTGTCCACGCCCGGGCAGCCGCCGTCGATCGAGACGATCACGACGTCCCGGTCCCTACCGGCGTTCTTCAGCGCCTGGTACGCGCCGGCCGCGGCGGGCTCGTTGATCGTGTAGACCAGGTTGATCGACGGGTCCTTCTGGAGCAGGTTCTCCATCGCCGTCCGCCCGCCGTCCTCGGCGCCGTCGGTGACGTCGTGCCCGGCGATCCTCGGGTCGTTCTCGTCACCTATCCGGTTGGGGTCGCCGACCGGGATGCCGAACCCGTCGAGGAAGCCCTGGTCGCGCTTGACGTCGACGGAGACCCCGTTGGCGTTGAGGTCGAGCATGGCGATCTTGGCTTGCTTGCCGTCCGTGGCGAACTTGGCCTTCGCCCATTGCCCGATCAGCTTGCCGGCCTGGTAGTTGTCGGTGGCGAAGGTGGCGTCCGCGGCGTCCGGCGGGTCGACCGGCGTGTCCAGGGCGATCACCAGCATGTCCTGCTCGTGCGCCTTGTCGATGGAGGGCACGATCGCCTTCGAGTCGTTCGGGGTGATCAGGAAGCCCTTGGCGCCGTACGACATCAGGTTCTCGATCGCCTGCACCTGGGCTTCGTTGTCGCCGTCCTGCTTGCCGGCGAAGGTCTGCAGCTCGACGCCCTCGGCCTCGGCCTCGTCCTGGGCGCCCTTCTTCATCTGCACGAAGAACGGGTTGGTGTCGGTCTTGGTGATCAGCCCGACGACATCCTCGCCGGATCCTCGGTTGCACGCGGCGGCCGTCGTCAGGGCCAGTGCCAGCACGGAGCCGGCGGCCACCAGCTTTCCGGCTCTGGACGTGGTGGGATCCCGCATGTCTCCTCCAAACCGATTCAGGTCGAATAGAGAGACACCGATCTCAGGCAGTACACGCCCGCGGAGATTCCCCTGTCAACGATGGGTGCCGGGCAAAAGCACGCCGCGCGAGATCCGGATCCGGAGACCCCGATCCCGCGCGGCGGCGGTGCGTCGGCGATTTACGGGAAGTTCGTCACCGTACGCGGCACGACCTGGTCGGCCGTGGCGGCGGCGCCGATGTTGTTGACGACGTGGTCGATCGTGCCGGAGGCGAGCGAGATGGTGAAGATGTTGTGCAGCCTCACCCCGCCGTTGGCCGGCGCCTGGAACCCGTTGGCCGAATGCACCGCCGGGTTCGCGCTGAAGTAGGCGTAGCTGCCCATGCCCCACGCCTCGTGGCTGGTCACGCTGTCGGCCACCTTGTACGCCGGGTACCCGGTGCCGTCACTGCGCCAGGCGGCGTTGGACGGCGGGTCGTACGGCTGCTCGTTCTGCAGGAAGTAGGTCCGCCCGCCGTTGCCGTTCCAGAGCACCTCGGTCTTCTGGTAGTGCTCGACGAACAGGCCGTACGCGGTGACGTTCTGCCCGTTCACGATCAGGCCGCTGTCCGCGGTGTTGACGGTCCAGCCGTACGTGCCGCCGTTGCCGTGGTCGGCCCGCCACGCCCAGATGTGGTCGATGATCGTGTTGTTGCTGTTGACCAGCAGGCTGTTGGTGGCCTTGCCGGCGATCGAGCCGCCGATCCGGAAGAAGACGTCCTGCACGGTCGTCGGGTTGCCGGAGTGGCCGGCGTTGCTGCCGTTCGGCCCGATGACCAGCAGGTTCGCCGAGTTGGTGGTGCCCGCGTCGAAGAGCAGGCCGGCGATCTTGACGCCGTCCACGTCGGCCACCTGCATCGGGGTGACGCCGTTGTCCGGGATGATGGTCGCGTAGCCGAGCCCCAGGACGACGGTGTTCGCCCGGGTCACGTTGATCGTCTGGTTTACGTGGTAGATGCCCGGCTGGAAGATCAGGTTGAGCCCCTGGGCCAGCGCCTGGTTGATCGTCGCGGCCGAGTCACCCGGTTTGGCCACATAGAACTGCGACAGCGGCAGGCTGGACCCGGCCGTGTTGCCATTGGTCCACGTCGGGCCGCTCGCGTTCGTCCGCAGGCTCGGGACGAACACCGCGTACTGGCCGCCGGTCTGGTACAGGTAGGGCTTCTCCCGGATCACCGGCGCGCTGCCGATCACCGTGTACGGCGGGGTCGGGTAGCTGGCCGGCGGCGCGCCCTGCACGCCCACGAACATCTGGTTCCAGACCGCGTTGGAGTTCGAGCCGATCTGGCTGTTCCGGGTGAACCACTGCTGCTGCGAGTACTGACCCTCGGTGCCGCTGATCCGCGAGTCGGCGATGTACCCGCCCGAGGCCCAGCCGTAGCCGTTCGGCGCGAGGTTGACGCCGCCGTGGACGTCGATCCGGCGGAACGGCGCGGCCTGCGAGACGGCCCAGCGATCGTCCCCGGAGACCGGGTAGAGCGACAGGTTCTCGATCGAGCGCCAGAAGTTCTGCGTGGCGTTGCCCTGGAACCAGCCCGCGTCGACGGTGACGTCGCCGTTGATCCGGACGTCCTGCGGGTTCTGGCCGAGACCGATCACCGAGGTGTAGAAGCCGACCTGGATGTTCAGCCCGTTGTAGGTGCCCGGCTTGAACGCCAGCACGTACCGCTGGTTGCCGAACTGATTGGACTCCTGCTGCCGGAAGATCGTGTCGGCCTGGCTCTGGATCGACGCGCTCGACATGCCCGGGTCGAAGACGATCACGTTGGCGCCCAGCGAGCCGCCCGGCGGTACGGTCGGCCCGGTCGTGGGCGGCGTGGTGGTCGGAGGTGTCGTCGTGCCGCCGCCGTAAACCTTGAACTCCCAGAGCGAGTAGCCGTAGCCGGTGGTGCGCTGGGTGCCGTACATCCGCACGTACCGGCCGGTGCCGTTGACCGTCAGCGACTGGTTGCCGCCGGTGCTCGTCGTCGTCGAATAGATCGAGGTCCAGGTGCTGGCGTTGTCCGAGACCTGGATCTGGAACGCCTTGGCCGCGGCGGTCTCCCAGTTCAGCTCGACCCGGGTGATCGTCTGCGAGCTGCCGAGGTCGACCTGCAGCCACTGCGGGTCGGAGAACGTGGACGACCAGCGGGTGCCGAGGTTGCCGTCGACCGCCTCGGAGGCGAGGTACGCGCCGGCCACCTCGGTCGACGACGCGGTGGCCGGTTTGCCCTGCGAGAGCAGGGTTTCCGCGGCGCTGGCGCCGGCGGTGGTGAAGGCGGCGTACCCGGCGACGACGGCGGCCACGAGGCCGCCGATCGCGCCGAGACGCCAGGGGGAGCGTCTCCGCGGAGGTGCGGAGCTGACGGGGATGGTCATTGCTTCTCCTTGGGCGGGGAACTGCAAGGGGGACTGCTTGCACCCTCGGGGAGGCCGATCTCTCCACATGTACGGGGAGAGCGCTCCCCCGCCGTCGACGCTAAGGAGGGGCGCGCAATCGTGTCCAGAGGTGGCCGAGGTTCCGGAACCGATCGATAACAGCCGTGGTCTTGCGGATGTCACAAGCGGTCGCCATGGCGGTTTGCCCGTTCGGGCATCAGCGCAGCTCAATGGATCGCCGTAACTTCCCGTTCATACGCGGCGAGGCCACCGGCCGACACCGATAACGAAGATCCCGGAACCGGTTCCGGCGCTGATCGGAAAAAGCTCCATCGCGGACATTTGCCCTCGGATGGGCAAGAGAGCGCTTCCCGGATTTCGCTAGGGTGTCGGCTATGCGGCTCGTCCTGACCAGCGACACCCATCTGCCCAAGCGGGCGAAGGACCTGCCGGCGGCACTCTGGGCGGCGATCGGCGAGGCCGACGTCGTGGTGCACGCCGGCGACTGGGTGGATGTGGCCGCGCTGGACGCGCTGCTGGCCCGGGCCGCCCGGCTGATCGCCTGCTACGGCAACAACGACGGACCCGCGCTGCGGGCCCGGCTGCCCGAGATCGCGTACGCCGACGTGGCCGGGCTGCGGATGGCGGTCGTGCACGAGACCGGCCCGGCCCAGCGTCGCGAGGAACGCTGCGCGGCCCGCTTCCCCGGCGTGGACCTGCTGGTCTTCGGCCACTCGCACATCCCGTGGGACACCACCGCGGCCGGCGGTCTGCGGCTGCTCAACCCGGGTTCGCCCACCGACCGGCGGCGACAGCCCTTCGCGACCTTCATGACCGCGACCGTCGCCGCCGGCGAGCTGACCGGGGTGCGCCTGCACCAGCTGCCCCCGCGCTGATGGTCCGGCGCTGATGGTCCGGCGCTGATGGTCCCGCGCTGATGCTCCCCGGCGCCGATGATCCCTCAGGCGCCCCAGCCGGCCTGCGTGCCGCCCGCCCGCTCGGCGATGATCTTCTCGTCGTAGCCGCTTCGCTTGTAGGCGGCGACGGGGTCGGGATCGAGGCCGGCGTCGGCCCGGACCTCGGCCAGCAGTGGGCGAACGTCGGTGTTGTAGGCGTCCATGAGGACGGCGTTGGCCTCCAGGACGTCGCCGGCGTTCTGGGCGGCGGTCAGCGCGTCGCGGTCGACCAGCAGGGCCTTGGCGGTCGCCTCCTGGACGTTCAGCACCGAGCGGATGATGGCCGGAATCTTGCGCTCGATGTTGTGGCACTGGTCGAGCATGAACGCGATGCCGCAGGCCGGGTCCAGGGCGTCGGCGCGGACGATCTCGTACATGATGCGGAACAGCTGGAACGGGTCGGCGGCACCGACCATGAGGTCGTCGTCGGCGTAGAAGCGGCTGTTGAAGTCGAAGGCGCCGAGCTTTCCGGCGCGCAGCAGGAACGCGACGATGAACTCGATGTTGGTGCCGGGGGCGTGGTGGCCGGTGTCGATGCAGACCGTGGCGCGCTCGCCGAGCTCGACGCAGTGCGCGTACGACGTGCCCCAGTCGGGCACGTCGGTAGCGTAGAAGGCCGGCTCGAAGAGCTTGTATTCGAGCAGCATGCGCTGATCCTCGCCGAGCCGGTCGTAGGTCTCGCGCAGGGCGGCGGCCAGGCGGTCCTGGCGGGTCCGCAGGTCGTCCTGGCCGGGGTAGTTGATGCCGTCGGAGAACCAGAGCTTGAGGTCCCGCGAACCGGTCCGGTCCATGATGTCGATCGCCTCGAGCAGGTGATCGGTGGCCTTGCGGCGGATGCCGGGATCCGGGTTGGTGACCGAGCCGAGCTTGTAGTCGTCGTCCTGGAAGACGTTGGTGTTGATCGCGCCGATGGCGACGCCCTGGTCGGCGGCGTAGCGGGCGAGGGCGGCGTAATCGGCCACCTTGTCCCACGGGATGTGCAGCGCGACCGTGGGGGCGACGCCGGTGAAACGGTGCACGGCCGCGGCGTCGGCGATCTTCTCCTCGGGGTTCCGCGGCACCCCCGGCTGGGCGAACACCTTGAACCGGGTGCCGGAGTTCGCGTACGCCCAGGACGGGGTCTCGATGCGCTGCGCGGTGAGCGCGCGCTTGACTGCGGCCAGGTCAGCCATCACGGATCACGCCTCTTCTGGTTCTTCGCCCGCCTGGGACGCCGCCAGGTCGTCGGCCGCACTTGAAATGTTTCACAACGGTAGGTGGCGCCGATCACACCTGTCAAGCACGGGACGGCAACGTTCGCTAAACACCGGCGTTGCGCTGGTCGGCGGTACCGTAAGATGCTGCTTCAACGTTTCAAGGGAGGATTTTCGTGCTGAACGGCAGGACGCCGTCCGTGAAGGACGTGGCCGCGGCCGCCGGCGTCTCGCTCGGCACCGTCTCCAATGTGATGAATCGGCCCGAGGTGGTCAGCGCCCGCACCCGCGAGCGGGTCGAGCGGGCCATGGCCGACCTCGGCTTCGTGCGCAACGAGTCGGCCCGGCAGCTGCGCGCCGGTACGAGCCGCACCCTGGCGTACGTGATGCTCGACGGCACCAACCCGTTCTTCCACGACGTCGCCCAGGGCATCGAGCTCGCCGCCGAGGACGCCGACCTGTCGCTGTTCATCTGCAACAGCAACAGCCGCCGCGAGCGCGAGGAGGCGCACCTCGACCGGCTCCTCCAGCAGCGGGTCCAGGGCATCCTGATCACCCCGGTCAACCCGGACGCGCCGCACCTCGACGACCTGGCCCGGCGGGGCGTGCCGCTGGTGATCGTCGACCGCCGGCGCGTCGACGAGAGTTGCTGCTCCGTCGCCGTCGACGACGTGCACGGCGGCCGGATCGCCATCGAGCATCTGGTCGAGCAGGGGCACACCCGGGTGGCGGTGATCGGCGGGCCGGAATCGCTCGGCCAGGTGCGCGAGCGCCGGCAGGGCGCCCGCGAGGTGTGGGAGGAACTCGGCCTGCCCGCCGACGACCTGGTCCACCTGCCGACCGAGGCGATGACCGTCGCGGAAGGACGGTCGGCGGGCGAGCGGCTGGCCGGGCTGCCGGCCCGGCGGCGGCCGACCGCGGCGTTCTGTGCCAACGACCTGCTCGCCCTCGGCCTGCTCCAGCAGGGCACCGGCGCCGGGCTGCGGGTTCCCGACGACCTGGCGATCGTGGGCTTCGACGACATCGAGTTCGCCGCGGCCGCGGCCGTGCCGCTGACGTCGGTGCGCCAGCCACGGCAGGAGCTTGGTCGCGCGGCCGCGCAGCTGGTGCTGGACGAGGCGACCAACCCGTTGCACGAGCACCAGCAGCTGTTCTTCACGCCCGAGCTGGTGGCCCGGGCCTCGACCCGGCGCTCTTGACCTGGGCGGGAGCGGCCCGTAATCTGCCTGGAAGCGTCTGAAACGTTTCATGGAGTGATGGGCCCACGATGACCAACCCCGCAGTGCGTGAGCTTCTGGAGCGCAGCAACCGGCTCGGCGCCGATCCGCGCAACACCAACTACGCCGGGGGCAACACCTCGGCCAAGGGCAGCGAGACCGACCCGGTCACCGGCGAGCCGGCCGAGCTGGTCTGGGTCAAGGGCTCGGGCGGCGACCTCGGCACGCTCACCGAGCAGGGCCTGGCCATCCTGCGGCTCGACCGGCTGCGGGCGCTCGCCGGCGTCTATCCCGGCGTCGAGCGCGAGGACGAGATGGTCGCGGCCTTCGACTACTGCCTGCACGGCCGGGGTGGCGCGGCGCCGAGCATCGACACCGCCATGCACGGGCTGGTCGACGTCGCGCACGTCGACCACCTGCACCCCGACTCCGGCATCGCGATCGCCACCGCCGCCGACGGCCCCGCGCTCACCAAGGAGATCTTCGGCGACCGGGTGCTCTGGGTGCCGTGGCGCCGGCCCGGCTTCCAGCTCGGCCTCGACATCGCCGCCGTCCAGCGGGCCAACCCCCAGGCGATCGGCGTGATCCTCGGCGGGCACGGGATCACCGCGTGGGGCGCGACCAGCGCGGAGTGCGAGGCGAACTCGCTCGAGATCATCCGCCGTGCCAGGGAGTATCTGGCCGCGCACGGCCGGCCGGCTCCGTTCGGGGCGGCCGTGCACACCTCCTTGCCGGTGGCGGAGCGGCGGGTCCGGGCGGCCGCGCTGTTCCCGGTCCTGCGCGGGCTGGCGTCGACCGACCGGCCAGTGGTGGGGCACTACACGGATTCCGGCGTCGTGCTCGACTTCGTCAGCAGTGAGCGGCTGCCCGAGCTGGCGGAGAGAGGCACCTCCTGCCCCGACCACTTCCTGCGCACCAAGGTGAAGCCGCTGGTCGTCGACACCGCGCCGGGCGCGCCGCTCGACGAGGTGGTGGCCCGGGTCAAGGAGCTGCACGAGGCGTACCGCGCGGACTACCGCGGCTACTACGAGCGGCACGCGACCGCCGACTCCCCGGCGATGCGCGGCGCCGACCCGGCGATTGTGCTGGTGCCCGGGGTCGGCATGTTCTCGTTCGGCGCCACCAAGCAGACCGCGCGGGTGGCCGGCGAGTTCTACGTCAACGCCATCAACGTGATGCGCGGGGCCGAGGCGGTGTCGGCGTACGCGCCGATCGGCGAGAGCGAGAAGTTCCGCATCGAGTATTGGGCGCTGGAGGAGGCGAAGCTCCGGCGGATGCCGAAGCCGAAGCCGCTCGCCACCCGGGTCGCGTACGTGACCGGCGCCGGGTCGGGCATCGGGCGGGCGATCGCGCGGCGGCTCGCCGCCGAGGGCGCCTGCGTGATCGTGGCCGACCGCGACTTCGAGGCGGCGCGGGGCGTCGCCGGCGAGATCGGCGGCGCCGACGTGGCGATCGCCGTGCGGGCCGACGTGACCAGCGCGGCGGCGGTCGTCGCGTCGCTGCGGGACGCGGTGCTCGCGTTCGGCGGGGTCGACCTGGTGGTCAACAACGCCGGGCTGTCCATCTCGAAGCCGCTGCTCGACACCACCGAGGCCGACTGGGACCTGCAGCACGACGTGATGGCCAAGGGCTCGTTCCTGGTGTCCCGCGAGGCGGCCCGGGTCATGATCCGGCAGGGCATGGGCGGCGACATCGTCTACATCAGCAGCAAGAACTCGATCGTCGCCGGGCCGGACAACGTAGCGTACGGCGCGACCAAGGCCGACCAGGCGCACCAGGTGCGGTTGCTGGCGGCGGAGCTCGGCGCCCACGGCGTACGCGTCAATGGCATCAACCCCGACGGCGTCGTGCGTGGCTCGGGGATCTTCGCCGGCGGCTGGGGCGCGCAGCGCGCCGCCGTGTATGGCGTGCCGGAGGAGAAGCTGGGCGCGTACTACGCGCAGCGCACGCTGCTGAAACGTGAGGTGCTGCCCGAGCACGTGGCGAACGCGGTCTTCGCGCTGACCGGCGGCGACCTCACCCACACGACCGGCCTGCACATCCCGGTCGACGCGGGTGTCCCGGCGGCCTTCCTCAGATGACTCGGCCGGCGAGGAAGGCGTTCGCCGCGGTCGATCTCGGCGCGTCCAGCGGGCGGGTGATGGTCGGCCGGGCCGGCGGCGGCGACGTGTCGCTCACCGAGGTGCACCGCTTCGCCAACGACCCGGTCCGGGTGGGCGGGACGCTGCACTGGGACATCCTGGCGCTGTATCGCGGGGTGCTCGACGGACTGCGGGCGGCGGGGCCGGTCGACGGCATCGGGATCGACTCGTGGGCGGTCGACTATGGACTGCTCGACGCGTCGGGGGCGCTGCTCGGCAACCCGGTGCACTACCGGGACGGGCGGACCGACGGGGTGCCCGCGCGGGTGGCGGAAGTCGTCCCGGACGAGCGGCTCTACGCGATCACCGGGTTGCAGAAGCAGCCGTTCAACACGGCCTATCAGCTGGTGTCGGCGCTCGGGACGCCGCAGTTCGAGGTGGCTCAGCAGATGTTGCTGATCCCCGACCTGCTGGCGTACTGGCTGACCGGGGAGTTGGGCGCGGAGTACACGAACGCGTCGACGACCGAGCTGCTCGATGTCCGTACGCGTGCTTGGTCGTTGCCGTTGATCTCGGATCTGGGGTTGCGCCCGTCGCTGTTCCCGCCGTTGCGGCAGCCGGGGAGCCGGATCGGCCTCTTCGGCGAGACTCCGGTGGTGGCGGTCGGGTCTCATGACACCGCCTCCGCGGTGGTGGGGGTGCCCGCGACCGGGCCGGGCTTCACCTACATCTCGTGCGGGACCTGGTCGTTGGTGGGGCTGGAGCTGTCCGCGCCGGTGCTGAGCGAGGAGTCCCGGCTGGCGAACTTCAGCAATGAGGGTGGGGTCGACGGGACGATCCGGTATCTGCGGAATGTGATGGGACTGTGGCCGCTGCAGGAGTGCATGCGCGAATGGTCGCTATCGGATATTTCGGGTTTGCTGGCTTCGGCGGGACGTGAGCCCGCGTTGCGGCACGTCGTCGATCTCGATCTGCCGGTGTTTCTGCCGCCGGGAGACATGGTCGGGCGGGTCGCGTCGGCCGCGGGGCTGCCCCGGGATGCGTCGCCGGCGGTGATGGCGCGGTGCATTGTGGACAGTCTGGCGCTGGCGCACCGGCGGGCGGTCGAGCAGGCGCAGGCCCTGGCCGGACGGGCCGTCGACGCGGTGCACATCGTGGGCGGGGGAGCCCGGAACTCCCTGCTCTGCCAGCTGACCGCGGATGCGTGCGGGCTGCCGGTGCTGGCCGGGCCGGTCGAGGCGACAGCGCTCGGCAACGTGCTGGTGCAGGCGCGCGCGGCGGGAGCGATCGAGGGAGACCTGGCGGCGCTGCGGCGAGTTTTGCGGGAGACTCAGCAGATCGTTCGGTATTCGCCCGGCGGGGATCGCGCGACCTGGCGGGCGGCGGCCGAGCGGATCGCTTGACTCTCCCCGCGGGGAAGGCGGAAGGGAGGCGCTGGACGATGCGGATAGCGCTGTTCGCCACGTGCCTGGCCGACACCATGTTCCCGGCCGCGGCCAAGGCGACCGTGCTGCTCCTGGAGCGGCTCGGCCACGAGGTCGTGTTCCCGCCGGAGCAGACGTGCTGCGGTCAGATGCACATCAACACGGGCTATCAGAAGGACGCCTTGGCGCTGGTCCGGCGGCATGTGCGGACCTTCGAGCCGTACGACGTCGTGGTCGCTCCCTCCGGCAGCTGCGTGGGGTCGGTGCGACACCAGCACGCCATGGTCGCGGCCGGCGACCGCGGCCTGGCGGCGCGCGCCACCTCGGTCGCATCACGGACGTACGAGCTGTCCGAACTGCTGATCGACGTGCTGGGCGTCGAGGACGTGGGCGCGTACTTCCCGCATCGGGTGACCTATCACCCGACGTGCCACTCGCTGCGCGTGCTGCGCGTGGGCGACAAGCCGCTGCGGTTGCTGCGCCACGTGCGCGGGCTCGACCTGGTGGAGCTGCCGGCCGCCGAGCAGTGCTGCGGCTTCGGGGGCACGTTCAGCGTGAAGAACGCGGACACGTCGACCGCGATGCTGGCCGACAAGATGCGGCACGTGCTCGACACGGGCGCCGACGTCTGTACGGCCGGGGACGCGTCCTGCCTCATGCACATCGGGGGCGGCCTGTCCCGGCTGCGCACCGGGGTGCGCACAGTGCACCTGGCCGAGATCCTCGCATCCACGGAGGCGTCGTCATGACCTTTCTCGGCATGCCGGCCCGCGCCCCGCGCGGCGTCGGACATCTGCGCGGGGACCAGCCGTTCCCGGTGGCCGCGCGGGAGGCGCTGGCGAATTCGCAGCTGCGGCGCAACCTTCAGCACGCGACCACGACCATCCGCGGCAAATCCGGCCGGGTGATCGCGGAGCTGCCGGATTGGCAGGAGCTGCGGGCGGCCGGGTCGGCGCTCAAGGCCTACACGATGGCGCACCTCCCCGAGCTGCTGGAGCAGCTCGAAGAGAACGTGACCGCCGCCGGCGGGGTCGTGCATTGGGCGGCCGACGCCAACGAGGCCAACCGGATCGTCACCGACCTGGTCCGGCAGACCGGCGAGCGGCGGGTCATCAAGGTCAAGTCGATGGCCACCCAGGAGATCGGGCTCAACGAGGCGCTCGAGGCCGCCGGGATCACCCCGGTCGAGACCGACCTGGCCGAGCTGATCGTGCAGCTCGGCGACGACAAGCCCAGCCACATCCTGGTGCCGGCCATCCACCGCAACCGCTCGGAGATCCGCGAGATCTTCCTGAACGCGATGCCGGGCGTCGACCCCGGGCTGACCGACGAGCCGCCGGAGCTGGCCGGCGCCGCCCGGAAATATCTGCGCGAGACCTTTCTGCACACCCGGGTGGCGATCTCGGGGGCGAACTTCGCGATCGCCGACACCGGGACGCTGGCCGTCGTCGAGTCGGAGGGGAACGGCCGGATGTGCCTCACCCTGCCCGACACGCTGATCACCGTGATGGGCATCGAGAAGCTGGTGCCGACGTGGCCGGACCTCGAGGTGTTCCTGCAGTTGCTGCCGCGGGCGTCGACCGGCGAGCGGATGAACCCGTACACGTCGATGTGGCGCGGGGTGACTCCCGGCGACGGGCCGCAGAGCTTCCACCTGGTGCTGCTCGACAACGGCCGCAGCGCGGTGCTGGCCGACGAGGTGGGGCGGCAGGCGCTGCATTGCATCCGGTGCTCGGCCTGCCTCAACGTCTGCCCGGTCTACGAGCGGACCGGCGGCCACGCGTACGGATCGGTGTATCCGGGCCCGATCGGCGCGGTGCTGTCGCCGCAGCTCACCGGGGTGGCCGACAATCCGACCCTGCCGTACGCGTCGTCGCTGTGCGGGGCCTGTTTCGACGCCTGCCCGGTCAAGATCGACATTCCGTCGATCCTGGTGCACCTGCGGAACCAGGCGCCGCATCCACGCTCGGAGGCGGCGGCGATGGCGGCCGCGGCGTACATGATGGACCGTCCCAAGCTGTACGCCCGCGCGCAGCGCGCGGCCAAGTTCGCCCGGATCGCGGGGCGCAAGGGGCGCGGGCTGCCGCCGCCGCTGAACGGCTGGTCGGCCAGCCGGGATCTGCCGGACCCGCCCGAGCATACGTTCCGGGATTGGTGGCGGTCGCGGTGAGCTCGAAAGACGTGATTCTCGGCCGGATCCGATCGGCGCTCGGCTCGGGCGTCGAGGCCGCGCCGGTTCCGCGCGACTACCGCCGGGGCGAGGCCAAGGTCGACCTCGACCTGCTGGTCGAGCGCCTCGTCGACTACAAGGCGGTGGTGCATCGGTCGTCTTCCATCAGATCGACCATCGCGGACATTTTGCCTTCCGGGACCGTGGTGGTGCCTCCGGGGCTTTCCCCGGACTGGCTGCCCGAGGGTCTCGAGGTCGTCGTCGACGACGGGCTGGCCGCCTCCCGGATCGCGGCGGCCGACGGCGTGGTGACCGCGGCGGCGGTGGCGATCGTGGAGACCGGGACGATCGTGCTGGACGGCTCGGCCGACCAGGGGCGGCGGATCATCTCGCTCCTGCCCGACCTGCACATCTGCGTGCTGCGGCCGGCGCAGGTCGTCGCGTCGGTGCCCGAGGCGGTGGCCCGGCTCGACCCCACGCGCCCGCTCACCTGGATCAGCGGGCCGTCGGCGACCAGCGACATCGAGCTCAGCCGGGTCGAGGGGGTGCACGGGCCACGCAATCTGCACGTCGTCCTCCTGGAGTCCCCGGGATCCGCGCCGGCCGGCGGCGATACAGTGCTGCGGTGACCTCTCCAGTGCCGATGCCACCGTCCGATCACGAGCGTGAGCGGGCCGCCGAGCTCCTTCAGCGCGCCTGCGGCGACGGCCGGCTGACGCTCGAGGAGTTCAGCGCGCGCGTCGGCGCGGTGTGGGCGGCCGGGAGCACGCAGGAGATCGAGCGGGCCACCGCCGGGCTGGCGCCGACGCCGGTCGTCGGGTCGGCGCAGACGGTCGACAGCGTGCTGACCATCTTCAGCGAGACCAAGCGGCGCGGGCGGTGGCGTCTCAAGTCGCCGCGGGTGTGGCTGCGCACGTTCTTCGGGTCGACCGAGCTCGACCTGCGCGAGGTGATCACCAGTCAGAGCACCATCGAGATCGCCGGGCTGTGCCTGTTCGGGCAGGTCACGGTGATCGTGCCCGAGGGGGTCGAGGTCGACCTGACCGGTGCGGTGGTGTTCAGCAACCACAGCCTGCACCTGGCGCCGGTGCCGCGGGTGCCGGGCACGCCGGAGGTACGCGTCGACATCGCCACCTGGTTCGGTCAGGTGCAGGTGGTCAGCAAGCCGTACTCATTGACCGATTGAGACCCAGACCTCGTCGAGCGCGCCCTGGAACTGGTCGTTGTTGTGGAACGACCCCTTGCCGCCGACGCTGAGCGGGATGCGGTTGCGCACCGACAGCCCGGCCGGGACGGTGACGCCGCCGCGGCGGGCGCCGTCCACCAGGATCGCCAGATCGGTGCCCGACCGCCGGCATTCGAGCTGGTGCCAGCGGCCGTCGGCCACGCTCACCGAGCTGAGCGCCAGGTGGATCGTGGGCTCATCGTCGTCGACCAGCACGCAGCTGGGGCGGCCCTCGGCGCCGTCGATCTGCAGCTTGTACTGGCTGTTGGCCGCCGAGTAGCCCTTCTGCACGACGTTCTCGCCCTTGGTGGTCTCGTCGGCGGCCAGCCGCACCGAGGCGCCCCACCGGATCGGCCGCCGTCCGGGGTTGAGATCGTCGGCCGGCACGGCACGTAGTGCGATCCGCGGGCACGGCTCGTCGTGGCAGGGCTCCGGGAACAGCAGGGCCCGGCCGTCGCCGCGGGCGACCGTGGCGTACGAGCCGCCGTGCCGGCTCACCGGGGTCAGGTCGTGCCCGTGCCCGGTGGCGTCGGCGAGCGGCGCCTGGCCGTCGAAGTTGTAGAAGACCACGTAGTCCGGGCGCGTCGACGCCCGCGCGGACGGCCCGATGACGCCGGCGAACGCCAGCGCCACCGCGAAGAGGATCGCGCGCCGCATCAGCCGAAGGACGCGAAGCGCCTCTGGGACCGCCCGCCGATCGTGGTGAAGGTACGCACGCCCGGCTAACGCTCGTTCCCCGCGGAAGGATGCGAGTTCGACGCCGGGCTCGCAGTTTCCTCAACCGGACGGCAATCGGACCGATAGACGGTTTCGTGTGGCGGCGTAGGGGTTCAGGGCGAGGGGCGCGGTCGGGATCGCGCCTCTTCGCCACCTACGCCGTGGCCAGCCTCCTGCCGGTGGGCGCGCTCGGCGTGCTGCTGCTCCGCAGCGCGCACGACGACGCCACCAAGCAGGGCCAGGCCCAGGGCAAGGCGCAGGCCGCGGTCATCGCCGAGATGGCGATCGCGCCGGCCCTCGACGACGCCGACCTGAGCCGGGGCATCACCGCCGGCCAGCGGGACAGCCTGGCCAAGGCCACCGACCTCGCGCTGTACCACGGCTCGGTGCTGCGGATGCGGTTGCGCAACTTCAACGGTCAGGTGATCTTCTCGGACGACGGCTCCACCTCCGGTGGGGTGCCGGTCGGCGACGCGGCCTTCCGGTCGGCCTCGCTCGGGCAGGCCGCGGCCACCCTGGTCGGGGACGAGGCCGCGCCCGGCGGGCAGACCATCCGGGTGCTGCAGCCCATCTTCGCGCGGGCGTCCGGCGAGGCCATCGGGGTGCTGGAGCTCTATCTTCCGTACGACAAGATCGCCGCACGCCTGCACGGGCAGATGGTCGTCACCTATCGGCGGCTCGGCATCGGCCTGGGCCTGCTCTACCTGGCCACCGCCCTGATCTCCTGGTCGACCACCCGCTCGCTGCGCCGGTACGCCGCGCGGCAGGAGCACGAGGCGCTGCACGACGGGCTCACCGGCCTGCCCAACCGCGAGGCGTTCCGGCAGCGGGCGAACTCGGCGCTGACCGCCCGCCTCGGCGGGGCCGTGGTGGTCGTCGACCTCAACCGGTTCAAGGAGGTCAACGACACGCTCGGGCACCACGCCGGCGACGACCTGCTGCGGGTGATCTCCGACCGGCTGCGGGCCTCGATGCGCGCCGAGGACACCGCGGCACGGCTGGGTGGCGACGAGTTCGCGCTGATCCTGCCGGGGCTGGACGGGCCCGCGGTGCTGGGGTTGCTGGAGCGGGTGCGGGCGTCGCTGACCCGCGAGGTGGTGCTCGACGGCGTGCCGCTGACCATCGAGGCGAGCTTCGGCGTGGCGCTCTACCCCGACCACGGCGAGGACGTCGAGAAGCTGCTGCGGCACGCGGACGCGGCCATGTACCAGGGCAAGCGCGGCACGGCCGACATCGTCGTGTACGCCGGCGAGCGGGCCGCCCACCCGACCCAGTGGCTGGTCGTGCAGGCCGAGCTGCGGCACGCGCTGGAACGCGACGAGCTGGTGCTGTACTACCAGCCCAAGGTGCGGCTGGCCGACGGCGTGGTGTGCGGGGTGGAGGCGCTCGTGCGCTGGCAGCACCCGACGCGCGGCCTGGTGCCGCCGTCGGATTTCCTGCCGGCCGCCGAGCAGTCGGGACTGATCGAGCCGCTCACCGCCTGGGTGCTGCGCCGCGCGCTCGCCGATCAGGTGGCGTGGACCGAGGCCGGCCGCGACTGGACGGTGTCGGTGAACGTGTCGGTCCGCAACCTGGAGTCGCCGGGGTTCGCGGCTGGGGTCGCGGCGCTGCTGGCGGAGACCGCGGTGGCGCCGTCCCGGCTCACTTTGGAGATCACCGAGACCGCCGTGGTCGACGACATGGCCTCCGCCCTGCAGGCGTTGCGGGCGCTGGCCGAGATCGGGGTCGGCATCTCGGTGGACGACTTCGGCACCGGTTACACCAGCCTGGGCCGGCTGCGCGGGGTGCCGCTGACCGAGATCAAGATCGATCGGAGCTTCGTGGACCCGGTGCTGTCGCAGCCGCAGAACCAGGCGATCGTGCGCGCGGTGATCGCGCTCGCGCACGGCCTGGGCTGCCGGGTCACCGCCGAGGGCGTGGAGACGGGCGACGTGGCCGCGTGGGTCATGGCGGCCGGATGCGACGAGGCGCAGGGATATCTCTACTCGAAACCAGTGCCCTGGACTCAGGTGCCGATGATGGAGGCAATTCGGTGAAGAAGGTTCTCTCCGCTCTCGCTACGGTTGCCCTCCTGGCCGGCTGCGCGTCGACTCCCGAAGCCGAGGCCGCCGCGGTCGACGACAGCCTGCGGTTCGACCAGACGCTGCACGACAAGCTCCCGGCGGCGGTGCGGAACACCGGGACCATCCGCTTCGTCACCGACGCGAGCTACCCGCCGATGGAACAGTTCGCGCCGGACGGCCGTACGATCGTGGGCTTTGAACCTGATCTTGCCGACGCCCTCGGCCGGGTGCTCGGCGTGAAGATCCAGATGGTCACCGGAGCCTTCCAGACGGCGCTGGACAGGGTCGCCGACGGCACCTACGACGGTGTGATGTCGGCCATGACCGACACCGCGGACCGCGAGAAGAAGGCCGACTTCGTCAACTACTTCTCGGCCGGCACCTCGATCATCGTGCAGCGCGGCAACCCGGCCGCGATCGCCGAGCTCACCAACCTGTGCGGTCAGGTCATCGCGACCGAGCAGGGCACCGTGCAGGCCGACCTGCTGCACCGGTCGCAGAGCGGCTGCGGCGACCGGCCGATGAAGATCAACGAATACAAGACCAACGCCGACGCGCTGCTCCAGCTGCGCACCGGGCGAGCGGTGGCGGTGCTCAACGACTACCCGGCGGCGGCCTATCTGGCATCCGACAGCCGCACCAGCAACTACTACGAGCTCGCGTCGGCCGCGCAGTACGAGCCCGGGCTGATCGGCATCCCGATCGCGAAGGGAAACACCGAGCTCCGGGACGCGGTCAAGGCCGCGCTCGACCAGGTGATCTCGTCGGGCGTCTACGCCGACCTGCTGACCCGGTGGGGCCTGACGAACGGCGCGGTCAAGTCGGCCGTGGTGAATGGCGCTGTCTGACTACACGCTTGTGTAGTAGGCTACACATGTGAGTAGCCCCGAGGATCTGACGGCACGAGCGCGCATCCGCGACGCGGCGATCGAGCTGTTCGCCGACCGCGGCGTCGACGGCGCCACGATCCGCGACATCGCGCAGAAGGCGGGCGTCTCGTCCGGGCTGTTGCGGCACCATTTCGGCTCCAAGGAGGGCCTCCGCGACGCCTGCGACGAGCACGTGCTGCACGAGCTCACCGCGCTGGGCAACCGCTTCATCGAGTTCCAGGTCGTCGACCGCATCACGCCCGACACGCTGCGCATGCAGCGCTACATGACGCGCTCGGTGCTGGACGGGTCACCCGCCGGGCAGGCCCTGTTCGACCGGCTGATCGAGTACGGCGAGCGCTGGTTCGTCACCACCGACTTCAAGGTGGCGGACCCGAGGGCGTTCGTCGCGGTCCTCGCGGTGATGAAGATGTCCATGCTCACATCCCGTGACCAGCTGTCGCGCGTGCTCGGCGTCGACACCGGCGAGCCGGAGGGCTGGGCGCGGGTGCTGCGCGCCTCCCTCGAGATCTTCTCCACTCCGCTGGTCACCCACGAGCAGGCCGATCTCGCGCGGACCGCGCTGGACGGCCTTTTCCCCTCCGAGGAGTAGTCATGGCCGAGGCAATCGATGCCGAGGGACTGATCAAGCGGTTCGGCAAGGTCACCGCCCTGGACGGGCTCGACCTGCGCGTCCGGACCGGCGAGGTGCACGGCTTCCTGGGGCCCAACGGGGCCGGCAAGACCACGACCATCCGCATCCTGCTGGGTCTGATGCGCCACGACGGCGGCAAGGTCAGCCTGCTCGGCGGCGACCCGTGGGCGTCGGCCACCGAGCTGCACCGCCGCCTGGCGTACGTGCCGGGCGACGTCACGCTGTGGCCCAACCTGACCGGCGGCGAGGTGATCGACCTGCTCGGCCGGCTGCGCGGCGGGCTCGACCCGTCCCGCCGGGCCGAGCTGCTGGAGCGGTTCGAGCTCGACCCGCGCAAGAAGGGCCGCACCTACTCCAAGGGCAACCGGCAGAAGGTGGCGCTGGTCGCGGCGCTCGCGTCCGACGTGGAGCTGTTGATCCTCGACGAACCGACCAGCGGCCTCGACCCGCTGATGGAGGAGGTCTTCCGCCAGGTGATCCTCCAGGAGAAGGCGCGGGGCGACCGCACCGTGCTGCTGTCCAGCCACATCCTGGCCGAGGTCGAGGCGCTCTGCGACCGCCTCACGATCATTCGCGACGGCCGGGCGGTCGAGACCGGCACCCTCGCGGAGTTGCGGCACCTCACGCGTACGTCGATCCAGGCCGAGCTGGTCGGGGCGCCGGACGGCCTCGCCACCCTGCCCGGCGTGCACGACTTCCGCACCGACAACGGCAAGATCCGCTTCGACGTGGACACCGACGCCCTGGAGCCGGCGCTGCAGTCGCTGGTCAAGGTCGGGGTGCGCAGCCTGGTCAGCCAGCCGCCGTCCCTCGAGGAGCTGTTCCTCCGGCAGTACCAGCGGGGTTCGCGATGACCGGGGTCGGCCGGCTGATCCGGCTCGTGCTGCGGCGTGACCGCTTCCTGCTGCCGATCTGGGTGCTCATCTTCGGGGTGCTGCCGGCCGGCTATTACGCATCGTTCGAGGGCCTGTTCCCGACCGATGCCGAGCGGATCCAGTACGCGACGGTGAGCGCCGACAACGCCGGGTTCGTCGCTCTTTACGGGCTCCTGCACGGCGACTCGTTCGCCGCGCTGGCCAACTGGCGGGCGGGCTTCGTGCCCGTGATGATCGGGCTGGTCGCCTTGCTCACGGTGATCCGCCATACGCGTACGGATGAGGAGGCCGGCCGCGCCGAGCTGGTCGGCTCCACCGTCGTCGGACGCCATGCCGTGCTGGCCGCCGCGCTGCTGGTGACCTGCGGGGCCTCGGCTCTTCTCGGCCTGATCACGTTTGCCTCGATGGCCGGGCGGACCTCCGATGTGGCCGGCTCGCTGGCGTTCGGGGCCGAGTTCGCGCTCAGCGGCATTCTCTTCGCCACCATCGCGGCCATCACCGCCCAGCTCACCAGCGGCGCCCGGGCGGCCCGGTCCATCGCGATCGTGGCGCTGGGCGCCTCCTACGCGCTGCGGGTCGGCGGCGACACCTCGTCGCTGGGCGACGGCAGCCTGTCGTGGCTTTCCTGGATCTCGCCGCTCGGCTGGGTGACCCGGATCTTCCCGTACGGCCCGCTGAATTGGTGGCCGGTCCTGTTGTCGGTGCTGCTCAGCGCGGTCGCCGTGGCGGTCGCGGTCGTCCTGCGCGGCCGGCGCGACCTCGGCGACGGCCTCTTCCCGGCGCGCCTGGGCCGGGCCACGGCGGCCGCCTCGCTGCGCACCCCGCTGGCGCTGGCCTGGCGCCTGCACCGCGGACTCCTGATCGGCTGGACGCTCGGACTGGCCCTGCTCGGCCTGATCTTCGGCGGGGTGGGCGGCAGCGTCCTCGACATCGCCCAGGACAACAAGGGCCTGTCCGAGATCTTCACCCGCCTCGGCGGCTCGTCGCAGCTGGTCGACAGCTACTTCGCCGGCACCGCCGGGATCGTCGGGCTGATCGCCGCCTGCTACGGCGTGCAGGCCACCCTGCGGTTGCGCGACGAGGAGGCGACCGGCCACGCCGAGGCCGTGCTGGCCACGTCGGTGTCGCGCTACGCGTGGGCGGGCAGCCACCTGCTGTTCTCCCTGCTGGGCCCCGCGCTGGCCCTGTTCGCCGAGGGCTTGGTGGCCGGCCTGACCTACAGCCCCGGCGACTTCGGCGGCATCCTGGCCGGCACGATGCTGCAGCTGCCCGCGGTCTGGGTGCTGGCCGGCCTGACGGTGCTGGTCTTCGGCCTGCTGCCGCGCTGGTCGCTGGTGGCGTGGGCGGCGCCCGCGGCTTGCCTGCTGATCCTGTTGGTGGGGGAGACGTTGCAGCTCAACCAGTGGTTGCTGGACATCTCCCCGTTCACGCACACGCCGCGCCTGCCGGGCGGCACCATCTCGGCGACACCGATGGTCACGCTGCTCGCGGTCGCGGTGGTGTTCGGCGCGCTGGGGATCGCGGGCCTGCGCCGCCGCAACATCCCCGACTGAGTCGCCGTCGGCCGGGCTCGCGCGGCCCGGCCGACCAGGCGATAAGTGCTCGCGCTCCGGTCGCGTCGAACTCGACCCGGAAGTGAGTGGACGAGCCATCCGGCCCGGCGTGCGGCGACAGGGGGCCGGACAGGTCAGCTTGCTCGGCCCGTCCTCGGCGTAATCCGTGCCGCCGCGGCCGGTGAGGTAGCGCAGCGTGACGCCGGGAAGCCCACTCAGGAGAGTGCGGGCGCGGGGGTCTGCCAAAGGGCGCTCACCGGGATGGCCCGGAGTCTGTCTCCGAACGGCAGGGTGGACGTTCCCGTGTACAGGACGATGCCGGCGATGAAGTCGTCGCCGAGGCGATCAGCCAGGCGGCGTAGGCCACGGAAGTCGGCCGGTCCGACGGCCGAGGCGGCTTTGACTTCGATGCCGACCACCTGGCCGGCCCGGTTCTCGAGGACGGCGTCGACCTCGAACTTGCTGTGATCGCGATAGTGGGATAGGTCGGCTTGCTGCTGTGACCAGGTGAGCTGGCGGCACAGTTCGGACAGCACGAACGACTCGAGCAGCGGACCGAACGGCGCGCCGGGCCGGATCAGGGCCCGGGCGTTGGTGGCGGTCTCGTTCGCGGCGATACCGGAGTCGACGAAAATGAGCTTGGGTGTGGCGGTGGCGCGCGTGCCGAGATTGCGGGACCAACCGGGTATGCGTTTGACCAGGAAGATTTCTTCCAGGGCCTGCAGATAGCGAGTGACCGTGGGACGACTCAGGCCGAGCGCGGACTCCAGCGAGTTGGCCGCGATGATGGTCGCCGACCGTGCCGCGAGCAGGCGGACCAGGGTGCGTAGCTGGCCCTTACGCTGGATGTCGGCCACCTGCTGGACGTCGCGATCGATGAGCGCCTGGACGTACGCGTCGAGGAAGCGCTCACGACGGCGAGGGTCCGCACGCGCGGCGGCTTCGGGAAGGCCACCGCGGACGATCCGGCTGGCGTAGTCGGCGCGAGTGACGGTTGACTCATGGCGCAGGTCGGGACCGAGGGTGAAAACGGCGTCGATGAAGCCATCCGGTTGGCCGTCGAGCTCGCCCTGGGAGAATGGCCAGAGCTCGACCGTTTCCATCCGGCCCGGCAGCGCGTCGGGAGCGGCAACCAAGCCGAACAGCCGCGAGGATCCGGTGAGCAGATACCGGCCGGGACGGGGATCCTCGTCGACGGCGGCCTTGATGGCGAGCAGCAGTCCGGGCACTCGCTGGATCTCGTCGATGGCCAGCAAGCCGGTCGAGTCGACGAAGCCGACCGGGTCGGCGAGGGCGGCAGCCCGGTCCTGTGCTCGATCCAGATCGCGGCGTTCGGCGAGACGGTCGCCGGCAACGACGCGGACGAGGGTGCTCTTGCCGCATTGGCGAGCCCCGGTTACCAGTACGACACGGGTGTCCGCCAGTGCGGCGTCAAGCTGAGCAGCGGCACGGCGAGGGATCAGTGGCGACGTGGACACACGTCATGATAACCATCGGTGTTCGATTTGCGACGGCTTGGCTTTCGATTTGCGACGCTTGGACTTTCGATATGCGGCACCGCGGCTTTCGGTTTGCGGCGATCCAGGCGACGCAGCGCCGACGCGTTCTAGGCGTCGAGCTCGGCGGCGCGGGACCGGAGGGCTCGGCGCTCGATCTCGGACGGCGCCGCTTCAGCGGCCGTGCGGAACAGCTCGGCCGCCCGGGCCGGGTCGCCGGCGCGGGCGACCAGATCCGCCTCGACCGCGATCGCCGCGGCGTAGTCGTCCAGGACGCCGCCGGAGCGGGCCTCCGCCAGCAGCGCCAGACCCGTCCGCGGGCCGAAGGCGTAGCCGTGCGCCACCGCGCGGTTCAGGGCCACCACCGGCGTCGGCTGGATGCGGGCCAGCTCGTCGTACCAACCGGCGATCGCACCCCAGTCGGTGTCGGCGAAATCGTGGGCGGTGGCGTGGCAGGCGGCTATCCGGGCCTGTACTCCGTAGGGGCCCTCGACCGGCGTGCGCATCAGGATCGCCACGCCCTCGGCTATCGCCGGGCTGTCCCAGCGGGACCGGTCCTGCTTCTCCAGGGTCACCAGGTCGCCGGCGGCGTCGCGGCGGGCGTCGCGCCTCGAGTGCTGCAGGATCAACAGCGCCAGCAGCGACGCGACCTCGGGCGACGACGGCATCAATCGGGCCAGCAAGCGAGCCAGGCGGATCGCCTCGGACGCGAACGCGGGCTCGCCGTCGGCGTCGTACCCCCGGGTGAAGAGCAGGTAGAGGACGGCCAGGACCCCCGGCAGGCGCTCGGCGAGCGCCGGGCCGGTCGGCACGCGGTACGGGATGCGGGCGTCCGCGATCTTCGACTTGGCCCTGGTGATGCGCCTCGTCATGGTCGACTCGGTGACCATGAAGGCGCGGGCGATGTCGGTGGTCGGCACGCCGGCGATGGTGCGCAGGGTCAGGGCCACGCGGGCCTCCAGCGACAGCGCGGGATGGCAGCACGTGAAGATCAGCCGAAGGCGGTCGTCCTCGATCTCGAACGACGGCGATGCCGGGTCCCAGAGCATGGCGACCTCCTGGAGTTTCCGCTTCTCCACGGTGGCGCGGCGGAGCACGTCGATCGCGCGGTTGCGGGCGGTGGTCAGCAACCAGCCGCCCGGGTTCGCGGGCACCCCGTCGCGCGGCCAGCGTTCGAGGGCGGCCGCCATCGCCTCCTGGGCGCAGTCCTCGGCGAGGGTCCAGTCGCCGGTCACCCTGATCAGCGAGGCGACGATCCGCGCGTAGGAGTCCCAGCCGGCGTTGACGGCCGCTTCGACACTCATTCAGCGGTCCGCGTAGGGCCGGATCTCGAGGCGGCCGGTGTACGCCATCGGGTGCGCCCGGGCCACCGCGATCGCCTCGTCGAGGTCGGCGCACTCGAGGATGTCGAAGCCCACGATGACCTCCTTGGTCTCGGCGAACGGGCCGTCGCTGAGCAGCACCTCGCCACCGCGTACCCGGACGGTCGTGGCCGCGGACGGCGGGGCCAGCACGTTGCCGGTCACCCGGCGGCCGTTCGCGTCGTTCTCGGCCACCCAGACGTCGATGTCGGGCACGCGGGACTCGTCGGTCTCCGGCTCGGTGTCGCTGCAGACGAACATCATGTACTTCATTTCGATCTCCTCTGGTCGGTCCTTCACCAGGGTGACGAACGGCCGGACCGGATCCGGACACCCGGCTCAGAAATTAACCGGCGTGATCACCCGGATCGCCGCGGGGATCGCCCGGATCGGCCCGCTGAGCAGGCCCTGCGCCCGCAGGATCGTAAGGCAGGCGTGCCGCACATCGGCTCGCAGATCCGGATGCAGCACCGCGGAGAGCCGGCGGGCGCGCAGCAACTCGGCGTTGGCGGCGTCGAAGCCGTGCGCCACGAACACGTCATAGTTGCGGCCCTCATGAGCGAACTCCCCGATCACCGCGGTGGCGCCGCCGGCGGGAGCGTAGATCGCCCGCACCGTGGAGGCGGGGCTGTCGACCAGGCGTCGGTGGGGTGCGCGGGCCGCCATCTCGGCGCGGAAGCCGGCGGCCCGATCGGCGGCGCCGAGGTCGTGATCCCCGGGGACGAGCAGGACGTCGCCGGCGCGGTCGGCGAGCCATTGCTCGACCAGATAGGCCGCGGTCGCGCCGGCGTCGGGGTGCGAGATTCCGGCGTACGCGATGCGCTTGCTCTCCGGAAGATCCACGCCCAGGGTGACCACCGGCAGGCCGATCCGCCCCACCGCCTCGGTGATCTCGGGGGTGTCCGGCGCGGTGAGGATCACGCCCTGCGACCGGGAGCGGGCGATGCGCTCGAGCGCGGGCACGATCTCCGGTTCGTCGAGGTGGAACCGTGGCTTGATCAGGGCCGGGAGCAGATCCGGCAGTTCGGCCGCGAAGGCCTGCCGCAGCGCCACGCCGAAGCGGGCGGAACCCGAAACCACGACATCGACGCGTACGGCGGGGCCGGCCGACCTCGCCTGGGCCTGCTGCCGGTCGAGGGCCGCGATGGCCTGGTGCACCTCGCGGGCGGTGCTCTCCCGAACCCCGCCGCGGGCGTGCAGCACCCGGTCGACGGTGGCCTCGCTGAGGCCGGCCTGACGGGCGATCTCGCGGATCCGGTAGGGGTGCGGCACGCGTACAGGATGAGGGGTTTTTGACGGTTTATGGAAGGACCTTGATATTTGTCAAGCCCTTAGCGTGACGTCGCGCGGGTCTCGAGATCGTCCACCAGGGTGACGATGCGCCGGTATTCGGTCTGGATCGACGCGAGGTAGAGGTGGCGCTGGGTGGCCGGCATGTCGGGGTTGTCGAGAAGCTGGTCGAGGCCCTCGCCGAGCTCCGCGAGCGGCGCCCGCAGGTCCGCGGTGACCTTGGTGATCTCGGCGGCGATCTGCTGTGCCAGCTCCTCGGCCTGCTTGACGAGCACGGTCTCGGATTGGACGGTCTCGGGCTGGACGGTCTCGGGGTGGGGAGCGGCGACGTGGTCGGCGGCCGGCGCCGAGGACGCGTAGCGATCGATCGCGGTGTTGATGGCGTTGCCGAGCTCGGCGACCTCGGGCGGGCTGGTCACGACGGGCAGCCGCGCGGCCGGGTCGTCGGGGGTCACCGCCTTGGCGCCCTCGGCCAGCTTGAGCAGCGGCCGCAGCACGAGGCCGCCGACCACCCAGGTCCCGGCCGCGGCGACCACGGCGGCAAGCAGCACAATGAGGTCAATCATCCTGACATTTCCGGAATGGCGCTTCTCGACGTCGCGCAGGTCGATCAAGATCTGGAGCTGGACCCCGGTCTTGAGCGTCTCGGCCCACGAACGCCAGTGTGACCCGTCCTCGGCGGTCACGGTGGAATAGCCGTCTTTTACCGGGACCGAGAATTTGATCGAGGAACCGGCCTCGGCGCGCACCTCGGCGCCGCGCACGAGGCGTACGGCATAGGTCCCGTCGGTCGGCAGCGAGCCGGATTTCACCGCGGCCGCGCGCACCACCGCCGCTCGCGCGGCGAGCGCGTTGTCCACGTCCTTGAGGTCGTGGCGGTCGGCGTACAGCACAACGGCCAGCCCGGCGAGCGCCACCACGAGAGCGACAACGGCGGTGATGGCGAGCGTGAGCTGCACGCGGATGGTTCTGGGCCGAAAAACCCGAGGTAGCGCCTCTGGCACGTCCCTACCCTGCCAGTCGAATCACATGGGGCGGCTAAGAATCCCAGTCTCTTGGTAACCTGTAAAGGCCCGGTCGAGAGGCGCTGCAACGGGTTGCCCCATTTGATCAAATCTGGGAAACCCGCCACGCTCGACTGCGAGGCTTGCTGACTGCAAGGGCGCCTCCTGATGAGGGAGGAGCCCTCTTCATGTCAGAAAAGTACCAGGTCGTGAACGGCCTGCAGTTCGCCGTCGCCGATCTCTCGCTGGCCGAGGCCGGCCGCCATCAGCTGCGTCTGGCCGAGCACGAGATGCCCGGCCTGATGTCCCTCCGCAAGGAGTACGCCGATTCGCAGCCGCTCAAGGGCGCCCGCATCGCCGGCTCGCTGCACATGACGGTGCAGACCGCCGTGCTGATCGAGACGCTGATCGCGCTGGGCGCGCAGGTCCGCTGGGTCTCCTGCAACATCTTCTCGACCCAGGACGAGGCGGCCGCCTCGGTCGTCGTCGGCCCCACCGGCACCGTCGACGCCCCGGCCGGCGTCCCGGTCTTCGCCTGGAAGGGCGAGACGCTGGAGGAATACTGGTGGGCGACGATGAACCTGTTCGACTTCGGCAACGGCCTGGGTCCGAACATGATCCTCGACGACGGCGGTGACGCCACCCTGCTGGTGCACAAGGGCGTCGAGTTCGAGGCGGCCGGCGCGGTCCCGCAGGCGACCGAGGACGACAGCCACGAGTACTCGATCATCCTGGACACCCTCCGCGAGTCGCTGGCCGGCGACAAGCAGCGGTTCACCCGGATCGCGGCCGACATCCGCGGCGTCACCGAGGAGACCACCACCGGCGTGGCCCGGCTGTACAAGCTGGCCAAGGAGGGCACGCTGCTCTTCCCGGCGATCAACGTCAACGACTCGGTCACCAAGAGCAAGTTCGACAACAAGTACGGCATCCGGCACTCGCTCGTCGACGGCCTCAACCGGGCCACCGACGTCATGCTCGGCGGCAAGCTCGCGGTCGTCTGCGGCTACGGCGACGTCGGCAAGGGCGCGGCCGAGACGCTGCGGGGCCAGGGCGCCCGGGTGATCGTCACCGAGATCGACCCGATCTGCGCGCTGCAGGCCGCCATGGACGGCATGCAGGTGGCCCAGCTCGAGGACGTCGTCGGCGAGGCCGACATCTTCATCACCACCACCGGCGGCACCGACATCATCCGGGTCGAGCACCTGCGGGCGATGAAGCACAACGCGATCGTCGGCAACGTCGGGCACTTCGACGACGAGATCGACATGGCCGGCCTGGCCCGCGTCCCGGGCATCGAGAAGGTCGAGATCAAGCCGCAGGTGCACGAGTGGCGCTTCCCGGACGGCCACTCCGTGATCGTGCTCTCCGAGGGCCGGCTGATGAACCTGGGCAACGCCACCGGGCACCCCAGCTTCGTCATGTCCAACTCCTTCACCAACCAGGTCATGGCCCAGATCGAGCTCTGGACCAAGCCCGGTGAGTACGAGCTGCAGGTCTACGTGCTGCCCAAGCACCTCGACGAGAAGGTCGCCCGGCTGCACCTCGACGCCCTCGGCGTGCGCCTCACGTCGCTCACCAAGAAGCAGGCCGAGTACCTCGGCGTGGACGTGAACGGGCCGTACAAGCCCGAGCACTACCGCTACTGAGATGTTTGTCTAAACGGGCCGCGCCTTCCGGCGCGGCCCGTTTCCGTGAGAATGGATCTCGTGCATCACACCGAGGAGATCCTGATCTTTATCCTGGCCGCGACCGCGGTCATCGTGGCGACCCGGTGGGTGTCCCGGCGCGCCGGACTTCCGGCCGCGGCGCTGCTGACCATCATCGGCATCGTCTACGCCCTGCTCCCCGGGCCGAACGTCGAGCTCGATCCGGAGATCATCCTCACCTTCGTGATCCCGCCGCTGCTGTACAACGCGGCGCTGGACTCCTCACTGCTCGACATCCGGCACAACATGCGCACCGTCATCAGCCTCTCGGTGCTGCTGGTGCTGGCCACCGCGATGCTGGTCGGCGTCGGTTTCGAGCTGTGGGTCACGGGCGCGACGCTGGCCGCCGGCGTGGCCCTGGGCGCGGCGATCGCGCCGCCCGACCCGGTGGCCGCGCTCGCCGTGGGCCGCCGGGCCGGCCTGCCCGGCAACATGATCACCCTGATCCAGGGCGAGGGGCTGCTCAACGACGCGACCGCGCTGACCATCCTCAGCGTCGCGGTCGCGTCGGTCGACGGCGAGGGCTTCTCCTTCCCCACCGCGGTGGGCCAATTCGTGCTGGCCGCGGCCGGCGGCGTGATCGCCGGCGTCGTGGTGGCCTATGCCGTACGGCTCCTCAAGCACCTGCGCGACGACCCGATCAGCGCGAACACCATCTCGCTGGTCACGCCGTTCGCGGCGTACCTGCTGGGGGAGCGGGTGCACGTCTCGGGCGTGCTCGCCGTGGTGGTGGCCGGCCTGATCATCGGGCACGACGCGCCGCGCTACTCGTCCGGCGCGAGCCGGCTGCAGACCAGCGCGGTGTGGCGCCTGATCGACTTCGTACTCGAAGGCTTTGTGTTCTTGCTGATCGGCCAGCAGTTGCCGACCGTGGTGAGCCGGTTGCACGAGTATTCGACCGCCACGATCGTGACCGCGGTGGCCGTGTCGGTCGGCGTCGTGCTGCTGCTGCGGCCACTCTGGCTGCTGCTGACCCAGCTCCTGCCGCGGCGCATGCACTCGCGCCTCGGCGGTGATTCGACCTCCGATCGGCGCGAGGAGAAGGCGCTCACCGGCACGGAGGTCACGGCGCTCAGCTGGGCCGGCACCAGGGGGGTCATCACCCTGGCCGCGGTCTTCACCCTGCGGGACAACGTGCCCGACAAGAACCTGCTCCAGTTCTGCGCCTTCGTGGTCGTCATCGTCACGCTGATCGGGCAGGGCCTGACGTTCGGGCCGCTCGTGCGCCGGCTGGGCCTGCGGGCCAACCGCGCCGACCTGGCCCGCGAGCGCAACGAGGCCCGCTCCGCGGCGGTGCAGGCCGCGCTGGACCGGCTCGACGAGATCCTGCAGCAGAAGCACGACCACGTCGAGGAGCGCGCCATCGAGACCGTGCGCAAGCAGTTGACCGTGCGGCTGGAGCGCTACCGCAGACGGCTCGACCTGATCGAGAAGGCCGAGTCGGACGAGGTACCGGTGTCACCGCAGTACGAGGCGGCGCTGGCGGTGCGGCGTGAGGTGATCGAGGCGCAGCGCGAGGAACTGCTGCGCTGGCGGGACAGCGGCATGCTGACGGACGAGGGGCTGCGGGTGCTGGAGCGGGAGCTCGACCACGAGGAGCGGTTGGCGGAACGCTCCTGACCGGGCTTACCTATTGCCTGATTTTAGGGGTATTCTCGTCGCCTACTTCGCGGGCATGAACTGGTCGGGCGGCAGCGCCCGGTTCACGATGCGCACATCGCCGATCCAGCCGTGGAAGACGTTGTCGACGACGCCGGCGTACTCGTGGCCGCCGAACAGCCACGGCAGCCCCAGCGACGCGATGCCGACGGACCGCGTCGACGGGTTGTCGAGCACGGGGCTGCCCTCGACGTACATGACGGTCCGCCGGCCGTCGTTGACGACGGCGACGTGCCACCAGGTGTCCTCGACGAGGCCGTGCCCCCAGTTGGTGGTCGGACCGGACTGGTTCCGCGGGTAGAAGTTGAACTGTGGCTCGCGGCCGTTGCTGGAGATGTTGAGGCCGGCCAGCGGGTCGCGCGGGTCGGCGTTCGGGCCGCTCTTGCCGGCGTCGCCGGATCGGCCGCGCCGGGTGAGCAGGGGCATCCAGGCGTTGTCGTCCTCGTCCCAGTCCAGCGGGATCTTCAGGAACGCCTCGATCGTGTAGCCCCGGTCGAACGTCTCGGCGTTGAGCGGCGCCTCGTCGCCGGTCGTCAGGTACGCGCCGCGCAGCGGGTCGCGGCCGCCGGCGAAGCGCAGGCAGGCGTGCGCCGGCTGGTCGGGGTGGTGGTCGCTCGACCAGGTCAGGGCGTCGGCCGCGGCGCCGGCGACGGCCACGACGGTCAGGTCGTTGCCGCGGCCGGACAGGTCCCGGACGGTCTGCCCGAGCTGGACCGGACCGCCGGTGACGCCGCCGTTGTCGAACCGCCAGTACGCCAGCGTGCCGGGCACCACCAGCTGGTCGGCCGGCCGCGCCGGGCGTACCGGAACGGGATCGAAGCCGTGGAAACGCCGCGCGAAGTCGATCGGCACGGAGAACCGGTCGACCGGCGTGGTGAGCCGCAGATGCTGGGCGGCCAGCGGACTCCGGCGCGCGGGCTCCTGGGCCAGGAAGTACGGCGCGAGCGTCTCCACGTCGATGACGTCGCGGGCCAGGTCGAAGTGGTAGAGCCGGAGCATCGCGGCGCCGCCGAAGTAGCGGTTCTGGTAGTTCGTGAGGTGCAGGTGCACGTCGTTGCCCGCGGCGTTCCGGCGGCGCGTGCGGGCGGGCGGCCAGTGGTGGCCGTTGATGGTCAGGAAGATCTGGTCGTGGCCGGCGATCAGCTGGTCCCAGACCTGCCGGCCGTATCGGGAGAGGACCGCGTTGTTCTCCGGGTCGCCCGACTCGTACGGGTAGACGTTGTCGTCGTACGGCGAATCGACCAGGTCGTGCGTCGTCAGGATGGCCGGCAGCCTCGGATGGTCCGTCAGGAACCGGTCGGCCCAGGCGACGCCCTGGTCGGACATCCGCCAGTCCAGCGCGAGCAGCAGCCACTCCCGGCCGCCGGCGCGGAAGATGTGCGCGGTGTTGTAGCCGCCGGCGTCGGCGCCTGCGAACGTCTTCGAGCGACGGAACCGCCGCGGGCCCATGACTCGCAGGTATGGCGTCGAGCCTCGGGTGTCGTCGCCGGTCACGTCGTGGTTGCCGGCCAGCACGCTGTATCCGACGCCGTGCGCGTCGAGCAGATCGAACGTCCGGCCGACCGCCTCGAACGAGGTGGCGCCGCCGTCCTGGGTCAGATCGCCCAGGTGCGCCAGGAAGACGATGTTGTCGTCGCTGCCGATGACGTACCGGAACGACTCTTCCAGCGGCGCCGGGTTGATGCTGTTCTGGCTGCCCCAGTACAAGAACTGGGTGTCCGGCATGATCGCCAGCGTGAACTGCGGGCTCGCCGCGTCGGGCTCGGGCCGGCCGTTGCTCCCGGCCAGCCCGCTTCCGCCGCCGAACACGGGAGTCACGCTCAACGCTCCGACGGCCACGCCGGCGCCGGCCACCGCGGCCGACCGCAGGACCTCCCGCCGATTGGGTCCGGTCGGCCGGTGACCGTGCTCGTCCTCGAGCATTGCTTCCCTCCGAGATGCGGAATCCCGCGAGCGGGACGCTTCGAACGCATCTCGTGCCGGGGGCGGAAAGCATGATGGGGGAGATCGGCCGACAGCGTATCGCCGGGGTGCGATCGGCCGAGCCTACGCCGCCGCGAGCCGGTTCGAGGCGTCCAGCGCCCGGGTCGACCACCGCACCGCGTCCATGTACTGACCCGCCAGGTCGAAGGTGCCGAACTCGCCGTTCTCGTACGCGTCGACCGCGCGCAGCACCTGGCCCAGCCGGCCGGCGCCCTGGGTCAGCGCCGCGACCACCGCCGGAGCCAGCGGGAACTGCTCGGCCATGCCCTCCGGCGGGACGCCGAGCAGGTGGCCGACGCCGCTGATCACGCCGGCCATGAAGGCGGCGTCCGGCGACGCGCCGAACTCGTCGGCGATGTTCTCGCAGAGCCGGGCCCGGGTGAGCACGCCGAGCATCTGCTCCTCGGTGCCGTCGCCCATCTCGTCCAGCATCATCAGCAGCGCCCACTGCCGGATGTGCGGCAGGCCGACCATGACGACGGCCTGCCGCACCGAGGAGACCCGGTTGGCGTGGCCGGCCGCGACCGAGTTGCTGGCCCGCAGGACGCGCAGCGACAGCGGCGGGTCGCTGGCGATGATGCCGACGATCTTCTGCAGGTCGGGGTCGGCGGCGGTGAGCGCACCGACCAGTTCGAGCCGGCGCAGCCGGGACGGTGAGAGGCTGGCCACGGTCAGCACCTGGGGGTGGCTGAGCGCGTATCCCTGCCGCAGCTCCATGCCGTACCGGTCGGCGATGGCGAGCTGTTCGGCGGTCTCCAGGCGCTCGGCGACGATCTGGATGTTGGGGTGCTGGCGGCAGGCGGCGACGATCTCGTCGAGGCGGGACAGGTCACCGTCGAGGAGATCGAGCTTGACGTACGAGGCGAGCCCGAACAGCACCTCGTGCCCGGAACCCCAGACGAAGTCGTCGAGCGCGAACCGGTACCCGGCCTCGCTGAGCGCGGTGATCCCGGCGACGACCTGGTCGTCCATCCGCACGGTCTCGAGGACCTCGAGCACCACCTGCTCCGGGCCGAACGGCAGGGCGATGTCGCCGACCAGGAACTCCCGGGTGAGGTTGATGAAGCACAGCCGGTCGCCGGCGACCTCGCGGATGCCGAACTCGGTGAACGCGTTGACCATCACGGTGCTGGTCGCGTACGTGTCCTGGCGTCCCGCCGCGACGGCGTCCACGCTCCCGCGGAACAGCAGTTCGTAGGCGACCACGCCGCCCCGCACGTCGAAGATGGGCTGCCGCCCGACGTGAACGAGCTGGGTGCCGTCCGCAGCAGCCGCCGTTGGTTTCACACCGCTAGCTATCGGCCGCGGTGCCCGGGATCTGACGAAATCCGGTGAGCTACAGACGTGCCGTCCACAGCCGGTCGCCGGCCGCCAGCAGCAGCGAGCGTCCGCGCCCGGCCACCGCGGTCGGCGGCGCGGGCGTCTCGGTCGAGACACCGTCGATGTACAGGCCACCGCCGACGACCACCGGCTTGCCGCCGGCAAGAGCCAGAGATCGTACGCCCGCCGCGCCGTCCCCGAACGCGTCGCCCACCGTCCAGGCACCGTCGTGCCACCGCCAGAGCCCGAGGTGAGTCCCGCGCACCCCGGCCGCCAGCAGATCGTCCCCGTCCCGGACCACCCGCTGGATCTCGGTGAAACCGTCCGAGACCGGCGGATCGGCCCTGGTCCAGGCCTTGCCGTCGGCGGAGATCCAGGCCGCCGCCCGCTGATCGAGAACGCCGCCGGCGCCGCCGACCACCGCCCAGCGACCGTCCGGCAGGGCGGCCACGTCACGCGCCACCGTCTCGCCGGCCAATCCCGGAGCCTGCTCGAGCAGCGTGAACGTGCGGCCGTCCGGAGAGATCCACGCCGCGGCCCCGGACGACCGGTTGCCGGCGATGGCGAAACCGGACGGCCCGGCGGTCATCGGACCCACGTCGACGGCCTGGTCCCCGCCGTACGTCTCGAACGGCGCCGGATTTTCCACCAGCCGGCCGCCGGCGAGATGCCACGTGCTCACCCGGGGATTCCCGTGGGCGCCGCCGGGCACCGCCCCGATCATCGCGACCCGGTCACCGGCGCAGGCCACCGAGCCGATCACCTGGTGCGGCCCGTAGTAGCCGGCCGGCAGCGGCGCGAACGGCACCGACGCCCAGGAGACGCCGTCGGTGCTGGTCCAGGCGCCCGGCCCGGCGCCGGCTCCGCCCACGGCCCACCACCGGTCGCCGCAGTCGGCCACGTCCCGCAACACCGCCGGACCCGGCAGGGCGATCTCGCGCCAGGAGGGCGCGGGCTTGCTGCAAGCGCTGACCGATAGCACCGCCAGCAGGGCAACCGCGCCGCAAGAAAACAATGCCTTCACGCAACCACCGAGCAATATGACGAAAATTCGAGACGAGACCTTGTGGACTACGTCACAGCAATCTTATGGTCACTGCACCTCCGGGCGTCCGTCCCGCTTGGAGCATCGCTCCCCGAAAGAAAGACTCCTCGATGTCGAAAGCCGCCCTTACCGCCGCCATAGCCGCCGGTGTCGTCCTTGCGGTCGGCGCGGCCGGCACCGCGTACGCGAAAACACCGACGCCGAAGCCGCCCCTCGGCACCCGTGCCGCGCTCGACCCGTCGCTCGTCGCCGGCCGCGGCGCGAGCGTCGCCTTCACCGAGCAGGAGGCCGAGACCGCCGCCACCAACGGCACCGTGATCGGCCCCGACCGCACCGCCTACACCCTGCCCGCCGAGGCTTCCGGCCGCTCCGCGGTCCGGCTCGCCCCCGGCCAGTGGGTCGAGTTCACGCTGCCCAAGGCCACCAACGCGATCACCGTGCGGTACAGCATCCCGGACGCGCCGACCGGCGGGGGGATCACCGCGCCGCTCGCCGTCAAGGTCGGCAAGACCACCCGGACCATGACGCTGACCTCGCATTATTCCTGGCTCTACAACCAGTATCCGTTCAGCAACGACCCGAACGCGGGCCTGCTGCATCCGGACTGGTGGATCACCGAGTGCGCCTGCGTGCCGGCCGCCACCACCCCGGCGCCGGTGATCACCACGCCGTTCCGGCCCAGCCACTTCTACGACGAGCAGCGGCTGCTGCTGGGCAAGACCTTCGCGGCCGGGGAGAAGATCCGGCTGACCGCGTCCTCGGCAGCGGCCTGGACGGTGATCGACCTGCTCGACACCGAGCTGGTCGGCCCGCCGAAGATCGACCTGATCGCCGCCAACGTGCTGCTGTTCGGCGCCGACCCGACCGGCCGCCGCGACTCGGCCGGCGCGTTCGACAAGGCCATCGCGTTCGCCCGCAAGACCCGGCTCAAGGTGTACGTGCCACCGGGCACCTACCAGGTCAACCGGCACATCATCGTCGACAACGTGACGATCGAGGGAGCCGGCAGCTGGTACACGATCATCAAGGGGTCTCAGGTCGCCCTGCCGGCGCCCGCGCCCGACGGTTCCGTGCACACGGGTGTCGGGTTCTACGGGGAAAACTCGCGGAATGTCCACCTGGCCGGCTTCGCCATCGAGGGCGACGTCCGCGAGCGCATCGACACCGACCAGGTCAACGGCGTCGGCGGCGCGATGAGCGACTCGACGATCGACGGGCTCTACATCCACCACACCAAGGTGGGCCTCTGGTTCGACGGCCCGATGCGCAACATCAAGGTCACCGGCAACGTGATCGTCGACCAGATCGCCGACGGCCTCAACTTCCACGTCGGGGTCACCGACTCGCTGGTGCAGAACAACTTCCTCCGCAACACCGGCGACGACGCGCTCGCCATGTGGTCGGAGAAGACGGCGAACGCGCGGAACGCGTTCGACCACAACACGATCCAGACGCCGGTGCTGGCCAACGGCATCGCGATCTACGGCGGCACCGACAACACGGTGAGCAACAACCTGATCGCCGACCCGATCCGCGAGGGCAGCGCGCTGCACGCCGGCTCCCGCTTCGGCGCCGAGCCGTTCGCCGGGCACCTCCGGTTCACCGGCAACACCACGGTCCGCGCCGGCACCTACGAGCTGAACTGGAACATCGGGCTCGGCGCGATCTGGTTCTACGCGCTCGAGAAGGACATGGCCGCCGACATCCAGGTCGTCGGCGACAACTTCCTGGACAGCACCTACAACGCGATCATGGAGGTCGCGGACTGGCCGGTGAAGGACCTGTACTCGATCACGAACGTGCACTTCAAGAACATCAAGATCGATGGCACGGGTACGAGTGTGCTGAGCGCCCGCGTCGGCGGGTCCGCGAGTTTCGAGAACGTCGACGCTCGCAACGTCGGCGCGGTCGGCGTCAACAACTGCGGCCGGTTCAACTTCCCGGCCACCGGCTCCGAGTTCACGGTGACCGACCTGGGCGGCAACGACGGCGGCTGGCTGCAGCCGTGGATGCTGCCCAACACCATCACCTGCGACGACCGGCCACCGGTCGTCGCGCCGCCCGCCCCCGCCACCTGGTAGACAACCCCCACCCACTCGCGCCCCCATTCGTTGATTCGAGTGGGGGTGCGGGCTGTTGTAGCCTTGCGGCCGAAGACGAGTCGGAGGATTTTTCGTGAGCCAAACCCTGCTGGTGACCGGGGGCGCCGGTTTTGTCGGCACCAACCTCATCAAGGCCCTGCTCATGGACTTTCCCGCCGCGGCGATCGTGTCGATCGACAACTACTTCACCGGGGTGCCGGAAAACCACGTCAACGACCCCCGGGTGACGTACGTGGACGGGTCGACCGTCGACATCGCGAAGATCTGGGCCGAGCGCGGCCTCCCGAGCCCCGAGATCGTCTTCCACCTCGGCGAATACTCGCGGATCGTGCAGTCCTTCGACGACCACGACCTGACCTGGGAGTTCAACCTCCTCGGCACGATGGAGGTGGTCAAGTTCGCGTCCGCCAACGGGTCAAAGCTGATCTACGCGGGCTCGAGCTCGAAGTTCGGCAACGACGGCCAGGACGAAAACCTCAATCCGTACGCCTGGACCAAGGCCAAGAACATCGAGTACATCAAGAACTACTCGACGTGGTACGGCCTGGACTACGCGATCACGTACTTCTACAACGTGTACGGCCCCGGCCAGATCTCGCGCGGCCGCTACGCCACCGTGATCGGCATCTTCGAAGACCACTACCTGCGCGGCGAGCCGCTGCCGGTGGTCTCGCCCGGCACCCAGACCCGCGACTTCACCCACATCGACGACATCGTCCGCGGCATCGTGCTGGTCGCGGCGAAGGGCACCGGCGACGGTTACCTGCTCGGCACCGGCCAGGAGTGGCCGGTGCTCGAGGTGGCCAAGCTCTTCCGCGCCGAATACAAGCTGATGCCGGCCCTGCGCGGCGAGCGGGTGCGCGGCCAGGCCGACACCACCAAGGCCGGCGAGCTGGGCTGGCGCCCGAACCATCGGCTCGACGAGTACATCGGCTCGTTCATCGCCACGCACCGCTTCGGAGAGCTGAAGGGCTGAGCGCCGCGCCGCCCCACAAGGGTGGCGGGCGCCGATATCGTCGGTCGTTGTGGATCAGGCTGCCGCGGTTCTGCTGTTCGTGCCCTTCATCGTCGGGACGGTGCTGGTCTTCGCCGTGGTGATCCGGCGCCTGCTCGGCGTGCGCGTCGGCTGGATGCGTACCCTGCTGGCCGCCGTGCTCGCGCTGCTGACGACCGCGCCGATCCTGGCCGGCCTCGCGCCCGACGATCCGGCGACGATGAGCGGGGGCGAGGCGTTCCTGCTGGCCGCGACGTCGGTGGTGGTGGCGGCGCTGCTGGCCATGGCCGCCCTCGTGATCCTCGAGGTGCTGCTGCCGACCGGGTCGCTGCCGGGGCCGGTGGAGATGTGGCGAGGTACCCGCCGCCGGGTGGCGCGGGCCTGCCGGTACTCCACGATCGTGCGCATCGTGCTGCGGCACGGCCTCGGCCGCTTCTTGCGCGGCCGGCCGGGTTCCGGGCCGAGCTCGGCAGCGGCCCGGCGCCGGCTGGCCCGGTCGCTGCGGGCGGCGCTGGACGAGGCCGGGGTGACGTTCGTGAAGCTCGGGCAGCTGCTTTCCACGCGGGGCGAGTTGCTGCCGGCCGAGTTCGTCGAGGAGCTGACGGCGCTGCAGGACCAGGCGGCGCCGGTGCCGTGGGACGACGTGGCCGGCGTGCTCGCCGCCGAGCTCGGCCGGCCGGTCGAGGAGGCGTTCGCCGAGATCGACCGCGAGCCGATGGCCGCGGCCTCGGTCGCGCAGGTGCACGCGGCCCGGCTGCCGGACGGCACCCCGGTGGTGGTCAAGGTGCAGCGGCCGGGCATCGCCGTGATCGTCGAGCGCGACCTGGACATCCTGCTGCGGCTCGCGGGCACGCTCGAGGACCGCACCTCCTGGGGCCGCTCGTTCGGCGCGCGGCGGCTCGCGCTCGGCTTCGCCGAGGCGCTGCGGGAGGAGCTCGACTTCACGATCGAGCGGGACAATCTGCAGACCATGGCCGCGGCGATGGACGCCACCCCGGACCGCGGTGTCCGGGTCCCGGCGCCGTACGTCTCGCTCAGCTCCGAACGCGTGCTCGTGATGGACCGCCTGCCCGGCACCCCGCTGGGCGCCGCCGAGCCGAAGCTCGCGCGGCTCGGCGACGAGCGGCGCGACGCGATCGCGGCCAACCTGCTCGACAGCATGCTCGACCAGATCCTGGTGCACGGGACGTTCCACGTCGACCTGCACCCCGGCAACCTGCTCGTGGCCGACGACGGCGCCCTGGGGATGCTCGATCTCGGCTCGGTCGGCCGGCTCGACGCCGTGACCAGGAGCGCGATCGGGCAGCTCCTGGCGGCCGTGGGCCGGGGCGACTCGGTGGCGGCCAGCGACGCGCTGCTGAGCCTGGTGGACCACCCGGAAGCGGTCGACGAGCGGGAATTGCAGCGCGCGGTCGGCCTCCTCATCGTCCGGTACGCCACACCGGGAAGCACGGCCGGCGTGGCCGCCGTGGGAGCGATGCTGCGCACCTTCACCTCGCACGGGCTGGGCGTGCCGGCGCCGGTCGCCGCGGTGTTCCGGGCCTTCGCGACACTCGAGGGCACGCTGGGACTCTTGCGACCCGGCTTCGACCTGGTCGAGCGGGCCCGGGTGGCCGGCGCCCGGCGGATCGCCGAGGCCCTGGCGCCGGAGCGGCTGCGCGGCACCGTCGAGGACGAGCTCGCCGCGCTGCTGCCGATGCTGCGCGGCCTGCCGCGGCGGATCGACCGGATCGGCGAGGCGGTGGAGCACGGCCGGCTGCGCCTGAACGTGCGCCTGTTCGCCGACGAGCAAGATCGGCTGCTGGTGACCGGACTGCTCCACCGGGCGCTGCTGACGATCATCGGGGCGACCTGCGGCGTGATGGCCGTGCTGCTGCTCGGCTCGGGCAACGGCCCGCGGATCAGCACCGGCGTGGCGCTCTTCCCGCTGCTCGGGTACGGGCTGCTGATCGTCGCCGTCGTGCTCGTGCTGCGCGTCCTCGTCGTGATCTTCCGGCGCGATTGAGCGCTACCCTCGATCGATGACGATCGGGGTCGGCGTGATCGGGTTCGGCTGGATGGGCCAGGTGCACACGCGGTCCTACCTCCGAGTGCCTCAGCACTACTCGGATGCCCCGCCGGTCGAGCTGGTGGCCGTCGCCGACGACGTTCCCGGCCGGGCCTCGGCCGCCGCCGCGCGCTACGGCTTCGGCGCGGCCAGGCTCGACTGGCGCGACCTGCTCGACGATTCCCGCATCCACGCGGTCAGCATCACCCTGCCGAACTTCCTGCATCGCGAGGTGGGCTCGGCCTTCGCCGCCGCCGGCAAGCACATCTGGATCGAGAAGCCGGTCGGCCTCCGCGCCGACGACGCCGGCGCCATCGCCGGGGCCGGGCAGGTCGCGGTCGGGCAGGTCGCGGTCGGCTTCAACTATCGCAACGCGCCGGCCGTGGAGAAGGCGCGCGAGCTGCTCGCGCGGCACCGGATCGGCAACGTCACCCATGCCCGGTTCCGGCTGCTCAGCGACTACGCCGCCCACCCCGAGGCGGCGCTGAGCTGGCGCTTCGAGCGGGAGCGCGGCGGCAACGGGGTCCTGGGCGACCTCGGCTCGCACGGCGTCGACCTGATCCGTTACCTGCTCGGCGAGATCGACGCCGTCGTCGCGGACACCGCGATCTTCCTGCCCACCCGGCCCCGCCCGGCGGCCGCCACCGCCGGGCACGAGCGGGGCAGCGGCGAGCCCGGCCCGGTGGAGAACGACGACTGGCTCGGCGCGCTCCTGCGCTTGACGAGCGGCGCCCGGGTCACGCTCGAGGCGAGCCGGGTCGCGGTGGCCGAGCAGAACAACTACGGCTTCGAGATCCACGGCACGACCGGCGCGCTCTTCTGGGACTTCCGGCGGATGGGCGAGCTGGGCGTGAGCATCGGTCCGTCCTATCAGGACGAATCCGTGCGCACGGTCTTCGCCGGCCCCCGCGACGGCGAGTTCGGCTCGTTCCAGCCGGGCGCCGGCATCCCGATGAGCTACGACGATCTCAAGGTCATCGAGGCGTACCGGTTCCTGCGCTCGATCGCCGACGGCCGCCCGCACGGCGCGACGCTCGACGACGCGATCCGCAGCGCCGAGGCGCTTGATGCGATGGAGCGGTCGGTCGCGTCCGGCGGCTGGGTCCACCTCCGATAGGCCGGGCCCTCAACCCGATGGCGACCGTCCAGCAATGGCTGGCGCCGCTGTCCGGCAAGGGCGCACGCGAGATGCAGCGCTGGCTGGCCGCGATTCGCGAACGGGACCTGCTGGCGGTCAAGCCGGCGCTGGCCCGGTTCGACGTCCCCACCCAGATCGTCTGGGGCACCGCTGATGCGTTTTTCGCGCCCGCGTGGGCGTACGGATTGACGGATTTGATCCCCGGCGTGCGTGAGGTGATCGAGGTGCCGCACGCCAAGCTGTTCTTCCCGGCCGAAAGGCCGGCCGATCTCGCCGAGCCGCTGCTGCGCTTCTGGAAGGCGCTTTAGCCCTCCGGGCGGATCCGCAGCTGGGGGGTGCCGGCGGCGCAGGAAAGCTCGACCTTCACGCGGTCGTGGTTGTCGCTGACGCCCCGGAACTCTCCCTCGCGGTCGTCCTGCTCGTGGATCGCGAAGCCCTGCGCGGGCGCCATCGTCAGGATGCGTTCGCAGGTGGCGACGACCGTGCCGCCGCGGGTGGGAAAGGACCGCTTCGCGGTGGTGGGCTCGGGTGACGTGGGCGAAGCGCCGGGTGCCGGCGACGACGACTCGCCCAGCGCGCGCAGCACCTCCTCCTGGCTGATCGGCGCGCCCGGCCGCGACGTCAGCCCGGCGCCCACCACCCCGATGCCGACGACGCCCACGAGGATGGCGAGCACCGCCGCCAGGACCCAGCCCGCGACGATCACCATGGGCTTGCGCCCCAGCCGATCCAAGAAGTCCATGCCGCGACTATGCGCCCCGGCTCGCTAAGACGGGCACCCGGTGGGGATAAAGGAAGGTTAAGGACCCGGCGTGCGGGCGCCCGCAGCGGCTAGCGTGCAGCCGTGGCGAGACTGTTGCTCATCGAGGACGACCCGGCGATCCGGCAGACGTTGCTGCGCGCCCTGCGCGAACGCGGCCATGCCGTGGCGGCGGCGCCCGCGGCGATGGACGGCCTGCAGACCGCCCTGGCCGACCGGCCCGACCTGATCGTCCTCGACCTGGGCCTGCCCGACCTCGACGGCCGCGAGCTGCTGCGGATGCTACGCGCGGTCAGCGCCGTGCCGGTGATCGTCGCGACCGCCCGGGACGAGGAAACGTCGATGGTCCAGCTGCTCGACGCCGGCGCCGACGACTACGTGGTCAAGCCGTACACGGCCGCGCAGCTCGACGCCCGGATCCGGGCGGTGCTGCGGCGAGTGTCCCTTCCCGCCGAGCCCGAGCTGGTCATCGGCGCGCTGCGCATCGACCCGCTCGCCCGCACCGTGACCCTGGACGGCGTGCGGGTGGAGCTGACGCCGCGCGAGTTCGACCTGCTGCACCACCTGGCGGCGAAGGCCGGGCAGGTGGTGACCAAGCGGGAGTTGCTCACCGAGGTGTGGCAGGTGCCGTACGGCAGCACGGACAAGACGGTCGACGTGCACCTGTCGTGGCTGCGCCGCAAGCTCGGGGAGACCGCCCAGGAGCCCCGCTATCTGCACACCGTCCGCGGCGTCGGCGTCCGGCTGAGCGAGCCGTCGTCGTGAGGGCGCGACTGACCCTGCTGGTCGCGGCCACCACCGTGCTGGTGCTGCTGGCGTTCCTGGTGCCGGTGGCGCTGCTCGTCCGGCAGGTCGCCGCCGACCGGGCGCTGAGCCGCGCCGACGACGTGGTGCAGACCATCGTGCCGCTGGTCGGCGACCAGGAAGCGCTCCGGCTGGCGGTCACTGTTCAACCCGTACCCGTCACGGTTTTTCTCCCCGACGGAAGCGTGCTCGGCGCGCCGTCCGCAACCACCCCCGCGGTTCGCCTGGCCGTCCGGCGCGGCCAGGCGCTGACCGTCGACACCTCGGCCGGGCAGGAGCTGGTGGTCCCGGTCGTCAGCGCGGCCGGGACCGCGGTCGTGCGCACGGTGGTGTCGGACGAGGAGCTCACCCGCGGCGTGCGACGGGCCTGGCTGGTGCTCTTCGCGCTGGGGGTCGCGCTGGTGCTGCTCGGCCTGTTCGTGGCGGATCGGCTCGCCCGGGCCCTGATCGCGCCGATCTCCGAGCTCTCGATCGTCTCGCACCGGCTCGCGTCCGGCGACCTGACCGCGCGGGCCGGCGTCTCCGGACCGGGCGAGCTGCGGGAGGTGGCCGGCGCGCTCAACCAGTTGGCCGGGCGGATCCAGGATCTGCTGGCGGCGGAGCGCGAGCGGGTCGCGGACCTGTCGCACCGGTTGCGAACGCCGCTGACGGCGCTGCGCTTGGAGGCGGAATCGTTGCGGGATCCATCGGAGTCGGCCCGGGTGTCGGCGGCGGCCGACGGAGTGGCGCGGGCGGTGACGGCGGTGATCCAGCAGGCGCGACGCTCGTCCGAGCCGGCCTCCTGTGACGCGGTCGCGGTGGTCGCCGATCGCGCCGCGTTCTGGGCGGTGCTGGCCGAGGACACCGGGCGCTCGATGACGCAGTCGCTGCCGCCGGGCCCGCTGCCGGTCGCCGTCGGCGCGGACGAATTGGCGGCCGCGCTCGATGCGCTTCTCGAGAACGTTTTCGCGCATACGCAGGACGGGACCGCTTTCGCGGTGTCGCTGACCGCGGTCGCGGGCGGCGGCGCGGTTCTCGAGGTCGCCGACGACGGGCCGGGATTCGCGGCGTCGTCGGCCTCCCGCGGTGCTTCCGCCGGCGGGTCGACCGGGCTCGGGCTCGACATCGCGCGGCAGGTCGCCGCCGTTTTCGAGGTCAAGACCTCCGCCTCCGGCGGGGCGTTGGTCCGGCTCGAGATTCCCTGATTTTCGCGTACGGGCCGGAGCGCGCCCATCGCCGTTTCGCGTTGGGCGCGCCCTTCTTTCAGTCCTTGTTGCTCTTTCGGTCGTTGTTGCTCTTTCGGTCGTTGTTGCTCTTTCAGTCGTCGCTGCCGTGACCACGGCCGCGGTGGTCGCCGGATTCCCGGCCCCGGTTGCTGTGGTCCTTCCGGTCGCCGCCGTGATCGTCACCCGGTTCCGCGTGGCGGCCGTGGTCGTCGCCGGGCTCGGTGTGGCGGCCGTGGTGGTCGCCGCCGTGGCGGGCGGCGTGCGTGGTGGCGCTGGGGCTCGGCGCCGGCCCGGCCTCCGCGGTCACCGTTGCCGCCGGCGCCCTGCCCGGGTCGTCCTGCCCGGCGGCGATGGCAGTTCCCGCCAGCCCCAGCGCCGCCAGACTCCCCGCGACCGCCACGGCAACCAGACGCTTCCTGTTCATGCGATTGACCTCCCAGTCGAATCCGTTGCCAGAACGGTCGCTGAAGGCCGGCTATACGCACGCTGTCCCAGCGTTAAGACGCGGCTAAGACGCAGCGGCGACTGAGCGCCTAATCGAGCAGTTCGCGGATGTCGGCGGCGGTAAGTGCCGCCGATGCGAATTCGCCGCCGTCCATCACCCCCGCGAACAACTCCGCCTTGCGAGCTTGCAGAGCCATCACCTTCTCTTCGATCGTGTCCCGTGCCACCAGGCGATACACCATCACGTTGCGGGTCTGCCCGAGGCGGTGGGCGCGGTCCACGGCCTGCGCCTCCGTCGCCGGGTTCCACCACGGGTCGAGCAGGACGCAGTAGTCGGCCTCGGTCAGGTTGAGGCCGAACCCGCCGGCCTTCAGGCTGATCAGGAAGACCGGCGCGGTGCCGGCCTTGAACTCCGCGACCACGCGCTTGCGGTCGCGGGTGGCGCCGTCCAGGTACGCGCAGGCGATGCCCGCTTGTTCCAGCCGCTCGCGAGCGCTGCCGAGAAAGCGGGTGAACTGGCTGAACACAAGGGTGCGGTGCCCTTCCGCGGCGATGGCGGTGAGCTGTTCCACCAGCAGATCCAGCTTGGTCGAGGGAACCGCGCGGTGCTCTTCGTCGATCAGTGCCACGTCCAGACTGGCCTGACGCAACAGCGTCAGCGAACGGAAGATCTCGAAGCGGTTCTTCTCCAGCTCGCCCAGCAGGCCCAGCACCTTCTGCCGCTCCCGCTGCAGGTACCGCTGGTAGACCTTGCGATGCCCGGCCGACAGGTCGACCTGGACCACCTGCTCCTGCTTGGCCGGGAGCTCGGCGGCGACTTCGTCCTTACGGCGGCGCAGCACCAGCGGGCGGATCCGGCGGCGCAACTGGGCCAGCCGGTCCTGGTCCCGCTCGCGCTCGATCGGCTTGCGGTAGTACTCGGTGAACCGATCGAGCCGGGGGAACAGGCCGGGTGCCGTGATCGAGCAGAGCGCCCACAGCTCGCCGAGGTGGTTCTCCATCGGCGTACCGGTAATTGCGATCTTGAAGGGCGCCGGCAGGCGGCGCGCACAGCGGTACGCCAGCGACTGCGGATTCTTGACGAACTGCGCTTCGTCGAGCACCAGGCCGGCCCAGTCCAACGCCGCATAATCGTCGTACTCCAGGCGGAATAGGGTGTAGGACGTGACCACGACATCGGCCTGTCCGATCGCGTCGGCCAGGCCGGCGCCGCGGCGGGACGCGGTCTGGGTGATCGCCCGAACTTCGAGATCGGGCGTGAAGCGGGCGGCCTCGGCCTCCCAGCCGTGTACGACGCTGGCCGGCGCCACGACCAGGAAGCGGCCGTGCTTGCGGGCATGGCAGAGCAGCGCGAGCATCTGCAGCGTCTTGCCGAGCCCCATGTCGTCGGCGAGGATGCCGCCGAGTCCGTAGTCGTGCAAAGCGGCCAGCCAGCGGAAGCCCTCCTGCTGGTAGGGGCGCAGCTCGGCGTCCACCTCGGTGGGCACCGGCTGGTCGAGCAGCGCGCCCGTCTCGCTCAGCGCCGCCACGGTGCGCTGCCAATCCGCCGCCTGACCGGTCAACTCGCCCAATTCGCCGAGCTCGTCCCAGACGCCCGCCTGGAACCGGCCGACCCGCAACACGCCGGGCGGGCTGTCGGTGAGCGCGCGGGACTCGGCGATCAGGTCGCGCAGCTGCTGGAACTCCGGCCGGTCCAGGCCGAAGTAGACGCCGCTCGGCAGAATCAGGAACCGCTGGTCCCGGGCCAGCGCGACGAAGAGCGCCTCGAAATCGACCTGCTCGCCGCCCACCTCGACGCGAACGGACAGGTCGAACCAGTCCTGCTCGGCGGGGTCGGTCGCGCCGGTGAACGTGATGGTCGGCGCGGCGGCGGCTTCCTGCAGATCCCAGCCGCCGTCCGGCTCGACGACGGCGACGCCGCACGCGGCCAGTTCGGGCATCACCGTACTCAAGAAATGGATCATCGCGTCGCCGTCGAGCATCGCCTCGGCGGCGAGCCGGGGACCGAACGGACCGGGTTCCAGCAGGCCGGGCCCGACGAGAGCGGCCACCCGCCGTACGAGATCGGCGCGCTCGTCGCTCAGCGCCGGCGACCAGAGCGGTTCGGCATGCCGCCCGCCGCCCGCCTCGGTCACCCACTCCCAGCGCACGCCCAGCCGTTGGTGGCGCTCGGCGGTCAACGTCACGGTCAGAGCCGGAGCGCCCACCTCCGGGAGGCTGACGGCCGGGCCGGCCGGCACCACGGCCACCTGCCGGACCAGGCTGGGATAGAACTCGGCGAAGAACCGGTCCTCCTGTTCGCCCGGGATCACGATGCTCGGCGCGGTCAGCGCCTTGCGAGCCGCGCTCGGCAGTGGCTGGGCCAGCGGAGCGAGCCGCAGGACCTGCCCGTCCGCCCAGGCGATGCCGTGCGCCGGATCGCCGACGAAATGGGCGCCCTCCAGATCGACCGGCAGCCCCTCGTCCTGGACGGCCGCTTCCAGCCGCAGGTCGCCGTCGACCCGGTCCACCCGCATCGACACCCGTGCCGGCCGGCGTGCCACCACCACCGGCCGGAAATCCTTGCCATATTGCACCAGCGGCAGGCCGGACTCCTGCGCCTCCGCCAGCAGATCCCAGATTCGCCGGCTGTCGAATTCGTCGAGATACAACGTCGTACGGCTGTTGCCGTAGTAGAACGGAGAATGCGCGTCGGACAGCCTGACGATCTCGGTCAGCAGTCGGCGGTGATGCGCAACCGAGCGGCCGCCGACGTAGCCGAGCGAATGCCAGCCGATCCCCGTGCGCACCCACCCCCGGCGGCCCGGCAGCACCGGGCGCATCGAGATCCGTTGCCGGGCCTTGCGGCTGCGGGGAAGAGTCGCGTTCACCAGCTCGAACTGCAGACCCATACCGGGCTCCGCGGTCTGTGGCGCCGACGGCGGGGCGGCCACGTCACGCACCCAGGCGGACAGCTTGGACTCCCACGCGCCGGCCTTGGCTCGTCGCTGGACCGGCGCGGACGGCTTTCTCGTTCCGCCCGGCTGCTTCGCTTCGCCCTGCCGCCTCGGCCCGCGCTGCCGCCTCGGTTCGTCCTCCTGTTGCGCTGCGATCAGCAGCGCCGCGATGTGGACGCAGTCCGCGTCGGAGCAGGTGCAGACGCCGGTCACAGTGGGCGCCGCGCCCCGGACGACCTCGCCGGTCACCTCCCCGCCGTGCCGCACCTTGCCGGCTGCCCGCCCCGACGGTTCGACGCTCAGGTCAACGATCTCCCCGGCGGCCAGCGCCGTCCGGGCCCGCGTGAAAGCGCGCACGCCGACCAATTCACAGAGGAACGCCTCTTCCTGGGAAAGGAGCAGCTTCGCCATCGTCGCCTCTCGCCGGAACCGGGCGCCCACTCTAGACGTGCGGAGAGATGAGCTGCACATCACGTACTCAGGAAGAGGTACGGCTCGCCCGCCGCGGGTGCCGGCTTGACCGATGGTGCAACGGTGAGTGGTCGTGCCGTGACCGAGAGGTGAGTGATGTCCGACGGTTTCCGTGTTGATCTCGGCGCGTTCGAGCGTGCCGCTGAGGGCGTCCGCGACACATTGACCGATCCCGAAGCGACTCGAGCTGCTGTGCGAGGAACCCTCGTCTACTGGCGATGAACAGTGGGACGTGTTGCTGGCTGCCATGGCAGAGCATCTCGCCGCTCAGCTGGATCTCGCCCCGCCGGAGTGGTCGCGTGCCCGCGTGCTCGCGACTCCATGGTTTCCGTCGTCGCTACGGGTCTAAGCGGATGGAGGCGTTGGTGTCGGCGCCGGCAGCCTTCCGCAAGCAAGGCCCTCACCTCGGCGTGACGATTACGCAAGCACGGTGAGTGTTCACCCGGTTGGGGGGTCCGTCTGAGCGTGGGCTGGTACGTACGGGATCAGGCCTTGCCGCCATGCCTGCACCTGTAATTCCGGCAGTAGCTGGCGCGCGTCGACGAGGAACCCGTTGACCTCCAGCAGCCAGGTCATCGGGTTCTTGTCCAGCATGTCGCGCCGGCTGAACTCGGGATCCATCAAGCCGATCCGCAAGGTGTCCATGATGAGCCGGCCCTTGCTGGCCATCGTGGTCTGCTTGACGCCGAGCAGGTCCGCCAGTTCATCGGTGCGTAGATGCGGCTTCTGGCTCGGGTCGGCGAGGAAGTTGACCCGGCCGATCGCGTACACGATGCCGGCGGCCCAGATCCGGCGATCACCGCGGAGCAAGGGCGAGGGTCGCTTGCGGGCGAGCTTGGCGGCCAGCTTGACGCAGAGTCCGGCGTATTCCTCGTCCAGATGCTGCTGGCAGAACAGGTCGGTGATCGAGACGATGTCGTCGAAGACCGGCTTCACCGCGGCCGGTACTTTCGGCGGCGCTGGTGCCGACATGATGGTGTTCCTTTCATCGTCGCAACGCGCTGGCGGGAGAGCCTACAGTCCTCATCCCCTGGCCGGGTCTCGCCCAGATAGGGCAAAATCGGCTGGTGCGTCGCCAGACTGCGGTTCGCCGCCTTCGAACGGTCGCCGAACGCTGTCAGTGGGCCAGCGGCCTGCGGGACGACGAGCCGTTCCTGCTCGCCGCGTACGCGTTCGGCTCGGTGTTGGAATCCGTCGCCGACGTGGACGTGGTCGATCTGGCGTTCGTGCTCAACCTGCCCGCCGAGGAGCTGACCTGGTTCGCGGAGCCGCAGTCCCTGGTCGGCTGGCCGTGGTGACGGCCGTCGACTCGCCGATCCGCTCCGCCAGTGCCCGTAGGTGCCGGGGCCAGGGTGGTTCCAGCGATTCCGGGCGGAGGGACAGCAGCCAGGCGAGCGCTTCCTCCGGGAGGTTTTCCAGCCAGTCCAGCAATACCGGGTCGTCGTCACGCATCGATGTCCCGCCGGTCAGAGGCCCCGCTGGCGCAGGGCAGCCATGAAGTTGCGTTTGCGGGAGTGAGCCGCTTTCAGGCGGGTGACCTCAGCAGCGTGGTCCGTACCGGCTCGCTGGCAGATGTCCCTCAGGGTGACCAGCAGGTCGGCGGCCTGCTCGTAGTCTGCGGTGTTGGCCCTGGCGACGGCCGTCTCGACCGCCGGAAGGTAGATCTTCAGTGCTTCGGCCGGGTGGGTGACCGCCCGGCGGCCGGCGACCGCCAGCCTGGTCGACTCCTCGCAGCGAACCTGGCCCAGCATCTCCCAGGCTGCCTCGTCCCGGTCCTCGGACAGCAGCACCCGCAGGTAGACCTCACCGGCATTCCATGCGTTCCCGGCATCGCCGCCGGTTGCCCGGGTACGCAGCAGACCCAGGGCCTCCTCGCGCCGCTGCGGCCACCGCTGCGGATCGGTGGCCAGGACGAACTCTCGCAGCCGCTGGTAGGAGCCGACGGTGCCCTCCACGTGGAACCGCTCCCAATGCAGGTCCATCACGTCCGCGGTACGCCCGGCCTCGGTGTACAGCTCGATCAGGAGATCGACGAGCCGCCCGATCCGGTGATCGGAACGCCCGGACGCGGCACGGCCGCGCTCCAGCCACCCGACGGCCTCCGCCGTACGCTCGTTCTCGCGCAGCAGCCGGGCGATGAGCACGTACCGGTCCGGGGTGGACAGGTCCTCGGCATAGCAGGCCACCAGCAGGTCGACGTCCCCGGCCGCCCTGATCATCTCCTCGCGTAGCGAACGCACGGTCCAGCCGCTCGGGTCCGTGTCGCGTGCGGTATCCAGGGCGTTCCAGTAAGCGTCCAGGCCGTCCGTCCCCAGCAGGTCGGCCACGTCGGTGATACTCATGTCCAGGATGTCCACCCCGGTCAGCCGGAACTGGGCGAACCAGCTTCCTAGCTCCACCGGATCCGGTGGGGCGTCGTCACAGGCGGCCAGGAACACGTCCCAGGCCTCGGCGGCCGAGGCCAGGGCTGCGCCACAGTGGTCCTCGCTGCGCCCGGCCGCCTGGCCCAGCAGTTCCAGCGTCCGCTGGAGCAGCGGTCGGACCTGCTCCGCGTGCTCGGGCAGCAACTCGGCCAGGGCCGCGACGACAGCGTCCGCCCCCGCGGCGTAAGCCTCCTCCTCGCCGTACTGCAGCCAGTCCACCGCCAGGTTCTCCACCTGGCGAGCCAGCAGCGGCAGATCAACCGTCTGCGCCCCGGCGATAGCACGCAGCAGCATCCGCTGGTAGAGCGCTGGATCCTCGCTGACCTGCGACCACACCAACTCCACCAGCTCGCTGTGGTCGAGGGTGCCCAGAAACGCGCGAACATCTACAGCTCCCGCATCGGAGGATGTTCCTCCGGTGACGGCCGCGCCGGTGACGCTGGAGCGGCGCAACAGCCGCAGTCCGACGGCGACGCAGTGCTTGCAGAAGTTGCCCTCCTCGCCATACGGGCAGTCACACTCACCGTCGAACTCACCGTCCGTGTCGTACAGCCGCACCTGGTACGCGTCGGATCCGTGCACCGTCGCGACAACGCCGTTGGGTAGATCGCGGACATTGACGACGGCCTCGACATACCCCAGCCCTCGACTGAACGACCGGCTGCCGGCCAACTCTTCGAGATCAACCTCGGTGAACCACGCCACAGTCGCCCAACCTACCCGGGTCGGACATCAGACCCCGATCGGGCCGTCGGGCCGGCGAGACGCTTCGGACACCGGGCTCGATTCGTGGCGCCGCGGGCTTTCGATATGCGGCACCTGCGTGTTCGGTCTGCGGCGGGAAAGGCCAGGCGCGGTGCCGCTCGACCGGGAGCCGGACTCCGGCGGGGCTTGACCGGCGTGATCACGTTGCCGCGCCACCTCGACTGGTCCGGCCACCCCGAGTATGACTTGAGCCGGCCCGCGCGCCTGGCCAGCATGTACAAGGCAGTACTGACCGAGGTTGGCAGCTGCCCCGTAGGTGATCAGCCGCAGTGTGCCGAAGTTCAGGCGACGGTTCCGGCGGCCGGCGGTATGGCTTCGCACGTCTCGAACTTCTCGCAGACAATCCGCCGCGGATCATCGTGCTCGAAGACCCGCATGTAGCAGACGACCCGGAAGCGGCGTTTCTGCTCGTCTGTCCAGTCGCCGTTCGGAACCCATGTCCACCACAGGTTGCCGACGGGGTCCCTGTCCGGGCTGACCCGGTCAGCGCGCGGGCGATCCGGGGAGAACTCGAGGCCGCGCCACCAGATGTCGATGCGTTTCGCCACGTCGGGGGGAGGTTTCGGCTCGCTGAGGTCGCGCCAGCGAGGAAACAGCACCCTGAACTCCTTCAACTCCCAGTGGCTGCTCACGTGTCCGCCTCCGGGTCGATCGAGGTCGGCAGGATCGAGAACAGCTCACACACGATCCGGTGCTCGGCCTCGATGATGCGGTAGGCGCACACCACCCGCTGCAGAGCGCTATCCAGATCGGGCAGGTAGGTCACCGGAGCCTGCCATACGTTTTCCTCACCGTCGACCAAGACGGCGCCGCCCCGTGGACGGTCAGCGCGGGTGGTGATCCACCTTTCGACCTCGGCGTAAACCTCGCCGGGAAGCGGAACGGTCGGACCCCACTCGTGAAGCTTCGATTCGAAGTCGTCGAGCCGCCACGGGCCATATGGTTCGGCCATACCGCTCCCTCGCAGGTCAGGAGGCTTGCTGCGCCTTGTGGGCCTTCCAAAGTCCTTCGGCCTGGGCGCGTTCGGCCTGGTTGGGCCGTTCGTCGTCGGGGTCGTTGGTTTCGTCGTCGCGGCGGAACCAGTCACGCAGGATGTCCGGGTCGATGCGCCCGCCGCCTCCCGGCTTGGTCGCGGCCTGCCACGGCTGCGATGACTGAATGAGGGTGCGAAGGTCGGCCGGCGACAGGGCACCGTAGCGCTCAATGACGTAGCCGATGGTGTTGAGCGGGCCCTCGCTGTCCGGCTGCTCGGCCGGGCTGCCGTCGGCGTCAGGAACCGAGACACCGCGGTCGGTGGCGGTGATGGGTTCGTCGAACAGCGGACTGCCGAAGTGGGCGATGTGGTGGCCCTGGACGAAGAACAGCAGCGAGTACTTTTTGGCGAGTTTCAGGCCCGGACGACGGGCATCGATGGCAGCGATGACGGAGTTGGCGCTCGTAGTCATCGGCGCACCGTATTTCGCACCGTCCTTGATCGCATTCCTTTGGACGGACGGAACCTGGAGACTCGCCGCGATTGGCACACCGCCTCCCTCTCGCTCCGTCAATGCAATGCGTACTCACGGTAATAGTGTCGTCCGTCCGACTCTGTCCTCGATCCGACTGGCCGTTGATGTCCATCGATTCAATCCATCCGCCGTCCGGGTGAAGGCGCTGCGGCTGGGCAGCCAGCCGGGCACGGATCGAGCAGCCACGGTTGCGACAGCACGTCGCGGTACACGGTCGTGGGCCTCTTGGCGGGCTTGTTGGTCTCGCCGGGGTGGCTGTGTCCAGGATGGCGTCGTAGGAACTGGAGGTTGCCGTCGCGGCGGTGTACACGGCCAGCCATCCGCGCAGGGCGTCGGGGCGGCGTACCAGGTGTCCTTGCTCGGGGAAGTCTCGTTCGACGGTGCGGTTAAGGTAGCCGTCGAACTGTGCTCTGCGAGCGCGCGGCGGGCAGTAGACGGATGGCGGAGAATCCGGAGCGCACGATCCCTCAGTCTGGTCGACCAGGCTCAACGCAGTGCCTCCGCCCACGGCTACCGCAGAAGCACCTTGAAGGCTACCGTTCACACATTTGCCACGCCTCAATACAGGCGCGACTCCGCCACTCCCAACGGTCCGCCGGCTCGACACCAACCAGCTTGGTCATACCGCCCGCAGGAACGCCTGAAGCTCTCTGTCCGGGCTGGTGTGGCGACGATAGAGCGGACCGCATGGCGTCGTGGCCAGTTTCTTGGCCAGCTCCAGCAGGTTGAGGTCACGATCGGTTTGCCGGTAGACGTCTGCAAGGAGGGAGAAATCCGTCATGATGCCGACAACGCTGCGATTGGCGGTCGGAGCAAACCGGCAGTCACGCATCTGGCTCAATTCACCGTCGACGAGGGAGACAGGGGTTTGATGAGCAGCCAAGGCTGCGGCGATTTCTGGGCCGATTCGGGATGACGCGCTGGCGGCCGGCGCCAGCGGCATCAGCACTGGCAGCAGCATCTGCTCATTGACCAGCAGAATCAGCTGGCGCGGCCGCCAGGGCAGCATGGTCGCTTCAACCGGCGGGTGATCGAGCTTCGGCGGCCACGTCCGGCGCGGTACGGCGATATGCACCGCCACCGGGATCTCGTCGGACAGGTCGTGCACCGCTGCCGCAGACAGCAGACACACACCGCCCACGGAGCCCGCAGCGAGATTGCCAGCAGATCCGGGCACGCCGCCGCTGGCGCATCCGCGCGACGACCCCCCGGCGACAACTCGACGAGTTCGCCACCGTCGCGAGCCGCGTACAGATCGCGTGGGTGCACACCCGTGGCCAGCGTCTGTCCCGTTGTGAAGGTTGACGGGAGCCCTGACAGCCCTCCCATGGATAGAATCCGAGACTTACCCATACGGAACGACAAGGTATCTATCCACTCGCCCGCTGCAGTCAGCGGCGCGGTAGATCTCGACAGGGAGCACTCGTACCAGTACTGCGACGAACGCTTCAGTCTTCGCCGAGGTCCGCTCGCCGTAGGGGCGAGAGCCACGCGCCGAGCAGCCTGGCACCTCACGCTCAGATCATGCGCACGGAGCGTTACCGGAATCCGGTACGCTAGGAGGCATGGGTGAGTTCCCTGGCGGCATTGACGCCCGGCAGCACGAGCCGGTAACCCGGCCGCCGCGGGGCTACGTCTCGTACGGTGAGCGGAAACCGTATGTCGTCGCCGACTCGCTCGACGAGCTGAGCGGGCCCACGCGTGGAGTGGTCACGTTGCCCCACCGCCTCGACTGGTCCGGCCATCCTGAGTATGACCTGTCCCGGCCCGCACGTTTGGCCAGCATGTACAAGGTGGTGCTGACCGAAGCAGCGACCGCCGATGATCTGCGCGCCTGGCTCTCCGGGGACGTACTCCTTCGGCTCTGGCCCACCCTCTGGCTGCCGCCGCCGCTCCGGCGGCGCTGGGAAGAACGCTTCCCCGACCTCGCCGCCACCCGAGCGGACGCCGCATAGCCCGTGGACCCCTTTCACGAACGGCTCGCCCAGACCGGGCTCGCAGCCGCCAAGCAGTACGGCTTCGCGCTCGCGGGCGGCTACGCGGTTCAGGCGGCGGGCCTTCTGGAACGGCCCAGCGAGGACGTCGATCTTTTCACCGCCTGGGACCGTCGCGATGAGTTCGCCGACGCGGTTACCGCCGTGATCCAGGCGTACGAGGACGACGGACTCGCCGTTGAGATCGAACGGCGCTACGACACATTCGCCCGACTGACCGTTGCCGGCGACGGCCACACCTCAAAGGTCGAACTCGGCGTGGACTGGCGCGCCAACCTCGATCCATCAGAGGGTTTCGCTCCCTCGTAGTCCGTTTCGGCTGACCGTTTTGTCCGCTCGGGTTGGGTGTCGGTGTGCCGCGTGTCGCTGCGGACGCGCCGGCTCTCCGGGCCGGGGGTTGGG